>DASZXD010000051.1:0-48386 GCA_035546015.1 Occallatibacter sp.
GAGCTCGTCTCCCGCGCCACTTCGCGCCATGCGTCGCGCACATTTCTTACGCAGTCAATGGCGTGGATGAACTTGGTTACCGATGCAGATTGCGAAGCCTGCAGAATCTGTGCGAATACAGATGCGTAAAACTCGCTCAGCACCTGCGCCGGCCTGCCGCCGACATCCATTCTTAGCCGCGCCTGCAGATGGATGATGATGTCGAGCGCACGTTTGACTGCGGCCCTGCGTCCTTCGGCGTCGCCGCGTTCCACGGCGTCAATTGCCTCATAAAGAAAGCGGACAATGCCGTCATACAAAGCTACGACAAGATCGACAGCCGAAGCCCCTTCCAGCGCGTGTTCTCGATAGTTGCTCATCTGCTTCGGACTCCTCGATACAACTCTTCTCTCATATCGGTCTCTTCGGGGCTTATGCCGAGAGCTGTTCTCGTAAAAATTTGCCATCGCGTGATAACGCAATCGGCAAAGGAAAGAGCAGTCTCTACTTGTTCTGGTTATAGCCGGTAATAGCCGAATAGATCTCGTTGACGCTCGCTAACTGCGATGGGAGCGCCTGGAGAATCTCATTAGCTTTGTTCAATTCAGTGGTCAGGCGTGCCTGCTGTGCCGAGATATAGCTGTCTTCCCTCGATATCTGAGCATTCAACCCGGACTCGATTGTGCTGTTCGATTTGGCTGCAAGCGACAGAATGCCCGTGGAAGAGCCGGAGCCCGCGTTGTTGAGTATCTGGGCAAAGTTCTGCCCCCAGCTATTTGCGTTCTGGAAGAACCCGACCACGCCATTGAAGTCTGAGTTGAGCAATGAGTCGAGAGTGGAGGCATCGAAAGTGAGCGAACCATCATTGTTCACGCTGATTCCCAGACCGGTCAGATTGGAAATATTCGAAGAAGCCGTATAGTTCAGTGCCGCGCTGGTAACGTTGCTGGTATCCGCGATGTTTGAGGTTATTGCAAGTGCACCCGCAGAGCCTGTCGTGTTTGAGGTAAATGTCAGCGCTGTTCCATCACTGTTGAGGGCTGCGGTAACTCCGAGATTGGCTGCATTGATGGCGTTCATCATGCCTGAGAGCGTATTGTCCGATGAGTCGAGCGTAATTGTCTGTGCCTGGCCGTTGCTCACCTGAATCGTGAGTGAGCCGATCAGTGTATCGCCGGCAGCTGCAATCGTTCCCAATGTGCCGCTGTCTGCAGTGGTGCCGGTGTAGCCCGAGTCAAGGAAGGTCAGTGCCGCCGGAGTTATTGCTGTGAGAGCCGAAGTTACAATCAGATCACCGCCAGAGCCCGCGGTCTGCGAGGCAAGCGTCAGTGTCGACTGGCCGCTGCTGGTGGCAACGCCGGCCGTGACCCCGATATCGGCCGCGTTGATGGCATCTGCGAGTCCGGCAAGCGTATTGACACCGCTTCCCGTATAAATCGTGTTCGCCGCTGGAGGAACGGGCGCCGCGCCGATGACAACAGTCTGCGCCGTGCCGTTGCCCACCTGAATGGTGAACGAACCGGACAACGTGGTTCCCGCGCTTGCTGAGATGGAGTCCAGATAGCCGTTGGGATTCTGTACATTGAGGCCGCTCAGTAAGGACTGCTGCAGCAGAGACAACGTGGGCGAACCGAAGAGTGGCTCGGGGGTGCCTGTACTGGTTTTGCCTTCCTGGGTATTCAGCGCGCTGATCAGCGAGTTGTAATCGGCGACAAACTTGTTTACTGCGCTCTCGACATCGGTATTGTCATTGCCAATGACTACCTGCACCGGATTCGCAGAGGCTGAGAGCAGTTGAAAGGTCACGCCCGGGATGAGATTGTTGACTGTATTCGAAGCGCTGGTGAGGGCGACACCATCCACGGTCAGGCTGGCATTGGCTCCAGTGACGGCTGACGTGTAAGACAGGGCTGTACTCCCATTGCCAGTATCTACTATGGAATTTGCACTGACGGTGATGTTGCCGTTGGCGCCCGATGTTCCTGAGACCAGGCTCAGCCGTGATCCGGAGGCATCGGTCAGCACGCTCGCAGTAATGCCGGCTCCCGATGCATTAATGGCCGCAGCAAGACCGGCCAACGTGTTGTTCGTTGAGTTCAGCGTGATGGTCTTAGCGGCGCCGCTGCCAACCTGCAGAGTAATCGAACCGGAGAGCGTGTCAGAGGCGTTGGAGATCGCCGTCAGATATCCGCTTGCGGTCTGTGCCAGGCTGTTGACGACCACAGAGTGGGTGCCGGCCGTGGCGGAAGATGATGCCGACGTCAACTGCAGAATATTCGTATCGGAACTCGAGCCCAGCTTTTGCGCCAGAATGCCTTGAAAATCGGTGAGCTGGCTCAGATCGCTGGAGAGATTGGAGAACAACGTTCCCAGATTGGAGATGACAGCATCCTGGCTTTGCAGCGCCGAAAGCTGATTCTTCCATGGCGTTTCCACATTCTGCAGGTTCGCCACGATCTGCGATACCGTTGTGCTCACGTCAAACCCGGCTCCGCTGGTCGGCGACCCGAAACTCAAGCCAACTGTGCCCATCTGTCCTCCGCAATAGATTAAGCAGCCGGCGATCCAAGTAGAAGAATGCCGGATTGGAAATTCCTTACTCCGTATATAAGGGAGGGCGTCCGTTGGACGCCCTCCGTGTTTATCGACAAATTACCCATAAGTATTACTCCGGCCGTGTCCTGCTAATGCCGGAGTGTTCGATTACTGCAGCAGCTTGGTCACTTCCTGCTGCAGGCTGTTGGCCTGCGCAAGCGCCGAAATGCCGGTCTGGCTCAGGATCTCGTACTTGGACAGGTTGGAGGTTGCTGAAGCATAGTCGGTGGCCTGTACGGCGTTCTGAGCGGACCGTACATTTTCTGACTGCGTGTTGATCACCTGGCTGACGGAGTTCAGGGTATTGATCTGCGCTCCGATGTAACCGTCCTGCGCCGCAACGTCTGCGATGGCGGCATTGAGAGCCGTCAGAGCAGTCTGTGCGTTGCCGGAGTTGGTGAGGCTGGTGCCGCTCAGGCTGCCGTGGCCGGTGGCCGAGTAGCTGATGGTCGCCACGCCGCCGGAGTTGTCAGCTGCGAGCGTGCCCGCAGCCGTCGCAGCCTGCGTAGTGTCATAGCCGCCTGTGGTGATGGCCAGCTGCTGCTTCGACGTAGTCGCTGCCGCAGTGCCCACGTTACCAGAGATCATGATGCCCATATCAGTGGCTGTGTCGCCCGTGTCGCCTGCTGCCGCAGCTGATGTGAACGTAGCCGTCAGGCCACGCCCGGAAGCGTTGATAGCGTCGATCAGCCCGCCCACGGTCGTGGCTGCGTTGGTCACGACGCTGCCAGTGGAACCGTCAGGGTTCTTGTAGGTGATGGTCAGCGTTGTGGAGGCAATCGTGTCGGTGAGCGAAGCATTCGTAGTCTGTGCGGTGCCGTTCGACAGATTAAGGAACACGTTCTCGCCAGTGCTGTAAGACATGGCGCCGCCCGTATCGCCCAGCGAGGAGGACGACAAAGAGGAGATGTTCAGATTGTTCAACGATGAACCCGCCGTAGACGAGTCACCGGTGTAGATTCCCACCTGCGCACCGCCGAAGACTTGTTGCTGGTTGTAGGTGGTCGTCGAACCGATGTTGTTGATCTCCGACAGAATGGACTGGTATTCCTGGTCGGCAGCGGTATCCTGCGAGGAGTTGAGGGTGCCGTTCGAGGCTTCTGTAGCCAGCGTCACGGCCCGGTTGAGCAGGCTCGTCACTTGCGAAAGGGCGCCATCGGCCACTTGCAGAAGGCCTACACCCTCGGTTGCGTTGGTTTGGGACTGCATCAGGGCCTGCTGATTGGCCTGCAGACCGTTGACAAGCGAAAGGCCGGCAGCATCGTCTGCACCGGAGTTGATTCTGGAACCGGTCGACAACTGCTGTAGAACCGTGTTCAGGCTGTTGTTTGTATTGTTGAGCGCATTTTCCGCATAGGTTGCGGAAAGGTTATTCAAGACACCCAGGGACATGGGATCTCCTTAATTTGGACGCGTGAATTGCGACCGCTGCCCGCCTGCGCTCCCCTTCTCTGAAAACCGTGGGCAGCTGCTTGCGGCTTCATGGCCACCGCATCTGGCCCCTTCTTCGGCTCAGCCCAAATGGACTTTACCGGTACACGGAATGTGTCCAGCCGCGTACACTTGGGCACGTTACTCTTCAAATTTCTAACCTTTATCCGATGTCAGCCGATAACCCCTGCGAAGGAGTTTGACGGCCATGATCGAAGTGACGCGGCTCAACGGCAGTCCCATGATGCTGAACAGCGATCTGATCAAGACAGCCGAAGCATCTCCGGACACGATGCTTACGCTCGTTAACGGCGAGAAGTTGATCGTGCGTGAAGAGCCGCGCGAAATCGTCGAGCGCATCATGGCCTATCGCGCCAGGCTGCTGGCCGCCGTGGCCAGGCGCTTGCCCGGCTACGGAGATATGCAGCGAATGGTTTCGCTTTCGAGCCTCGATCTTGCTCCTCAACTGAGCGAGTCGGCTGAGCATTTTTCTCCGAACGGCCAGTAAAGGCAAACATACCGCCGTTTGGTTCGCGGCAACAGATAACTACGGGAGCACTGCATGGATAAAGCGAGCATCGGTGGCGTTTTTCTCGCCTTGGCCGGAATTCTGGCCGGCTTGCTCATCGAAGGTGGAAACATGGCGCAAATTCTGCAGCCAACGGCTGCGCTGATCGTCTTTGGCGGCACGCTCGGCGCGGTGTTGCTGCAGTTTCCGCTTACTACGGTGATCGCTGCCTTTCGCAGCCTCGGACACGTCTTTGCTGCGCCGCGCAAGCATAATGCGCAGTTGATTGCTATGCTGGTGAGCTTTGCCAACAAGGCGCGCCGCCAGGGAGTGGTTTCTCTGGACTCGGATTTGCAAGGGATCCAGGACCCATTTCTAAAGCAAACTCTCATGCTCGCAGTGGACGGTACTGAGCCTGCCGATCTGCGCAAGATCATGCGGGTGAGCCTGGACTCGTCAATGGAAGATGAGGAACAACTGCCTGCGGTGTTTGAGTCGGCTGGAGGCTTCTCGCCAACCATCGGAATTCTTGGCGCGGTGCTTGGACTGATCCAGGTCATGCAGCACCTCGATAATATTCACGAGGTGGGCCGTGGCATCGCCGTAGCATTCGTGGCAACGATCTACGGCGTGGGCATTGCGAATCTCTTCTTTCTGCCCTTTGCCGGCAAGATGCGCATCCGTATCCGCGAAGGACACCGCCGGCGCGAGATGCTGCTTGAAGGGGTAATTTCAATTCTCGAAGGCATGAATCCGCGCATGATCGAGATCAAGCTTGCCAGCTTTGTCGACGACCAGAATCGCGAAAAGGACAAAGCCGCATGAAACCACGCAGGCACAAAAGCCCCAGTCATGAGCGCTGGCTGGTTTCATATGCCGACTTCATTACGTTGATGTTCGCCTTCTTCGTGGTTCTCTACGCATCGGCAACTGCCGACCAGAAAAAACAAGCGCAGATGGCCGAGTCGATCGATGCGGCATTTCGGTCGCTTGGCATCTTTCCGAGCCCCGCGCGAAAAGCCGCGGATAATGCAGGACCGGCCGGGTCAGACAAGCCGGTGGTGCCGATGAACATCGTGATGGGAGAAGACGTGCTGGCTCCAGCACAGGTAAAGCAAGACCTGGATCGCATCAAGGGTAAGCTGACGCAGACGCTCTCAAACGAAGTGGCCAGCCATACCGTCTCCATTCAGATGGGACATGATGGGCTGGTAATCAGCCTGCGCGAGGCCGGATTCTTTTCGTCAGGCTCGGCGATGCCGAAGCCGGATACGCTGCCCACATTGCGCAAGATCGCCGCTTCGCTCGCGCATACGCCGTACGATCTGCGTATTGAAGGACACACCGACGACATTCCGATCCATACTGCGGAGTTCAGATCGAACTGGGAGCTTTCGACGGCGCGCGCCACAGATATTGCGAGGCTACTGATTGACAAGGGCCTCATTCCGCCGGAACGGATCTCCGCTGCGGGCTATGCGCAGTACCATCCTATGGCCGGCAACGATACGGCGGCGGGCCGCGCCGAAAATCGCCGCGTAGACCTCGTTGTTCTGCCCCGCACGAAGGTGAACTTTGCCGCGTCGAGCTCATCAGGGCCTGACGGAGAGTGGCGGAAGATCACCGATGTGAATTGAGTCAGGTCGGCAAGTTCGCAAGTCGGCAAATTCAGTTTTCAAATCGGCTGACTTGCTAACTCGCTGACTCGCCGCCTCACTCCACTCCCAGCACTTTCACAATCACCCGCTTCCGCCGCTGGCCGTCGAACTCCGCGTAGAATACGCGTTGCCATGTTCCAAGATCGAGCCGGCCATTGGTAACCGGCAGAGTGGTCTCGTGGTGCAGCAACAGGGATTTCAGATGTGCATCGCCATTGTCTTCGCCCGTCTGGTGATGCTTGTAATCGGGGCGTGCCGGGGCAAGCTCTTCAAGCCATGTGCCAATGTCCTCAATCAGCCCGCTTTCGTGGTCGTTCACATAAACTGCCGCGGTGATGTGCATGGGCGAGACAAAGCACAGGCCGTCTCGAACCCCGCTGCGGCGCACAATCTCCTCCACCTGATCGGTGATGTGCACCATCTCGCGGCGTTTGCGGGTTTCAAAAACAAGATATTCAGTGTGGCTCTTCATCGGCATCTCCTCAACGCTTATCCTAAAGATAGCCGTGACCACAACCAACCCTAGTCAGGCCGATACTCTTTCTCAGCGCGGCGTGGAACTGCTTGCCGCCGGCTCGCCGGATGAGGCGGCGCAGGCCTTTCGCGCGGCCATCGATGCCGACCCGGTACATGTTGAGGCGCATCACGGGCTGGTGCGTGCGCTGCGCGATGCAGGGAAGCTGGAGCAGTCGATCGCCGCAGCGCTTGCGCTTATAGTGCTCACACCCTCTGATCCGCTGGCGCACGCCGCGCTTTCCATCTCACTGCAGCATGCCGGGCATATTCCCGAGGCGGAAGCAGCCGCCGGAAGAGCGCGTATTCTTGAGTGGAAGATTCAGCTCCAGTCCTCGCCAGATGGGGAGCGCGAGCCGTGAAGCGGCTTGATCCTGCAAAGCGGCTGCGCAAAATGCACGATCGGCTTGCCGAAGCGTACGGACCGCAGCACTGGTGGCCGGCCAGGGCAGCATTCGAGGTGATCCTGGGTGCGTACCTCACGCAAAACACGGTGTGGAAGGCTGTGGAGCGCTCTCTGGAGAATCTCCGCGATGCCGGCGCACTCTCTCTGGAGGGCCTGCGCGCGATTCGGCTCGATAAACTTCAGCGGCTGATCCGGCCTTCGGGCTTCTTTACGCGCAAAGCGCCGGCGCTCAAGGCATTTGTGGCCATGCTCGACGAGGAGTTTGCAGGTTCGCTCGAAGTGCTTGCGGCGGCTCCGACGGACACCCTGCGCAAGCGGCTCCTGGCGCTGCCCGGCGTCGGTCCTGAGACAGCTGACGCTATCCTGCTTTACGCCCTTGGCCATCCGGTACCGGTTGCGGATGAATATCTGCGCCGGATTGCCGAGCGCCACGAGCTTTTGGCGCCGGTCAACGGCCGCAAACAGTACGACGCACTCGTCGATCTTACACGCCAGACATTTGCCGCGGATCCCGCTGCGGGCCGCGCTCAACTCTTCAATGAGTTTCATGCGCTCACCGTGGCCGTGGGCAAGGTGCACTGCCGCCGGGTGGCTCGCTGCGAGGGATGCCCGCTGGCCTTTGATCTGCATCTCTCAGAGCCCAGCAAATCTAAGCACTCGGCAGAGCGAACCCGTAGGGGGTAAGCTGGAGTCATCATGAGTCCAGTGCCGCAACCGCCGCAAGTGAATCTCTCCCAGACACCCGATTACCGCGAGTCCTATGCCAACAGCGTGCAGGTGCGCGTGAGTGTGTGGGATTTTCAGCTCGTCTTTGGCCTTGCTTCCAGTGAAAGCCCCGATGAGGTGACCATCCGCAACCATCAGGGCATCTTCCTGAGCCCGCAGCAGGCCAAGGCACTCTACAACATCCTGGGCCAAAACCTGTCTCAGTATGAGCAAGCCTTCGGACCGCTGAATCTCGAGCCGCAGAGCCAGGGATTTCCGCGCGGGCCGGTTAATTAAATGCAGGGAATAGGGAACAGGGAATAGGGACTAAAAGCCTTTCCTGCGTACTCAACTCTTTGCCGTTATGTGGGGAGTGAGTCTTTGCGCTTCAATCGAATCTTGAATCCCTGGCCAGATGCGCCACTGCCGTTGTGGATGATCTTTCCGGTGGTCTTTGCGGCGCTCTACGCCAGCCACATTGCGCTGCTCCGCGTTCCCTACTATTGGGACGAGGCGGGCTACTATATTCCAGCCGCCTGGGACTTCTTCCGTACGGGCTCGCTGATTCCGGTCACGACGCTCAGCAATGCGCATCCGCCGCTGCCGAGTATTTATCTTGCGCTGTGGTGGAAGTTTTCCGGCTTTGATCCTGAAGTGACCCGCGAGGCGGTGCTGATGGTAGCCGCGCTTGGGCTGCTCGGCGTGTGGCGGCTGGCTACGTGTCTGACGGGCGTGGCGTCCGTTGCTATCTGCACCACTGTGCTCACGGGCATCTACCCCATCTGGTTTGCGCAGAGTTCGCTTGCGCATGCCGATATATTTGCCGCGGCGTGCGCACTATGGGGGATGGTCTTCGCGCTGCCATCGCGCGGGCGCAATCCGCGGGCCGCCGCGCTCTGGTTCTCCGCGGCCGCTCTGTGCAAGGAGACAGCTGTCGCCATTCCGCTGGTGCTAGCGGCCATCGACGTGATCGAGGGACTGCGGCAGACAGCCTCGGCGCGCACGAAGCTTTGGAAAGAGTCTGTGTGGCTCTGTGCTTCAGTTTTGCCGCTGGCCGGCTGGTATGCCTACCACTACACGAAGACTGGCTACCTCTTCGGTAATCCTGAGTATCTGCGCTACAACGCTGAATCGACGCTGGCGCCGCTGCGCATCCTGGCAGCCTTCGCGCATCGCATTCTGCATCTCACCGCGCACCTGAATCTGTTTGTGCCGGTCATCATGGCGTTGTCAGCACTGCTGCTTACTCCGCTGCCTGACGCAGTCGGCAACGAGCGGGTCGAAATTGGCCGCGCAGCTCTTTTAAGAATCTCTGTTCTGCTGTTTGCAGAAGCGCTTTTGTTCAGCGTGCTAGGCGGCGCGTTGCTTACGCGTTATCTGCTGCCCATGTATCCGCTTGTGCTGCTGCTGGCTGTTCATACGCTGTATCGCCGTGTGCCTTACTGGCAGGTGCTGGTGGCAATCTGCGGCGCCGCCTTTATCGCCGGGCTATTCATCAATCCGCCCTATGGATTTGCTCCTGAAGACAATCTGGAATATGCGCGTGTGGTGCGCCTCGATCTGGCGGGCATCGCACAGCTCCAGCATCGCTATCCCGGAGCTACGGTGCTGACCGCATGGCCCGTCTCTGATCAGCTGAGGCGCCCCGAGCTTGGCTACGTCAAGGAGCCATGGGATGTTTGCGGTATCGAGGATTTTACTGCCGCGCAGATCGCCGTGGCTGCACAGGAGCCGGAAAAGTATTCTGCGGCACTGGTCTTTTCGACAAAGTACGATCCCCCGCAGCCGCTTTTAAGCCTGGGGTCGGCGAGCGATGCTCTCGACCAGCGGTACTTTGGGCAGCATCACGATCTTGGCCCCGAAGCGATTGCGCAGCAACTGAACGGCACGCTGGTGTGGAAGCGCAAAGACCACGGCATGTGGATTGCGCTGATACGTTTCAATCGCGCAGTGGAGGCGCGGATTTATACACCGCCGCTCCACGCCGGTTTTTAGCTGATCTCACCCATCCTGCGCAGAAACGGGGTCATGGTCAGGCCCTGCACGAAGATGGTGAACGCAACCACGCCAAAGCTGATGGTGATGATCTCTTCGCGTAATGGCAGATGCTCGGGCAGGCCGAGAGCGAGCGCCAGAGCCAGCGCTCCGCGCAGTCCGCCCCAGAAAAGAATGTGCTGATGCCGTGCCGAGACACGCAGCGAGGATCGTGAAAAGGCAAGGCAGCAGCCGTAGACCGCGAAGGCACGGCCCAACAACACAAAGCCGATTGCCGCTACAGTGGGCAGCCAAACGGCGAGAAAGTTGTGATGGCTCTGCTGAATGCCGATAAGCAGAAAGACCATGGAAGTGGCGACGAAGCCGGCGTACTCCCAGAAGGTGTGGATGGCATCTTTGCCGCGCGGCGAGATGCCGTCAATCGACTTGAGGTTGTTCATCACCAGCCCCGCGGTGATGGTGGCCAGCACGCCCGAGAGGCCGAAGTGATCAGCAAGCAGAAACGAGCCGTAGGCAGCCACGGTACTGAAAGTGATCTCCACGAGATGGTCGGTGGTTCTGCCCATGAGCAGAAGCGAAACGACAGCGACTGCAGCGCCGCAGAATACGCCGCCGCCGATCGTCTTCACAACCATGAGCACGACCTGTCCCGGTGCAAGCTGTTGCCCTGTGGCCAGCGCAGCAACCACACCAAAGGCGACCGCCGCCGTGCCATCGTTGAACAGGCTTTCCGCTTCAATGAGAACCAGCAGCCGTCCGTGAGCGTTGGCTTCCTTGAATGTAGCGATAACCGATACCGGATCGGTGGCGGCGATCAGCGCTCCAAATACCAGTGCATCCGTCCACTGCCAGCTCATCG
Organism: Occallatibacter sp.; assembly: GCA_035546015.1. Lineage (GTDB taxonomy): Bacteria > Acidobacteriota > Terriglobia > Terriglobales > Acidobacteriaceae > Telmatobacter. The sequence goes on from DASZXD010000051.1 coordinate 10,650, forward strand.
CATAATGCATGCCCGCCGCGGTGACGCAGCCTGAGAGCACCACTCCCACTGTGGCAAGCGCACCCACCACTAGGGCATTGCGGCGCAACCACTCCCAGTGCAGGTGAAAGGCGGAGTCGAAAAGCAGTGGCGGAAGAAGCGCCGTGAAGAGGAACTCCTTGGTAAGAGTGATGGTTGGCGCGAAGGGAAGCGCGGCTAGGCAGAATCCCGCAGCCACCAGGCCGACGCTGTAAGGCAGTCGAAGTCGTTTGGTGAGCATGGCCACCACGGCCGCGATCAGGAGCAGCAGCGTTCCGGTTTGGAAGTCGATATTCAATTCTTTCGTCCTGGGGTGTTGGGAGTCGTCTGCGGGGCTCCCGGTCGATGTTGCCTATGGGCCATATAAGCCCCCAAAACGGTGAGCGTCAGGGGAGCAATCTCCAAGGTACGTATTCATGGTAGAAGAAGGCGGTCAGCCCGCCCAAGAGCTTTTAGGGGAACAAGTCGCAGGCGCAGCGGCAAGATGCGTGGCCGGCAGCACTGCCGTCCGCAGGCCAGCAGCCTATAATCAGCCTGTTGTGCAGATATTTTTCCCTCTTCGCCATTTTTTAAGCCGGCTCGTTGCCGCCCGTGCCTTCTTTGCTTTGTTGCTGCCCCTGTTTTTCCCCGTTGTCACCCTCGCTTGCGCGCAGGATGTGCAGGAGAGCAGTTCAGCCGCGTCCGACCATGGACGCATTCTGCTAGTTCTGCCCTTTGACAACCGCACCGGCCAGCCCAGCCTGGAGTGGATACGCGAGGCTGCAGCAAACCTGCTCAGCAATCGCTTCGCATCGGCGGGTTTTGCGCCCATGACCCGCGCTGACCGCATGTATGCGCTTGATCACCTTGGGCTTCCGCAGAGTTTTCAACCCTCGCGCGCCAGCTCGCTCAAGCTGGCGCAGACGCTGGATGCCGACTCGATCGTGGTGGGCAGCTACTCGACCGACGGCACGCAGATTGTGGCCGAGGCGCAGGTGGTAGACGTGCCGCACCTGCGCATTAGCGCGCCTGTCAGCTCGCGCGGTGAGATGCGCGACATGATCGCGGTTTTCGACTCGCTGGCCTGGAAACTGACCAGGCAGCTTGATCCATCGTTCAACGGCGCAGAGGAAACCTTTATCGCCGAGGGCAAGAGCCTGCGCCTCGATGCCTATGAGCAGTACATCCGCGGCATCACGGAGCCAGACCACGCCGAGCGGCAACGGCATCTGGAGCAGGCGGTAAAGCTCAGCCCGGATTTCAGCCCCGCCTGGATGGCGCTGGGTCGCGAAGATTATCAGGGCCAGCAGTATGACGAGGCTGCGCGTGCCTTTGCCAAGGTGGACCGCGATGGTCCGGATGGACTGGAAGCCGGGTTCTATCGCGGCCTTTCGTTGCTCTTTTCCGGCGACTATTCCCATGCGGAACAGGTGTTTGCGCAGGTGGCGCGCATTCTTCCGCTAGGTGAGGTGCTCAACAACCAGGGCGTGGCCGTAAGCCGACAGGGACATGATGCCACGGCGCTCTTTGTGCAGGCCGCATCGGCTGACCCCAACGCTGCGGATTACCACTTCAATCTGGCAGTAAGCCTCCAACGCCACGGCAAGACCGATGCGGCACTGAACGAACTGGCTCAGTGCCTGAAGCTTCGTCCCAGCGACAGCGAGGCCCAGGCTCTGCAGGCTGCCTGGAAGTCCCCGGCGGTCGTGCCGGCCTCCACAGGGACCGATTCTGCAGGTGCTCCGGACCCGCTGGAGAGGATCGTCAGAACCTTCGATGCTGCTGCCTTCCGGCAGGCAGCCGTCATGGTCGATGAGATGAACGCAAACCGGCTGGCTGCGCTCTCACCGAGTGAGCGGGCGCTGAAGCTCTCCATGCAGGCCAGAGGTTACCTTGACCGCGGTCTGCTGCTCGAGGCAGAGCGACTGTATCAGTCGGCGCTGGCGGCCGACGGGCAGGCTGCTCAGGCGCATGTGGGACTGGCCCTGATTCGCGAGCGGACCGGCAACTCGGTCGAGGCACGCAAAGAAGCCCACGCGGCGCTGGAACTGACCCCTTCGGCAGATGCGTATCTTGTGCTTTGCCGGCTGGATATGGCGGAAAATCATCTCAGCGAAGCCAGGGACGATGCCGGAAATGCTCTCAAGCTGGACCCGAAAAGTCAGGCCGCACAAGAGCTTTTGCGGCAGGTTCAGGCCCGCACAGGTGAGAGCAAATAGGGCCTTTGCCGTGGCCCTGAAGGAGTAAGTTATGCTTCAGCGCGCTCTCGGTTTTACGCTTCCTTTAGCAGCCGGCCTTCTGGCTGCTCTGGCCTGTATCGTTGGCGTCGGTTCTGTGGCCGCAGACACTGCCGGCCCGCCGCTGGTTGAAAAATTCATACTGGACGATACTATCCAGCCAATCAGCGCCGACGAACTGGACCGCGCCATAGCCCGCGCCACCGCAGACGGCGCGCAGGCTCTGCTGATCCAGATGGATACCCCCGGCGGTCTGGTGGAATCCATGCGGGCCATGGCGGGCGATATTCTCAGCTCGCATGTGCCGGTCATCGTATATGTGGCTCCTACCGGTGCCCGTGCCGGCTCGGCGGGATTTTTCCTGTTGGAGGCTGCAGATGTGGCAGCGATGGCGCCGGGAACCGAGGCCGGCGCAGCTCACGTGGTCTTCGAACTGGGCAAACCCGATGCTACCGAGGCGCAGAAGGTCGAGAACGACGCCGAGGCCTTTCTGCGCTCGTATGTAACCCGGCGCAACCGCAATGTGGATGCCGCGACTGAAGCGCTCAAGAACTCGCACTCCTACACGGCAGAAGAGGCGCTCAATCAGCATCTTATCGACCTGGTTTCGAACAATGAGTCGCAGTTGCTGGCCACGCTGGACGGCCGGGAGATCACCCGGTTTGATGGCAGCAAGCAGACGCTGCATCTAGCCGGAGCGCGCATTGAAGTCATCAAGTCCACGCTGCGCGACGAACTGCTTGGCTGGCTGGTCAACCCCAACATTGCACTGCTGTTTCTGGTGGGCGGAGCGCTGTTGATCTACCTGGAATTCAACACACCGGGAACCATCGTCCCGGGTGCGCTGGGAACGCTGATGGTGCTGCTGGCGGTCTTTGCGCTCAATCTGCTTCCCATCCGTTACACCGCCGTCCTGTTGCTCGTGGCGGCGATGGTGCTGTTGCTGCTCGAGGCCAAGTTTGGCAGTCACGGCGCATTGGCGATCGCGGGCATCGTCTGCCTTACCTTCGGGATGCTCACCCTCGTTGCCGCGCCTATTCCGCAGATGGCTGTGAATCCGCTGGTCGCCATTGCCATCAGCGCTGCCTTCGGGACGATAACCGTCGTCCTGGTCCGGCTGGCCGTGCGAGCGCGCCGGCGCAAGGCGCGCATCGGAGCCGATGCCATGGTAGGCTCACGCGCTACAGCTATGGAGCCGCTGGCTCCCGAAGGCCACATCCTGGTGGAGGGCGAGATCTGGCGCGCTGTTGCAAACCAGCTCATTCCGGCCGGTGCAGCGCTTATCGTTACCGGGCACGATCAGATGGTGCTGCGCGTCGAACCCGTATCTGCTGTGCATGCCTCGACAACGCCGGCATAGCCTGGCTGGAGTACAATCCCTGCTGAGTGAGGTAAGCCCATGTTCGAACTATCGGTTCCTGTTCTGGTCTTTATCGCGATCATCATCCTGTACGTGTTGAATTCCATCAAGATTCTGCGCGAGTACGAGCGTGCAGTCATCTTCCGGCTTGGCCGCGCGCTGCCTGCGCCGAAGGGCCCGGGCATCATTCTGGTCTTCAGGCCTTTCGATCAGATGATTCGCATCTCGCTGCGCCAGGAAGTGCTGGAAGTGCCGCCGCAGGACGTGATCACACGCGACAACGTCACCATCAAGGTCAATGCGGTGGTCACGCTGTATGTAGTCAATCCCAATGATGCGGCCATCAAGGTGGCTAACTACGTTTATCAGACCTCGCAGTTTGCGCAAACCACGCTGCGCTCGGTGCTGGGTGAAGTGGAGCTCGACGAACTGCTCAGCCATCGCGACAAGCTTAACCTGCGCATCCAGAGCATCATTGACCAGCGCACTGAGCCGTTCGGAGTGAAAGTTACCTCCGTCGAGGTCAAGCAGGTTGATCTGCCCGAGCAGATGCTGCGCGCAATGGCGAAACAGGCTGAAGCCGAGCGCGAGAAACGCTCCAAGATCATCCATGCTGAGGGCGAATTCAACGCTGCGCAGAAGCTGGTGGATGCCGCAGCGCTGCTTGCCACTCAGCCAATTACCCTTCAGTTGCGCTATCTTCAAACGCTCACCGAGATCGGCGTCGAAAAGAACACCACCATTGTCTTCCCGTTGCCGGTCGAGTTGCTCACGCTGCTGGAAAAGATTGGCGGTAGTTCCAGAACTGTTGCCGGGCAATGAACTGTGGTGACAAATACGGCATATTTCGGGTCGAATCAGATGGCCTCAGATTAGACGGGAGGGACAGGTCCTTAGCGGAAGAGTTGATTCTGGTTTCCACAGGTAGGAGAAAGTAGGCGGATGAGAGGAGTCTTCGACGACGAGGAGTTGAAGCCGGCGCCGGTGCGTCGCGACACAGAGCTGACACTTGGCTCGGGTACACTGCTGGCCATCTTCTTTGGTCTGGTGCTTCTCTGCGGCTTATGCTTCGGGCTTGGCTATTCCATGGGCCACCACGGCTCCCAGCCTTCGCTGGAGAAGGCGCAGCCGGCGGCTGGCAGTTCTCCGCTACAGCCGGCTAATTCTGTCGCCAAGCCATTGGCTACAGAGCAGGTACCTCAGGCTCCGGCAGTCGCGTCGGCTGACGCCGGGCAGCAGCCTGCCGCGACAACCTCTGATACCTCGCCCTCAGCGCCCGCATCCGTTCAGCCTGCTCCGGCTCAAGCCGCAGCCGCACCCAGCCAGCCTTCGGTTCACCCCGTGCTCACCCCTGCTGTCGCAACCACTCAGCCTCCATTGCCGGCTGCGAACCTGAACCAGCATCCGGCGTCTGCGCCCGTAACCAGCTCGCCTCAGACTGGCGGCTTAATGGTGCAGATCGCAGCGGTTTCCAACGCTGAAGATGCGGATGTGCTGACGAACGCTTTGCGCAGACGTGGCTACACGGTGACGGCGCACCGCGACCCGGCCGACAATCTCATCCACGTGCGCATTGGGCCGTTTGCCACTGTTGCTGAGGCCAACAGTTGGAAGATGAAGCTGCTCAACGACGGCTACAACGCGATCGTCCAGCCTTAGAGCAGGCTACTGCTACGTACGCATCCATTCGGGCAGCCCCGAAGCAATGGCCTCACGCACGGCCATCAAAAGATCCTCGCGCGTCTCGTATTTATGGGGATCGATGGGCGTATGGAAGACGATGTGAGCAGTGCCGGGGCGAATCCGCAGGCTTCCTTTGGCCATCATGCCCTCGGTCCCATAGATCGACACAGGAATGCACGGTGCACCAGTTTCTTTCGCCAGGTAAAACGGCCCCTTCTTAAACGGCAGCAACCGGCCATCGGGCGAGCGCGTGCCCTCGACGAATGTAGTGATGTGCAGGCCTTTTTCAAGCACCTGCTGCGCTTCGGCAACACTCTGCTGCGCGCTTTCCACGCGTCCGTCGCGGTCCACGGGAACGAACTCGCCGAGCCGGAATGCATAGCCGAGCACAGGAATCTTCATCAGCGAGCGTTTGAGGAAAGCCGAAGTTCGCCCGGGAATGCGTGGAATCAGCGCCGGCGGATCGAGATTCGACACATGGTTTGCCATGAAGATGCACGCCGTGTGCGCCGGAATCTGCTCGCGGCCAGTCATCTCCACGCGAATTCCAGCCATAAAAAATGCGGCACGTGTGATCTTCTGCGAGATGTTATAGAGTGCGGTGGCGTCGCCGGTGAGCACAGTCCATGGGATGAACACGATCGCCGCTGGGACACCGAGCGCGATCATGGTGGCGAGCAGGACGAGTGAGGCGATCATCTCAGGTCCTCACTGCGAGGATACGCTCGTTGCAAAGAAGCGTTCTTTCAGCCGCGCGGGCAGTTTCTCATAGATGCCATCGAATCCGCCGTTGGAAAGGATGGCCACCACGTCGCCGGGTGCGACTTCAGGAGTGATGCCGCGTGTGATTGAGTCTACATCAGGCAGCAATTCCGCGGGCGTACCCGTTGAATTCAGCGTTTCCACCACATCTTCTGGATGCAGCCGCTCAGCATCGGGAATACGCTGCTGCTGATAGACGCCCGCAAGTACCACGCGGTCAGCCATCCGCAGGCTCTGAACGAGATCGTCTTCAAGCACCTTGCGGCGCAGTGTATTCGAACGAGGCTCCAGCACAGCCCATAGCCGCGCCTGCGGATAAACCGAGCGCAGCGCGCGCAGAGTCTCGCGAATCGCCGTGGGATGATGTGCAAAGTCCTCGATCACAGTAACGCCGCCGATCTCGGCGCGTACCTCAAGCCGGCGCTTGACACTCTTGAAACTGGCCAGTGCGGCGACTATCGCATCTCGGCTCACGCCCTGTCCTGAAGCAAGCGCAGTGGCTGCCGTGGCATTCAGCGCGTTGTGTTCGCCGGCGAGGTTCATCGCGAGCTCTGCCCAAAGCGCGCCATTGCGCCACACTTCCCACACCGTACGTCCCGGCTCATGGCTCAGATTGCGGATCTGCCAGTCCGCAGTGTCTGTGAAGCCGTAGCGTTCCACGCGGCAGAGAGCACGCTCCAGGCATTCGGTCACATTCGCGCTGCCATCATAGGCCACGATCAAGCCGCGCCGCGGAACCAGATTCACCAGCCGCCTGAAGGCAATCTTCACGGCCCCAAGATCTGCATAGATATCCGCATGATCGAACTCGACGTGGGTCAGGATCAGTGCGTCAGGAAAGTAGTGAAGAAACTTCGGGCCTTTATCAAAGAAGGCCGTGTCATACTCGTCGCCTTCAACAATGAAGGTGCGCGTGGGCCGCAGTTGAAAGCTCGATCCGAAGTTCTCTGCTACGCCGCCGATGAGAAACGAGGGCTCCAGCGCAGGCGTTTCACGCGATGCCACCTGGTAGATCCACGCCAGCATGCTGGTGGTGGTTGTCTTGCCATGCGTGCCGGCCACAACCAGCGGCTCACGGCCCTTCAGAAACTCATCGTGGAGCAGCGCAGCCATCGAAGTAAAGGGAATGCGCTCATCGAGCACGCGCTCAATCTCCGGATTGCCGCGTGAGAGAGCATTGCCGATCACGACAAGATCTGGCTTCGGTTCGAGATTAGTTTCCGCGTAAGGCTCCATCACCGGAATGCCGAGTGAGCGCAGCAGATCGCTCATGGGAGGATACGCGGCCTTGTCCGAGCCGGTGATGCGATGCCCTTGCAACTGCAACAGACCGGCCAGCGAGGCCATTGCGGTGCCGCAGATGCCGCTTAAATGAATATGCCTGGGTGACTGCGTCACTGCGCCTCCGAAGGTGCATGCAAATGCAACCGGGTCTCATTGCCAACCGTTAATTCTGCCTCCAGACCGAAACGCAGCGTCACATTTTGCCGCGATACATGCCCGCTGCGCAGCCCGATGGCAATCGGCAGATCGAGCCCATCCAGCGCATTGAGAATCGCCTGTTCCAGCAGCTCAGGAGCCGCGCCCGGCGAATTGCAATCCAGCATCTCGCCAAAAACAATACCTGAAACATGCTCGAGTTTGCCTGCCTTGCGCAGTTGCCACAACATGCGGTCGATTTGATAAGGTTTCGCGCCGACATCTTCAAGAAACAGCAGCTTGTTTTCAGTCTGCGGCTCCCACGGTGTTCCTAAAAGCGACACCAGAATGCTCAGACAGCCGCCGTAAAGCACGCCACGCACATCGCCGGGCCTGAGAGCACGCAACCCTTCTTCAGCACCAACGTTGTAAGCTTCGCCATTGAGTGCTGCGCGAAAGCTGTGCAGATGCACGCCATCGGCAAGATAAAAATCGGCTGCCAGCATCGGACCGTGAAAGGCGATCAGCCCGATCTCATCGAGCAGGCGCAGTTGAATGCCGGTCAGATCGCTGTAAGCAAAAAATGGTTTGGGATGCGCAGCAATTTTTCGCGCATCAATCCCGTCGAGCAGATAGTTCGAGCCGTAGCCGCCGCGCAGGCTCATTACCACGCTGCTAGCTTGGTCTTCAAATGCCGCGTAAAAGTCTGCCAGGCGCTGCTCCGCGGTCCCGGCAAAATAGAGCGGCTCGCGCTCGGCTGCATGAGCGCCGAACTTTGGCTCATAACCGAGCGCGCGGAGAGCAGCGACTCCCTGCTCGACGCGTTCTTCCCGCGCGAAGCTGGCTGGCGCAACCACACTGATTCCCGTACCGGCCATAACGGGTTTGAGTCGCATCACGCGGGTGTTGCCGCTCATGCTTAGTACGCCTCGCCGCGCGCAATGAGAGAGGCCGGCCCGGTGAGCAGTAGTTCGGTTCCGGGGCCATTCCACTCAACGGTTTGCGCGCCGCCCGGCGCAACCACGATGAGCGGTGATTCGCATCCATGGACAACAATAGCCGCTGTTGCCGATGCTGAAGTGCCGGTGCCGGACGAAGTTGTTGGCCCCACACCGCGCTCAAAGATACGGAGCTGAATTTCGTTACGGCCTGTGACGCGTATGAACTCGACGTTTGTCTGTCCGGGGAAATCCTTGTGAACGCAGATCTCCGCTCCGATGGTTTGCCACGATCTTCCGGCGACTGCAAACTCTGCGTTATCGGTCGCGATCACAAAGTGCGGATTGCCGGTTGAGACTTCGACGCCGGAAATCTGTGTTCCGTCTGCAAGAGTGACCGTACGCGGCGCGAAACTGGGAACTCCCATTCCCGTCGTGATGTCGACTTCAAATCCGCCGTTGCTGCGCACGGCATTCACGCGGCATATGCGCAGGCCTGCGTCAGTCTCAATCGAGAGATTGTCGCCCGCCTGTACCCCCAGTGCCTCGGCCATCCATGCTGCCACGCAGCGCGTTCCATTGCCGCTGATCTCGGCGATGGAGCCGTCGGCGTTGTGCAGGCGAATGGCTCCGGAACATGGCCCGGTCCAGCGGAAAAATTCGATGCCATCGGCGCCAACGCTGGTGCTGCGCGCGCAGAGCCTGCGGGTAAGAGCGGCCCAGTCTTGGCCTGCCGCGGCCTCTTCGGTCACAACCAGAAAGTCGTTGCCGCAGGCATGCGCTTTGGTAAACGGGATCAATCTTCCTCCGGATTGCAGCAGATATTGCGCATGTTGGCGGCTGCGCGTTTATGCGGGCTCCTTGCCCGATGCTATCACTGCATATGTTGAATTGTTGAGGTTCGGCGGCATCTACTGTTTCGGCCAGGTATCGGAAATATAAATTGTGCCGGAAGGTTCACCTTTGGCCGTGTATCTTCCTATCTCTCTCAAGCCTTCGGGATGCGCCTTGACGGCTTTGTCGATCTCATCGCCATCAAAGGCCAGCACAATGGCTGCATGTGCAGCGGGCGCCGCGAGCGCGTTGCGATAGATGTACTGGTCGCTCTCGTTGATTGTTTGCCGCAGTGGAATTCCCGAGAAGGCGACGAGCTCCGGATACACAGAGGTGTTCATGAGCACTGCGCCGCCAGGCCGCTGGGCAGCAAGCTCATGCAGAACGGGCGGGATATTGCTGTCAAACGGACGGCGGGCATCGATGTTCTTTGTTCCTTCTACGTAAACCAACGGCCTCTCGCGCACCATGGCCCAGGCATTTGCCACAAGCAGAGCTGCGAGCGCGCCAACAGCAAATTTTGCCCACTGCGATTTGAACTCGCGCACTGCGCCAACAACAAACCACGCAACGAAGCCGAGACCGAGCGCGAGTGCAGGAAGAAGCTCCAGTCCGTAGCGCGTGTTGTACCACGAGTGTGGCCACAACGGCGGAATGAAGATGGGGACTGAGCCGTAGGCTACCGAATACGCATAGAAGGGAACCGGTATCCAGAGAATCAGTGACCAGGTGAATCCACGGCGGCGCGCCGCAAGCCATGCCCCCAGCGTACCAATGGCGCTCAACACCAGCATGGCATTGGCCCAGACGGCGGATGCCGCATCGAGTTCAGAGACTTTGAGAAAGTAGTGAAGCGCAATCCATGGGTTATGCCAGCCCGGATGCATTGGACCGGGACCGTGCGATGCGGTACGCAGTTCGATGGCCTGAGCCGAATAAGGGCCGCGCGCGAAGTCGAGCCAGTCGCCGAACTGGGTTGCGTTGTAAATGAACCACAATGCGGGTGCCGCGGCAAGCGCAACACTGCATAGCCAAAAGTTGGCGGAACGCAACATGCCGCGGCGGAGCCGTGTAACGCCAACGGCAATCCACGCGAGCAGTGCAATGATCCAGCCGTCGTAGCGCGTCCATACTGACGCAATGAGCACCGCAACGATCCACACCTGCAGACGATTGGCGCGGGTTGGATCGGTGTCGAGGCTGGCACGCCATTCAGCCAGAAGTTCGGCGATCCAGATCATCTCGCAGACAAAGAGCGGCTCGGTCATGGCCGTGGTCTGCAGATAAAGAAGATTCGGATTGAGCGCGAAGAAGGTGAGTGCAAACGCGGCGGCGTGCATGGGTAGCCAGCGCCGTGCCAGCCGGTAAAAGCCGACGCAGCTTGCCAGGTAAGCAAGCGCAGAAGGAATGGTGCCTGCGATGCCGTTAGCCCACCATGCATAAACCTGCACAAAGGGAACCATCAGCAGGTGCGGAAGAGGCAACCAGACCGAGCCTAGCTCGGCGATGGAATGAAAACGGCAATCGAGGAAGCGCCGCGCGATATGCAGGTGTGCAACAGCGTCGCCGTAGTTGAGCAGAGCGTCATTGCACCAGCTCCATGCGATTGCGGAGAGAGAGGCGGCCGTGCAACAGGCAAGCACGGCCCACAGTTCAATGCGCACTGCACTCATGGACTGCGATTTGCCCGCAGATGCCATGCGCGGTTGCTTCTCAGTCAAGGTGCGTCAGCTCGCGGATCACGTTAAAGCGCACATCAATCTCTTCACGTGAAAGCTGCTGCAGGCGCTCCGTTCCAAACTCCTCCACTGCAAACGAGCCCATCACGCTGCCGTAAAACATCGCGCGCCTGCAGGCGCCGGCCGTCAACTCTCCACGCGAGGCCAGATAGCCGAAGAACCCGCCGGCAAAGCTGTCTCCCGCGCCGGTAGGATCAACGACCTGCTCAAGCGGCAGCGCCGGGGCGCGGAAGCTGCGCTCTGCGTTATTCGCGTGCGGATCGGCAGCGCTGAACAGCGTGGCTCCATACTCTCCGTGCTTAACAACCAGAAAGCGCGGACCAAGATCCATCACGACGCGCGCAGCCTGCAGCAGGTTGCTTTGGCCGGAAAGCATCCGCGCCTCGGTATCGTTAATCAGCAGCACATCCAGGCCCTTGAGCACTTCGAGCAGCGCCCGACGATGATCCTTGATCCAGTAGTTCATTGTGTCGCCGGCCACCAGCTTTACATCGGGCATCTGCTCGCGCACGCGCCGCTGCAGCACCGGATCGATATTGGCCAGAAACAGGAACTCCGAGTCGCGATATGCCGCAGGGATCTTGGGCTCGAAAGAAGCGAAGACATTGAGTTCAGTGTTGTGCGTTTTGGCCTCATTGAGGTTTTCGAGATAAGAACCTTCCCAGAAAAAGCTCTTACCCTTGGCGCGCTCCAGCCCGCGTGTGTCGATTCCGCGCTTTTTAAAGACGTTCTCCTGCTCCGATCCAAAGTCTTCGCCGACCACGGCGATGACGCGCACATCGGTGAAAAAGCTGGCCGCCAGCGAGAAGTAAGTTGCCGCGCCGCCCAGGCAGCGCTCGCGCCGGCCTGCGGGAGTTTCGATGGAGTCGTAGGCTACGCTGCCCACCACGGTGATTGCCATAAAGTGTCCTTTCGCTCTCGATATATTTTGATTCAGATTTACTGTTGCTACCACCCAAGATATTTGCCGTACAAAAGCTTCAGCCGCTCCTTTGCTGCCGCCGGAATCGCATCCGGCTGCGTGAGCACCGCATATTTGGCGGCCGATGCGCAGGCGCAGGCGCGCTCGTGCGGCATGGCGGCTACGGCCGCCTTTACTACCTTGGCTGCATTATCGGCATTTTTGTGCAGCACGGCGATGATCTCTTCGATGGTTACTGCATCGTGGCCTTCGCGCCAGCAGTCGTAATCGGTGACCATGGCCACGGTCGCGTAGCAGATCTCCGCCTCGCGCGCCAGCTTGGCCTCCTGCAAATTGGTCATGCCAATTACGTCGGCGCCCCAGCTGCGATATAGATTCGACTCGGCTTTAGTCGAAAACTGCGGGCCTTCCATGCAGACATACGTGCCGCCCAGCTTGCCCACCACACCGGCTGCCGCACACCCTTCTGATGCAGCCTTGGCAACCGCAGCACAGACCGGATCGCCAAAGGCGACATGTCCTACGATGCCGTCCCCGAAAAATGTTGAGGTGCGATGGAAGGTTCGATCGATGAACTGGTCGGGAATGACGAAGTCGGTCGGCTTGTGCTCTTCCTTGAGCGAGCCAACCGCGGAGATGGAGAGAATGCGCTCCACGCCGAGCTTTTTGAAAGCATAAATATTGGCGCGGAAGTTCAGCTCCGAAGGCAGAATGCGGTGGCCTCGGCCGTGGCGCGCAAGAAAGGCCACCTTGTGCCCCTCCAGCTCGCCCAGAACAAATGCCTCGGAAGGATCGCCGAAAGGCGTCTCCACATGCACCTCGTGCACGTTGGTAAATCCGGGCATGGAATAGAGCCCGCTGCCGCCGATGATGCCGATCTCTGCTTCTGCCACTTTCTGCTCCTGATTCCTGTCTTACCGCTGATCGATCAGACGAATCGCTTCCATGAAGACGTCGCCGTCGATCGTCAGACTATGCGCGCTGACCTTGTCCATCGTGTCCTGCGCAGTGTGGTGGTAACTGTTATCCGGTCCGTAATCGAGGTCGATGATGTCAATCGACGGAACGCCGCGCTGCACAAAGGGCAGATGGTCGTCTTCGACAGCCATCTCACGCTGAAAGAAGTAGCGCTCATCACCGAATTTCTTCGCGGCCTGCCCGACAACATCGATCAGCCACGGAGTGGAGTTGGTCTCGCGCTGAATGTCCAGGTCCTTGTCCCCGATCATGTCGGCCAGCAGAAAGGCTTTGATTTTGCCGAGCGTTCCATCGCGGCCCCAGCGAGCGGCCAGGTGGCGGCTCCCATAGGTCGAGTCGGATTCAGACCAGCTCTGGATGGCTTCCTCGCCATCGAAGAAAACCAGCCATACGGAATAACCGTCAAGCTTTTTGCCGTGTGCAGTGGCTTCGCGCAGCCTGTCGGCGATGGCCATCAGCAGGCCGGTAGTGGCGGCTCCATCGTTCGCGCCAACAAAGTAGATGTTTTTGAGCGGGTAGTTTGTCTCGTAATGCGTGCCCAGCACGATCACGCCCGGCTTGGTGCCGGCAAAGCGCACAATGAAGTTGCGCATCGGCACCGGACCGATAGGTGTGTCCGCCACAAAGGCGTCTTCTTCGCGCTGGTCGTGCAGAAAGCGATTGCGCAGGAACTCTTCTGCTTTAATGTGTCCCGGCCCGGTAGGCCAGCGCGGACCAATGGCAGCAAACTCGCGGGCATACTCATAGGCCTTCGCACCGTCAAAATGCTGCGCCTGCCCGGCCAGCGGAAAAAGCAGAAATGCCGCCGCAAGTGTGCTGCAGCAGTGCCGCAGAAATGGCCGGAGAAGCGCAAAAATCATGATGCAGCCTCTTTGGCCTTCTTGCGTGAAGGATGCACCCACCAGGCTACCCCGATCCCGATCATGTACAACGCGAGCATGGGGATTGCGTAAATGCACATCGTCCACGGATCGGGACTGGGCGTGATGATAGCGGCTACCAGGAAGACCGCGAGAATAGCGTAGCGAATGTTCTTCCAGAGAAACTTCGGGCTGACGATGCCGAACATGGCCAGAAAGAAGATGAGGATGGGCATCTCAAAGCTGATGCCAAGACCCAGAATCACAGAGAGGAAGAAGCTGGTGTAGTCCTCGATAGTGACCATGGGCGTGAAATTGCGGCCAAAATCGATAACAAGAATCTTGATGGCACCGGGAAGAACGTAGTAGTAGCCAAAGGCCGCGCCGGAAAGGAACAGTGTGATGGTCGCCAGCATAAACGGCCACACAAACCGCTTTTCTTTCTGGTAAAGTCCCGGCGCGATGAACAGCCACACCTGAAAAAGGATGAACGGCGATGCAATGATCGCACCTGCCAGCAACGAAGCCTGCAGATAAAGATTCAGCCCGTCCATCGGATGCGTGAACACCAGCGACTTGCCGATATGCCGCAGAGGTGCCTGAAAGAACTGCACGATGGGGTTGTGAAAGATCCAGGCGAGAATAAAGCCGAGCCCCAGATAAATGGCTGAGTGGACAATCCGCCGGCGCAACTCCTCCAGGTGCTCCATCAGGCTCATCCCTGGGAGTTCTGCGCGTTCGCTCACTGCCTTTCGCGCCTTGTCTATCGCGTCACCGGGATCAACCATTGTGGGCTGCTTGCTCCGTCACCGCACGGCTCTCGTCAGTTGCGGTCTCATTTGCTGCAGGATGCGGCTCAGGTGCCGCTTGGGGCGCTTCCGGCTCGGTCGCCACGCTGCCGGGGCGCGCCGCGGCAACTGGCTCGCCTGTCGAGGGCGGCTGGATCCGCGGATAGGGCGCTTCTGTTACCTGTTCCGCTGCCGGCTCTGCCGCAAGCGTCGCCGGAGTCTCTGTTGTCGCGTTTTGCGCGGCCTGAGCCAGCCGCTGTTGGCGCTCGGCCTCTTCGCGCTTGCGGCGGTCGGCCTCTTCAGACAGGCGCAACTCCTCTTCCATCTGGAACTTGAAGTCGTTTGAGGCCTTGCGGAACTCGTACATGAGCTTGCCAATCTGCCGGCCGATCTGCGGCAGCCGCCGCGGCCCGAAGACCACCAGAGCCAACACCATAAGGATGAGCGAGTCGGCCATCCCCAGGTTGGCGACCTCAATTGGAGGAGGCGTAACCATAAAGAGAAATGATACCTGTACGCGCTTGCACTCTCAAAGAAGGCCTGGGGTGCCTGCGCGATTCTGCCCGTTACGAGAGACTCACCACGTGTATCCGCCCGAAGCTGGAGGCCATGCCCCGAGCAGCTGCCTGAGCAGAACAATACGGCCGAAATGATAGGCGTTATGCGCTGCCAGGTTCTCCAGTTGATCGCGCACAGTCATCGTACGAATGGGCTCTCCGGGCCGCGATGTGCAGCGAATCGTCTGATCGAGCAGAGCCTGGTCGCGAGCCGCAGCGGCAGCCCGTGCGTTGGCTGCGAAGAAGCGGGTGCAAAGCTGTTCCCAATACTCGCCTTCGGCATCGAGAACGGTCGGGAACCCATCGCGCGGGCTGGCCGGAAAGGGCGTCTCGATTCCATCGATCCAGTCCAGCGTGATCTGCTGCCAGAACGTAATGTGCCACAGCTCCTCGTAGATCGAGTGAGGAGCACCCTGAAGCACGCGATGGCTGAGCTCGTGCGGCAAGCCTTCAAGAATCTGCGATGGCGCTGCCGTTGCCCCATCCCGGCTGATGATCTGCTCCAGTTCACTCATTGCGATCCTTTCCGGAAGCCATCCTATCAATGCCGCATTGCGCCCTGAAGAACATTACGTTTGCGTTACAATAAAGTTATGGATCGGTTCTGGCGCGGGTGCGTTTTCACGAATCCGAGGCCCGCTTCCAGCATCCATTTGTGAAAGGGCTGCAACATCCCCGTGGATGAGTGCATCCGCTGCAGCCAGCTTGCTTTCAACATCCCCGTCCGTCGTATCCAGAAGGAACGGCAGGGCTGAAGGCGGAATACCGTGACTCCTGTTTTAGACGAACTGGCCGCGTCCACAGAGACCGGCAGCACATGCAGTCTTGAAAACTACCTGGCTCTTCCTGACCACTCGATGGATGAGCGTATTGCCCGGGTACGCGAAATTCTTGGCGCAACCACCATCCTGCTGGGGCACCACTACCAGCGCGATGAGGTGATCCGTTTTGCGGACTTCACCGGCGACAGCTACAAGCTTTCGAAAGCTGCTGCGGAGACCAACGCTCAGTATGTCGTCTTCTGCGGCGTCCACTTCATGGCGGAGAGCGCAGACGTGCTCGGCCACGCGGGCCAGCAGGTGATCCTGCCCGACCTGAATGCCGGCTGCTCCATGGCCGATATGGCCGAGATCTCTCAGGTCGAGAGCTGCTGGGAGACGCTGGAGCAAATAGGCCTCGCCGGCGAGACGATCCCGCTTACCTACATGAACTCCACCGCCGCCATCAAGGCCTTCTGCGGCGAGCGCGGCGGGCTGGTCTGCACGTCTTCAAATGCTCGTGCTGCCTTCGAATGGGCCTTGGCACGCGGCAAACGGATTCTCTTCCTGCCTGACCAGCACCTTGGCCGCAATACCGGCTACGCCATGGGCATTCCGCTCGAAGAGATGGCGGTGTGGGATCCCTGGGCTGTCCAGCTCGGTCCTGTTCAGGGCGGACAAACCAAGGACCGTCTGGCTGCCAGCCGCATTCTGCTCTGGAAAGGCCACTGTGCCGTGCATCAGCGCTTTCTGCCCAGCCACGTGGATGAGGTGCGGGCAAAATATCCGGGCATCCAGGTTATCGTGCACCCGGAGTGCCGTTTCGAAGTCTGCCAGAAGGCTGACGCACTGGGTTCGACGGAGCGGCTGATCGCGCTCGTGGAGCAGGCCCCGGAGGGATCGGCTTTTGCCATCGGGACCGAGATTCACCTGGTCAATCGGCTGGCGCGCCGGTTCGCTCCCCACGGCAAAAAGATCATCACCCTCGACTCAACGGGCTGTCTGTGCACCACGATGTATCGCATCAGCCCGCAGCACCTGGTCTGGGCCCTCGAGAACCTGGTGGAAGGCCGTGTAGTGAACCGCATCCAGGTGCGCGCAAGCGTAAAGCGCTGGGCACGCGTCGCGCTGGACCGCATGCTCGAAGTCTAAGCAAAAACGAGGGGTAGGCTCTCTGGCATACTCCAGGAATCGTGTTGTGGGAAATGGGACTGCGTTTCCCACAACCTCTGCTGTACTCACCACATACGGAGAGTCCGCATTGCACTCTTGTGCCATTTTTCACAGTTTGGAATTTCGTATCCTTGATGTAGGTTATTGGCTATGAAAACATTCACTCTCGACGAAGCCCAGTCTCTTCTGCCCGTGCTCGAGTCTCTGCTCAAGCGCGCCATTGAGGGCAAGCGCTCCGCCGAGGAGGCAGAGTCGAACCTGACCAGTCTTGCGCAGCGCATCTATCTCTCGGGCGGCATGCGGGTAAATGCGACCACCGTAGCCCGCGAGCGCGCCGAGATGGAGGCTAATCTGAAGCGCGTGCGCGAGAGCATCGCAGAGATCGACTCGATCGGCGTACAGGTAAAGGACCTCGACTCCGGCCTGCTGGATTTTCCCTGCAAGCTCGACGATCAGGTGGTGCTGCTCTGCTGGCGCATGGGTGAGCCTTCAATCGAGCACTGGCACACAATGGATGCCGGCTTTCAGGGCCGGCAGCCATTGGACGAGCGCTTCCGCCGCCGGCCCAACTCGACCAGCAGACCGAATTAGCTGTCTGTGGCGCGTAGGGTTATGTACAATTGGCTTCACTATGAAGGGCAACCCAACTGTTCTCGAGCACCTGAATCACGCATTGCGCGATGAACTCACTGCGATCAACCAGTACTTCCTGCACGCTGAAATGTCAGAAAACTGGGGCTACAAGAAGTACTCCAAGTACATCAAGAAACAATCGATCGACGAGATGAAGCACGCCGAGTTGCTCATGGAGCGGATTCTCTTTCTCGATGGCACGCCCACCATGGAGCCCATGTCGCTCACGATTGGAAAGACTGTCAGAGAGATGATTGAATCTGACCTGAGCCTGGAGCACGAGGCAGTCGCTTCCTATAACGAATCGATACGTGTGTGCGTGGAGAATGGCGATAATGGTTCCCGCGATCTCTTTATGAAGCTGCTAAGGGATGAAGAAGGGCACGTCGACTGGTTGGAGGCGCAGGTACACCAGATCAAGGAAATCGGGTACGAGCGTTACCTGATCACTCAGACTGAAGAGGACTGACTCTGAGACCAGTTTTTCCAGTTCCCGCAAGGCAAATTCACTGCCTTCAGTGGCCTTTCTCTGGTCGATACGCGAGCGCGGTCCCACAGGACTGCGTCTAATAAGGCAGCAGTACATCGATCCCTTATAAGCTGAATCTGTGAGGCTCGAGCGCGAAGGAGAGCCGTCCCTGACTGGCCCGCCATGGTCAGTGACCCAGGAGTGAGAATGAAGCTCGTGAAGTGCGCACGGCTGTTGCTGGCAATAGCTCCCTTTTTGGCCGGATGCAAAGGTTTCTGGCAGGCGCCTAGTTCAGACGGTGGCGGGAACACGACCACGACTCTTTCCAGTGGCTACTTCTACGTGATCAACCAGTCGACCAAGCAACTGGTGGCTTACAACATCAACTCCGGGACACTGAATCAGATTGGCGCATACAACCTCTCCGCGGCGCCTTACGCAATCGCCATGGCGCCCAGCAATAATTATTTGTATGTGAGCACGATTGCCGGTATTTACCTCTATACCATCGGCACCGGTGGCGTGCTCACCATCGGCAACAGCGGCGGTGTCATCTCCTCTGATCCAGCAGCCGCCATCGCAGTCGATACTTCCGGCTCCTGGCTGGTGGACGTGGTGCAGGGCACAAGCGGCGTGCAGATGGATGCAATCCCGATCAACACAGACGGCACTTACACGGGCGGAACAGTAGGCTCTCAGCAGTATTCTCTGACCAACGCCACGGTGCATCAACTTGCCATCTCTGCGGACAATCAGAACGTATTTGTTGCAGCCGGCAGCGGCGGAACGCTCGTGATTCCTTTCGCCAGCGGGAATGCCAATCCGCTCGCATCGAGGGCCACTGTTATCGGCGTGGCCAATACGAGCGGCGCGGCGCTCTCTGTGGCTGTCGATCCCTCGCTGCGCCTCTTTTACATAGGTGAATCGCTGGCCTCCGGAGGCACCACAGGCGGGCTGCGCGTCTTCAACTACAGCTCGCTGGGTGGCACGCTCACCCAGGCGTCCGGTTCGCCCATTGCAAGCGGCGGCCTGGCTCCCAACGCAATCCTGCCTCTTCGTTCCGGCGATTACGTGTATGTCGCCAACGGCAAAGGCGCAAGCTCGGCAGGCAACATCACAGGATTTTCCATCACCGGCAGCAGTACCTATACCATCGCCACGGGCAGCACGGTTTCCGCAGGTATTCTGCCCAATGGTCTGGCTGAAGACAGCAATGGAAACTTTGTCATCGCTGTTTCCCAGGGCGGCAGCCCCGATCTCGATGCCTACATCTTCGACACAACGACCGCCGGGCAGCTCGATTCGGTCATTACCTCGAAAACGGGAACCGATCCCACGCAGGCAATTGCTGTGGCTGCTGTGGCGCCATAGCGGCGCTCTATGCCTCTGCTGTGAACGCTCTTGGTGCGCGCTTGCAAGTTCCACAGCGCGCGCAGCCCCTCAACTGAAGCCCGATGCTATCCTGAAAATGAACGCTGTCTGGCTGTGGTCAAACGTTCTCCAATCCCTTTCGTCCCGTTTTTTCGGCGCTCCCGATTCACATCTGTGTTTTGCGGCACGGTGTTGTGCCTGCTTCAGCTTGTATGCGGCTGTGACCACCTGCATCAGAAGCCGGTAGAGGCGGTTTATGTTGCCGCGCCCAAAATGTACCTGCGCGACCGTGTGGCTCCTGTCTCCAATCGAGTTGCTGAGGTCAAAAATGGTGACCGCCTTGAGGTGGTTGAGTATGGCCGCCGCTTTCTGAAGGTGAAGACAGCCGGCAACCAGATCGGCTGGATCGAAGAGCATACGGTGATAAACCAGAAGACCTATGACGCCTTCGCTCAGCTTGCCGAACAGCACAAGAACGACCCCGTTGCCGCTACAGCAACCCTGCGCGACGTACTTTACATGCACGTGCAGCCGGGCCGGGATACCGATCACTTCTACCTGATTCCCGGCAATGCGAAAGTACAGCTTCTGGAGCGAGCGTCGGTTGCCAAGCCGGTCCCTCCGGGAGTGGCCGCGCAGGCACAAACTGCTAAGGCAAACCTGGCAGATGATGGCAAGACCCCGCAGCCCCCGCCGCCGGTGATGGAAGACTGGTGGCTGGCCCGCGACACCAGTGGACATACCGGCTGGCTGCTCGGGAGCCGCGTGGATGTGGATGTACCTGACTCGATAGGCATCTATGCGGAGGGTCAGCGCTTTGTAGGTGCCTACGTTCTCACGACCGTCAATGATCCAGACTCCGACGGCTCAAGCCGCGCTATCCCCGAATACCTGGCTCTGCTTGCTCCACCCAAATCCGGCCTGCCGTTCGACTTTGACCAGGTCCGTGTCTTTACGTGGAGCCTGAAACACCACCGCTATGAGACGGCCTTCCGGTTGCACCCCATCCAGGGCTATCTTCCTGTTCGCGTCTTTACCGCCGATACGAAAACAGGCAGCGTGCCGGCCTTCAGCTTCCAGATCGCGAGCGGCCCGGATGTCTCCACCGATCCCGCCACCGGCATTACCAGGCCTGCCTCGCCGCGGACGATCCGCTACGAGATGATCGAGACGCAGGTTAAGCGTATCGGGCCTGATCTGGCGCCCTTTACGCTCTCGCGCTCCGCAGACGAAAAAGCGAAGGAAAAGAAGCCTCTGAAAAAGCGCCATCGGTAGCAGGTTATGTAAACAGGGTTCTGCGTCTTCTCCCTCCCATTGACAAATTTTCAACCTCGTATGTTACAGTATGTAACGTTATGAATCGTAGCGCAACCACTCGTCACAAATCCGGCAGCTTGTGTTAACTCGGCCGGGGCTGGAACGTCTATTGAGCAAGCAGATCCAGACACGCATTCGTCTATCCATCGAGCGGTTCCCCAATCTCTGAGGCGACAGGTGAAGATGATGATCAAGCTGAGGCTTCTGGCCCCGCTGGCTGTTCTCTTGTGTTCTCTTGTGTTTCCATCACTGGTCGCCGCACAGACGGGCGCGCTGCGCGGCACTGTGCTTGACCCCAGCGGAGCTGCTGTGCCGGGCGCAAGTGTCACGCTCACGCTCGGCAGTCAGTCGCAGCACACAAAATCAGGCGCTGATGGGGGTTATGTCTTCCGCTCGCTCGCGCCGGGCAACTATGCGGTGACCGTGACGGCGCAGGGGTTCGCACAGCTCAGGGTTCCCAGTGTTTCCATCGCTGCCGGTGCTTCTAGGAGTCTGAATCTTCCGCTTTCAATCGCTGTGGAGCAGCAGCAGGTGACGGTGGAAGACCAGAATCAGCAGATCGGGGTCAGCTCTGATCAGAACGCCAGCCAGACAGTGCTCAAAGGCAGTGATCTTGATGCGCTCTCCGATGATCCCGATGAGCTGCAGAATGAGCTTCAGGCGCTGGCCGGGCCAGCCGCGGGGCCAAATGGCGGTCAGATTTACATCGATGGGTTCGAAGGCGGCCAGATTCCTCCCAAGTCGTCGATCCTTGAGATTCGCGTAAATCAGAATCCCTTCTCCGCCGAGTTCGATCGCATCGGCTACGGGCGCATAGAGATCATCACCAAGCCGGGCTCGCAGAAGCTGAACGGCATGCTCTCCGGCTTCGGTGGCACGTCGGCGCTCAATACCCGTAATCCGCTGCTCTCTCGCCAGGTCGAGCAGCCCAGCTATTATCTCGACAGCCAGTTCGGCAACATCACCGGCCCCATCTCCAAGCATGCCGCCTACTTCTTCAACGCCTTCCACACGAACAGGCAGAATCAGAACATTGTTGATGCCACTAATCCCGACGATCCCACATCGATGCTCATCGAACCCTATCCCAACCCCTCCAGCTATTTGTCTATCAACCCGCGCGTGGACTTCATGATCGGGCAGAACAATATGATCACCGTGCGCAACTCGTTCTTCCGCTCGAAGCAGTCGGGCAACGGCGTCGGAACACTGAATCTGCCGGAGCAGGCTATCAATGCCGAGGATCTCGAAAATGCCCTTCAGATTGGCGATACCGTGATCGTCAATCAGCACCTGGTCAACGAGACGCACTTCCAGTGGCGGCGCATCCGCAACGAGCAGGCAGCCGCTTTGTCTACGCCGACCATCACCGTGCAGGGTGCATTCACAAAGGGTGGGAATAGCTCAGGCGTCTGGCAGGATCACGAAGATAACTTCGAGTTGCAAAATTACTCTACAGCGGCAGCCGGAAGGCATACACTGCGGTTCGGCATGCGTCTGCGCAGTTATCGCGACGCTAACTACTCGACAGCCGGATCGAACGGAACTTATATCTACAGCACGATTGCGAACTATCAAAACCAGACCCCATCGCAGTATCTGGTTACCAACATCCATAATCCGCTGGCGCGGGCTATGCTCTTCGATGGCTCGCTCTTCTTTGAGGACGATTGGAAGGTGAGTCCGAATCTTGGCGTCGGGCTGGGTCTGCGCTTCGAAGGACAGAATCGTATACGCGATCACGCCGACTGGGCTCCGCGCATGTCGATGGCCTGGAGCCCGTTCCACAAGGGAAATGCTCCTGCAAAGACCGTCATTCGCGCAGGATATGGCTGGTTTTACAATCGATTTACGGTTCCGAATTCCTTCTTCTCGTCCGCCGGAGCACCATATCTGATTCAGGCTATCCACGACAACGGCATAAACCAGACAAGCGTCGTGCAGAACTTCGACAACTCCAGCGAAGGGTCGAATATCCCATCGATTCACACCATCGATCCGCATTTTCGCGCAGCGCTCGACATGCAGGGCGGCATCGGTGTAGACCGCCAGATCATCAAAGGAATCACCGGTAACATTACTTACCTCTATACGCAGGGCGTTCATCAGTATCTCACCGATAACATCACCGCTCCCACGTTTGATCCATCCACTTATACCATTACCGGAGATACTCCGTCCGTCTATAACTACCAGTTTCAGTCAGGCGGAGTGTACAAACAGCATCAGATCATCGCCAGCGCGAGTGTTCGTTGGAAACACTTCGGGTTGAACGGTTCGTATACCTTGAATAACGCCAGGAGCGATACGCAGGGAGTCAACTCACAGCCTTCGGTGGCACAGAATCCGGGCTTCGATTACGGCCGTGCCGGCTTTGACATCCGGCACCGGATGTTCCTGCTGGGCACCTACACAGCTCCGCATGGAATCATCTTCGCTCCGCTTCTTGCCGCGCAGTCTGGTACACCATACAACTTCACGATCGGCCGGGATCTGACGGGCAACAATCAGTTCAACGCGCGGCCGACGTATGCTCCTTATGCCGCCGATGTGTGTGGTGGGCCAGACGCCGAGTCGGGCACAGTGATGACGAAGTTCGGCTGCCTCGACACCACACCGCAGGGCCGGAACGAAAAAATCGCGCCCTATAACCTCGGCACAGGTCCAGCGAACTTCATCCTCCACATGCGCGTGAGCAAAGTGGTCGGTGTAGGGCCGCGCAAGAACGAGAAGGAAGACGAAGGCTTTCAGGCTGGCGGCGGCAGCGTAAGCGGCCGCGGATTGAGCAGTGGCGGTGCGCAGATTCATCTGGACGCCAAGGCTCCGCGCAAATATAACCTCACCTTCGTTGCGGTCGCGCTCAATGTGTTGAACGTTGTGAACTGGGGCACGCCCAATGGTGTCATGACCTCGCCGCTCTTCGGCCAGACGCAGACGCTCGCCGGAGGCCAGTTCGGCACGCCGACGCCAGGCAACCGGACGATCTTTTTCCAGACGCAGTTTTCGTTCTGACGATTGTGCGGCCTGCGCGGCGTCTATGCCGGCTTGCGCAGGGCCAACTCGACAACGCGCTGCATCTCGGCTTCAGGGGCCGGCTTGCCGGTCCAGATTTCGAACTGCCGCGCGCCCTGCTGCACAAACATCTCAAGGCCGCTGATAGTCGCCAGCCCCTTCGAATGTGCCAGCTTGAGCAGCTGCGTTTCGAGAGGGTTATAAACCATGTCGAAGACCAGGCGGGCGTTGAGGGCGTTCTCTTTCAGCGGCAGCTCCTGGTGCACGCCGGCCATGCCGCAGGGCGTGGTATTGACGATGGCGTCAAAGCTGTTTTTTGCGAGCTGTTCGTGCTTGATCGCCTTCGCCTTGGCCTTGCGCGCCAGTGCCACGGCTGTCTCGTGCGTACGGTTGGTGATGAAAACCTCTGCGCCATGGTCGACGAGTCCGAAGACAGCGGCCCTTGCAGCGCCGCCCGCGCCAAGCACCAGAATGCGCGAGCCCTTGATGCGCATGCGCTTTTCCAGCGGCCGAACCACGCCGGCCACATCGGTGTTGAAGCCGTAGAGCTTGCCGTCTGCTCCCGTGCGCAGCGTGTTGCAGGCGCCGATGCGTGCCGTCAGCGGGTCCATGTTTGCCAGATGCGGCAACACCTCCTGCTTCAGCGGCATAGTTACGGCAACGCCGCTCAGCGGCAACTCGCGCGTGATGGTGAGCAGGTCGTCAAGTGACCTGACTTTGAGCGGCAGCATGATCGCATTCACGCTCTCGCGGCGGAAGGCCGTGTTGTGCATCAGCGGCGAAAGCGAGTGGCCAATGGGATTGCCGGCCACGCCAAAGATGCGTGTCGCCTGATCGAGCTGCTCCACGCGGTACAGATCGAGGAGCATGCGCGCCGTGGTCTGGCCTGGCGCTGTCTCCGCGCCGTTACCAGATGAAGCAAAGGTAAAGGCCGCACCGGCACGCGGGCCCAGGACACGGCTCACCAGTCCCTCCTCGCCCATGGCGATGCCCACAATCTGTGCGCACAGAGACAGGTCCTCAATAAGCCTCAGCACGGTAAGGTTGTCGGCCAGCGTGCGCGCCGTGGAGACGACCTTGATAAAGTCCGGCTCGAAGGTTTCGATGCGGCGAGCAGCCTGATCGAGCGATTTGGTGCGTCTGAAGTCATGGAAACTGACGAGCAGCGCAGTCCCGGCCGCGCGCAGGCTCTCACGAAACCTGGCAAGCTGCGTTTTCGACATCTGCTCGGCAGACTCGACCTCGAGATCGACGATATGGCAGCCGCATTCGGCTGCTTCGAGCAACACTTCGAGCTCTGCCTTGAGCGAACCCGTGAAGTTGCCGCCGTTTTCCTTGCGGCGGCAGGTGCCGATGGCGGTCACCTCGCGGTGAGCGGCAAGGAACTCCCTGAGCCGCGGCAGCCCCGATGCGGGTTTGGCAAGCAAGTCCAGCCGGAATTCCAGAAAATGCGCATCTTGCAGCGCGGCTTCAGCCCGGGCAAACAGCTCGGCGGGAGCGGCACCCTGCACGGCTACACAGAGTTTGGAGAGGCGCATGCGAGCAACACTAGCATGAGCGGCGGGGGGTGCGGCGATGCTGGAAGAGGCCTGGGGCATGATCGTCAACTGACGCATATTAAACGCGTTTCGTCTTTGGACGCAACAAATCGGCTTACGAAGGGCATCCAGCTGATACCTCAGATGGCACGGAGGGCTTTGTCCAGTTACCAATGCGGCAAAAGGGTGGCGGTGTCTCCCGGCCTCTTAACCGCCGTATGGTAGAGTTGCGCCATGAAGCGGAAGGGATTGGCCTTATTTGCGCTGCTCGCATTGTTTGCGCAGCGGCCGTTGCCAGCAGCCGGGCAGACAAGCAATCGAACGGCCCCGCCGACTGGGCAGTCTGCCACGCATGCAGCTAGTCCGGCAGCTCAACGGCCATCTGGCACAGTGTCGCAGCCTGTCTCCACGCAGGCGACTTCGCCAGCAGCCAGTTCAACCAGTGTGACCAGCCCCAGCACGCCTGCTGACTGCGAATCCGGCCCGTGCGACTACCAGCCTGCGCACATCACTGTCGCTACTCCGGCCCCGGCCCCGGCCCCGGCGCCGTGGCCCTGGCAGGACCGTATCGCCTGGGTTGCCAATATCGTGCTGGTCATCCTCGGCTACGCGGGCATCGTCATGGCCCTCTCGCTGCTCAAGAAGATCGACCGGCAGACTCACTATGCGGAGACCACTGCACAGGCAGCCGCTGAGGCTGCGCAGACCGCCGCACAGACCGCGCAGTCCGTGCTCACGCAGGTGCAGGCAACGGCACGCGCAGAGCGGCCATGGGTTCTGGTCACTGTAGAGCACTCCCGCCGCCATGAAAATGGGTTCATGGCGGTCGCCACCAATCGTGGTCGCTCCCCGGCCAGAATCGTCTCCGCCGTGGACACGATCACATTTGCAGCCGACCAGACCAATCTGCCCGATGACCCGAACTACGACGACGCCAAGCCAAATGCGGCGTTGGCTTCCGTCATCCTGCTGCCGGGCGAGTCCACAGGAATCAAGCCTTTCAGCCGCGACGATGTGAAAGGGTTATGCGGAACGGCCGAGAAGCTCAAAAAGGTGGAGAACTGGGACGAGGTGATCCTGCTTTACGGCAAGATCGTCTACCAGGAACTGGTTGGGGAAGCCGAAGCGCCGACGCACGAGACCAACTGGTGCTGTTGGTATATTCATGGCCGCCAGAACAGCGGCATGGTCATGGCTGGCTCGCCGGCGTATAACCGGCATACGTAAACCATCTGTTCGCTGATCGCATTCAACGCGGTGCGCAGCGGAATAGAGCCGGTGGTACCAGTGTCAGGCAGTAGCCGTCTCGCGCAGGCCCTGGTCGGCAAACGCTGGATCAGTTTCGGCCAGCCGCAGCAGCCGGTGCAGGTAGGCGCGTGAGATGCAAAGGCTGCGCGCAGCCAGCGTTTTGTTGCCGTTGTTCTCGCGCACTGCAGCCACAGCGAGCTTGATCTTGTAGTCGCGGAGCTGGCGTTCGAACGAGCCTGCCGGCTGATAGTCGCCAATGTCCACCACGCCGTCATAGGCAGAGACATCTTCTTCCTGCAGATTCAGGTTCAGGTCTTCGGTGCGGACAGAGCGACCCGGCGCCAGGATGATGGCCCTCTGCATTACATTCTCGAGCTCGCGCACGTTGCCGGGCCACGAATAGCCCTGCAGCATCTCCAGTGCCTCCGGCTCGATGCACTCCATGGGCTTCTGAAATATCTGCGCATAGTGTTCGAGGAAGTGCTGCGCAATGACCGGAATGTCTTCAAGGCGATCCTGCAGTGGCGGAGCCTCGATGCGCATCACGTTGATGCGGTAGTAGAGGTCCTGCCGGAACTTGCCTTCGGCCACTAATTTGGCCAGATCCTGGTGCGTTGCAAAGATCAGCCGCGCACGCAGCGGAATAAGCCGGTTGGAGCCGAGGCGGCTGAACTCCATCTGCTGCAGAACGCGCAGCAGCTTGACCTGCGTGTACAGGCTCAGGTCGCCGATTTCGTCCAGGAAGAGCGTGCCGTCGGCTGCCTGCTCAAAGTAGCCTTCGCGCGCGCCTACCGTACCGGTGAAGGCGCCCTTCTCATGGCCGAACAGTTCGGCTTCAATCAGTGTTTCCGGAATGGCTCCGCAGGAGACTGCTACGAATGGCTTGCTGGCGCGTGCGCCCAGGTTGTGAATGGCGCGGGCAATCAGCTCCTTGCCCGTTCCGCTCTCGCCGGTGATGAGAACCGATGCGTTGAGATTCGTCACGCTGCGGACCAGTTGGAAGACGCGCTGCATGCCGGCGCTGTTGCCCAGAATCTTGTCGCAGCTCCCGGGCTCCTCCATACGCTTCTGCACCGTGTTCAGCTGCTGCTTCAGCGTGGAGTTCTCAAAGGCCCGGTTGAGCATGGTCTTGAGATCGCGAATCGATGGCGGGCGGCGGCAGTAGCCAAAGGCGCCAGTCCGCACCAGCTCGAATGCAGTGGAGCGCAGTCCGTCATCAGCCATCAGGATTGCCGGCACTGCGGACGCAATCAGCCGCCTCGAACACTCGATCCGTTCCTGAAGCGAATCGCGGTGCGAGAAGAGATCCAGAATGATGACATCGCATCCACCGGTGGAGACGAGAGCGTCCATACCCTCACCGTCGGACTCGAGGAGAACCTGAAAGTCCTTGCCAAGGGCGGATGAGAGCAAAGGGTGTAACGTGCGGTCTTCCGAGTAGAGTCCGATCCTGATCATGGGGTTCGAGAGCTTCCTTCTGCCAACTTCGGCGATACCGTACCTGGATGGGTCCCGTGGGCTGTGTACCTATAATCATGAATCGGCTACGCGATGCCAATCCCTGAATAGTGCTAAAGATCGCGACATTGGTAATTCGCTTGGACGGACAACAAGTAATGATATAAAGCACTGCTTGAGTTGTCCGATTTAACAATAGTAAACCTATGTATTTTATAGACTTGACAGAGAATTTATCCTTCAGTGGCGAGGCCAATGCAAAATTGGCCGAAAAATCCTGAAAA
Source organism: Occallatibacter sp. (assembly GCA_035546015.1). Lineage (GTDB taxonomy): Bacteria > Acidobacteriota > Terriglobia > Terriglobales > Acidobacteriaceae > Telmatobacter. The sequence continues at coordinate 38,985 of DASZXD010000051.1, forward strand.
TATCTTATATATAACTGATTATAAATGGCTTGATTGGTTAATTTCGTAGAGGTGTCCGTAGTTTAAGTCTGCGGAAAGGAACGAAAAATCTTGCAAAAACGCATAGGGCACTGACCATTGAGTAACACTTTGGTGTTATATGAGTAACAGCGCCGTAATTACGTGTGGACACTATTTTGACACGGGCAAAGCTTCCGGCAGCGCATGAACGGTATGCGGATTGCTCCTAATTAATGGGGCTTGAACGAGAGCCGTGGCGTGTGCCGCATCTGCCCGTGGGCGCGTGACAGATGTTGGTGCAAAAGGGGAAGTCTGTCCCTCCGCGCGCGTATTTTAGTGTTGATCTAAATTATTGATTTGCCGTATGTTGATTGCAATTGGCCGGTGAATAGAATCTGCTTGGCGAGCGCCGTTTCGAAAAGGTCGCACTGCGGGCAGCGGAGCTAAATGGGCCTGTGTTTTTGCCCGGATGGGGCTTGGGTTGAGCGTGTATACGGTCCGCTGCACCATGGTTCGTTTCCAGTAAACACCCGTGTACACCTGCTATGAGCTACATCGGCAACTGTTTGAATTCAAAAGCATTTTGCATTGTCATCGATTTGGTTGGCCAATTGCTTGCACCTAGTTGCTATCCGAACAGGGAAGGGGAAACAGAAGCATGGGGATTCATTCATTCGCCTGGTGGCCGACCGTAATCGTTCTGGCTGTGGCGACTTTCACGGATCTCCGTAGCCGGCGTATTCCCAACTGGTTGGTGCTGCCCTTTCTGCCGATAGGTATTGTGGCTTCCGGATGGTTGCATGGCTGGCATGGGATATTGCAAAGCCTGGAAGGCATGGGCGCAGGGCTTCTGATCTTCGGCATTTTCTTCTGGATGGGCGGTATGGGCGCGGGCGACGTCAAGCTGTGTGCGGCAGTCGGAGCCTGGATCGGCCCCAGCCAGCTCTTGATTGCACTGGTACTCACCGGGCTGGCCGGCGGCGTTATGGTTATCGGCTGGGCTGCTTATGCGGGTTTTCTGAGGGACTTATTTAAAGGAACAGGCGATCTGATGTTCGATGGCGAAAAGCGGGCGGAGGTTAAATTGAGTAATCCGATGCGGCGCAAAATGCCCTATGCCCCTGCCATTGCCATCGGCGTGCTGTTTTCATTTTTTGCACGTTAAGGGATGAGGAGCGGATTATGGATATATTCGATTCGAGCGACCAGGCTGGTACACAGGCGCAGGAAGCGAAATACTCAGTCAGGAGCGATCGTGCAGTGACAACGGATTCCTCTCCTTATTTTGGTTCGCAATATCCGGAGTCGATCGGCGCAGCGGCGCTATCGATCGCTCTTATTGGCCCCAGTGAAGAGCGGCGTGCTGCTGCTGTTGCTGCTTTGACCGGATCGACAGGCAACGAACTGCGTGAGTTTCCAACGTACCCTCCATCTCCCGAAGAAGTGAACCGGCTTCTTGAACAGCAATACGACATCGTCGTGATCGATCTGGATGCGGATCCGGAGTATGCGCTGGAGCTTGTAGAAAACATCTCCGCGAGCGGCGCCATTACGGTGATGGTTTACTCGGAGAAGTCTGACCCCGATGTGCTCATGCGCTGCATGAGAGCCGGAGCGCGTGAATTTCTTATTCTTCCCTTCGATCCCAACGTAGTCGCTGAAGCGCTGGTACGCGCTGCAGCCCGTCGGCCGGTGAATAAGGTATCCAAAAGGGCTGCCGGACGGTTGCTGACCTTCATTGGCGCCAAGGGCGGCGCGGGAGCAACCACGATCGCCTGCAACTTTGCCGTTGCGCTGGCGCAGGACCCCAATCAGAAGACACTGCTGATCGACCTGGACCTGCCGCTGGGCGACGGAGCGTTGAACCTGGGCATAGCTGCCGAGTACTCGACCATCAATGCTCTGCAGTCGACCGACCGCCTGGATGCAAGTTTCCTTTCGCAACTTATCGTCAAGCATAGTTCGGGTCTTTCGGTGCTTGCGGCTCCGGGAAAATTTATTCCCTACGAGGCCAGCGACGAAGCTGTCGACCGGTTGCTCGAAGTGGCGCGCCAGGATTTCGACAACGTTGTGGTGGACTGGGGATCGAGAGTGGACTTTACGGGCACATCGGTGTTGCGTGAGTCGACCGCAATCTATCTGGTTACCCAGGCCGGTATTCCTGAACTGCGGAACTCAAACCGGCTGATCTCGCAGTTCTTCACCGGTTCCGGCCCGAAGCTGGAGATCGTGATCAATCGTTACGAGCCGCGCTCGATGGGCGTTGGAGATGAGCACATCACCAAGGCGCTCACCCGGCCGGCACAGTGGAAGATTCCCAATGATTACCCGGCCGTGCGCAAGATGCAGATCAATGCTTCGCCTCTCGTGCTGGGCGATACGCCGATTGCACGGCTCATCAAGCAAATGGCACGGGCGGCCACCGGGCAGACGGACACGCCGGTGACAGCCAAAAAGAAGGGTTTCAGCCTGTTTGGCTGAGGGTGCAGGAAGGATCGACAGGCACCGATAAGAAAGGTAGCAATATTTTCCCCCATTGGACGGACGGTAAAACGTGGAACTGCTGAATCTGGAAAAGTACAAAGCGGAGATACACCGGACGCTGATCTCGAAGCTTGACCTGGAGAAACTGTCGCGTGTGAACTCCAGCCAGGCGCGCCAGGCCGTGTCGAGCATCGTCAAGGAGATCATCGCCGATCAGCGTGTGCCGCTGAATTACGACGAGCAGGAGAAGATTCAGGCTGATCTGCTCGATGAGGTCTTCGGTCTTGGTCCCCTGGAGCCGCTGCTCCGTGACCCCAAGATCTCCGACATTCTGGTCAACGATAAAGACCACGTATTCGTGGAAAAGGGTGGCCTGTTGCAGAAGGTGAATACATCCTTCCGCGACGACCGCCATCTTCTGCAGATCATCGATCGCATCGTCTCCCGCGTCGGACGCCGCGTGGATGAGTCGTCACCGATGGTAGACGCACGCCTGCCCGATGGCTCCCGTGTGAACGCCATTATTCCCCCGCTGGCGCTTGATGGGCCTTCGCTCTCAATCCGCCGTTTTGGCACCGGTCCGCTGGCCGCCAACCAACTCGTGCAGTTGAAGAGCATCTCGCCGGAGATGATGGAGGTGCTGTCGGCCGCCGTGAAGGCCCGCATCAGCATCGTGATCGCCGGAGGCACCGGCGCCGGCAAAACCACGTTCCTCAATATTCTGTCGCAGTACATCCCCAACAACGAGCGTCTGGTCACGATCGAAGACGCCGCCGAACTGCGGCTGGCGCAGGAGAACATCGTGCGCCTCGAGACTCGTCCGCCGAACATTGAAGGGCAGGGCGCTATTCGTCAACGGCAATTGCTTATCAACTGCCTGCGTATGCGTCCCGACCGTATCATCATGGGCGAGATCCGCGGCGAAGAAGCATTCGACATGCTGCAGGCGATGAACACAGGCCACGAAGGCTCGATGACCACAGTTCACGCCAACACCCCGCGCGATGCCATCTCCCGTCTCGAGTCGATGGTGGCTATGGCCAATATGAATCTGCCTGAGAAGTCGGTGCGTCAACAGATTTCATCGGCTATCACCATTGTGGTGCAGGCCACCCGCCTCAGCGATGGCACCCGCAAGGTGACCAGCGTTGCAGAGATTACAGGCATGGAAGAGAACGTGATCAGCATGCAGGAGCTCTTTACCTTCCAGAAGAAGGGCATCGGTCCTGACGGCCGCGTGATTGGCGTGTTTCAGCCTACGCGCATCCGTCCCAAGTTCCTTGAGCGGCTGCGTGTATCGGGCATTGTGCTGCCGCCTACGATTTTTGAACGCGAGACGCTAGTCAACTAGCAGAAAGGAGGAGTCGTGCCGCCATTAGTTCTGATCCTGATCTTCGTGGGAGTTTTCACGGTCATCTCGGTGCCGATCATCGCCATTGGCTCCTCGCGCAAGACAAAGCAGGTGCTGGCCACGCTCGACTCTGCACTGGCCACGGAGACGCCCTCGGCGCGGGAACAGATCGTCAACCTGCGCAAGGATGCGTCGCTGAGCAGCATCCCCTGGCTTAACCAGAGGCTGTTGAAGTTGCAGCTCGCTCCGTATCTGCAGGGCCTGTTAAAGCAGGCTAACGTGAAGTGGAGCACCGGCAAGCTGCTGCTGATCAGCGCAGGCTGCTTTGCGGTGCCAGCCTTCGGTGTCTACAACCAGTGGGGAAATCCTCTCCTTGGAATAGGCGCGGGTTTGCTCCTGGGCTCGGCTCCCTTCGCCTGGATCGTCTTCATGCGCAACCGCCGTTTCGATCTTTTCCAGCAGGGATTGCCCGAGGCGCTCGATCTGATGGTGAGCGCGCTGCGTGCCGGGCACAGCCTGATTGCAGCGATGGGCCTGGTTGCCCGCGAGTGTGCGGACCCGGTCGGCACCGAGTTCAGGTCCTGTTTTGATGAGCAGAACTACGGACTCGAGCTCAAGTCTGCGCTCGACAACATGCAGCATCGCGTTCCTGTACAGGACCTCAAGATTACCTGCACCGCAATCATGATTCAGAAAGAGAGCGGCGGCAATCTGGCCGAAGTTCTCGACAAGACGGCCCACGTGATCCGCGAGCGGTTCCGGCTCAAGCGTGAAGTGCAGGTGCATACGGCTCAGGGGCGGCTCACCGGATGGATTCTGAGCCTGCTGCCTGTTGCGCTTGGCACTGCGCTCTATTTTGTAAACCCGGGAATGATGAGCATTCTCTGGCACAAGGACATTGGCATCAAGCTCATCTGGGCGGCAATCGGTATGACGGTCCTGGGTGGAATCGTCATCCGCAATATTGTCAACCTGGATATTTGAGGGCGAACTATGTTGATAGCACTCCTCACATTCGGCGTGATCTTCCTGCTGTTCGCCAGCGGCGGGCTTCTGTTGTTCTATCGCGAAGCTATGCTCAAGCGCATCTCGGAGGTCATTGATCCGCAGGTCAGCAAAAAGTCCAACAAGCGCTCGCTGATGGACACCATTCAGCAAACCGGATCTTCGCTGGGTGGCGTGGTCGAGCACTTCGAGCATGTGCTGCCCAAGAGTCAGGCCGAGGTATCGGTGGTGTCACAGCGGTTGATCCGCGCAGGCTACCGCAACGAGTCGGCGATCAAGGTCTTCTATGGCATGAAGGTGCTGCTGCCGTTGCTGCTGTGCATCGTCGCGCTGGTGACAGGCCTCGCGCACATGCTGAGCGCGTTCTTCGTGTACGCCATGGCGTTGGGACTGGGTTTTCTGGGCCCGGATTTCTGGCTCGGCCGCCAGATATCCAACCGGCAGAAGCGCATCAACCGCGGTCTTCCAGATGTTCTGGATCTGCTGGTCATTTGCATTGAAGCTGGATTGAGCCTTGACCAGGCGACAGCGCGGACCGCTGTAGAACTGGAAAAGGCGCATCCGGATCTTTGCGACGAACTGAATGTCGTCGTGCTCGAACAGCGCGCAGGCCGCCCGCGTGCAGATGCATGGAAGAATCTGGCCGAAAGAACCGGTTCAGACAGCCTGCGCAATATGGTGTCGATGCTGGTGCAATCCGAGCAGTTGGGAACCAGCATTGCCAAGACCATGCGCGTGCACGCCGACACGCTGCGGACGCAGCGCGTTCAGCAGGTTGAGGAACAGGCGGCAAAGACCTCGGTTAAGCTGGTTTTTCCACTTGTATTTTTCATTTTCCCCGCGCTGTTTCTGGTGGTGCTGGGGCCAGCTGTACTGGTAATGATCGATTCGTTCAAGGCGCTTACGAACCAATAAGAAAGGAGGAGAGGCAATGGATACGACACTTATCATTCGGGCTGCGTCTGGCGCACTGTTTTTGGTTGTGCTGGTTATATTGGTGCAGCGCCGCCGCACTCGGGTGAGGTAAGCGCCGGGTTAAGGGCAACGGGCGACTGAAAGAAATTTGAGTAAGCCGCCGCGGGGTTGGACAACAAGCGTACAAAGTGAGAGCCGGCTTTTGAACAGCGGTCATTCTCGATGTGCCACGGCAACACCACAGGGAAGAGGAAGGAAGCTCTATGGACACGACAACAATTATCCGGATCACGGCAGGCGTCCTGTTTGTCATTGTTCTTGTGCTGTTGATCCAGCGCCGGCGCACACGGGTAAAGTAGCGCGGAGCGTGGCAAGATCCGGCAGCGCCGCAGATAGTTTGAAGCGGGCGCTGCCAACAGTTTAGATAATCCGCTGGCGGGGCCGGCCATTGGGGTGCATTACGCCCCGGCACGATATTTGACAGCGGTAAGGGCGAAGTGTCCCTTACGCTTCCCTGGAACGGCAGAACTTTCCGCAGATGGGGATTGATTTGCATGTACGGGACACGCGAGGCAGATCGGATGTACGGAGGAGTGGGAGCAGGCGCGGCGATTGAAAACGCTTTGCGGCCTAGAGGGACTATGGAATCGCGGACACATTGCGCCTACAACCAGACCCGGGAGTGCTTCCTAGGGCTGGAGGTGACTGCTGCCGATCTTTCGTACGCCGGCATCGTTGAACTGATGGCTACGATGACGCTGCGGTCGGGCGAGGGCTTATGGATTGTGCCGTTCCGCGGCATTCCCTCCACCGGCTTGCCAGCGCCTCTTGACCTTATCTATCTGGATGAGGATTGCCGGGTCATCGATCTAGTTGAGTCGTTCCCGACTTTCCGCATCAGCTCGTCGAGCCCGCGGGCAGCCAGCGTTCTGGTTCTGCCTGTTCACTCGATCTACTCGTCGCAGACCCAGCCCGGCGATCAGCTGGTGCTGTGCATCGCCGAGGAGATGGAGCGGCGTCTTGAGAAGATCACCAATTTGCGCGGCGAGCCAGGCACGGTGGTGCAGAGCGCGGTTCTGCTCCGCGAAAAGCCGCTATGGAGCGGCGGGCCTGGTCTGCTGGAACTGGAGAACAAATCAAAGGAAGAGATCACTCTGGCCAAGCGCACCCATGAGATAACTCTGGTCCAGCCGGGAGAAAATCCACCGCGGCCGCCGCGGAGTTGGCTGGAGCGCTGGTGGTCTCCGGATCCGCGCAAGGCTCCGCGCGATCTTTCGCCGGGCCTGGCCGCTTACTACTGGAATGGCTCGACGCCGCAGGCGCATGGCATTCGCGACATCAGCACCTCGGGTCTCTATGTGGTGACTGAGGAGCGCTGGTATCCGGGAACGCTGGTTCTGATGACGCTGACCAGAACCGACTGCGGCGAAGAAGTCGAGGAGCGTTCAATCTCGGTGCAGTCACGCGCAGTGCGATGGGGCAACGACGGAGTGGGCCTGAAGTTTGTGCTGCCCGACTCGCAGGATATTAAGCGCGGCCACAATCTGCTCACAGATGGGGCCGACAAGAAGATGCTGGAGCGGTTTCTGCAGAAGTTGAGAAAAGGTAACTGACTGAAGGGCCATGGGAGTGCCCGAATTAGGGATAGACGGCATCGTTCAAACGCTCGACACTGAAACGATGCCGGGAAGGATAGGAAGATGAAAGTTATATTCAACCGCAGAACGGGAGCATCCGCGGCAAAGCTCAGCGGGGCAAGCGGGCAGCGGCGATCCATCCGGAGAGGTATCCTCGCTTTCTGCCTTCGGGAAGAAGATGGGAATTCGCTGGTCGAGTTCACGCTGACTCTTCCCATCCTCATGGCTGTGCTGATGGCTATCTTTGAGTTCGGCATCGCTTTCAACAATCAGCTTCAGCTCACGCAGGCGGTCGGCGCGGGCGCGCAATATCTGCAGACCATCAGAAGCACCACGACCGACCCATGTAAAGACACGCTTACAGTTATCTCAGGTTCAGCTCCCACACTGGTCAAGGCGAACATCAGTCTTTCGCTCACCATGAACGGTGGTTCGAAGATTACGGGAAGCACATGTTCGGGCCAGCAGTCTCAACTCGCTCAAGGAACCCCTGTTATTGTGGCCGCCACCTATCCCTGCAACATCACCATCTTCGGCATCAATATCGGAGGCCTCAGCAAGCGCACATTTACATGCAACTTATCAGCGCAAGTTACAGAATATGAGTACTAATTTCAATAAGGACGAGGACAATTCCATGAAGAAGATTATCGGGTTATTTGTCCGTAAGGCAATCAGTGACCAAAGCGGACAGATTCTGCCGTGGATGGCTGTAGTGCTGGTCGGCATGCTTGGAGCCGCTGGGTTGACGATCGATGTCGGTCGCGCTTATGTGGCTCATAGCCAGCTTCAGAATTATGCAAACGCCGCGGCTCTGGCGGCTGCGGGCGATGTATACAACACCTCCACGACAACCGGTGCAACTGCTGTTGCAACCAACTACAGCGCCAGCACTGGCAACCAGAATGTGAATGGCAGCCTTGGCACGGTGACCACGACTGTGACAACAGTCTGTCTCAACATGCTCATGCCGGTTGGATCGACATGCAGCAGCTCCACTGCTGTCCCGAATGCGGTCAAAGTAAAGCAGACGGCCACGGTGCCCACTTACTTCATGAAGCTGTTCGGCTTCAACTCGCTTTCGGTCAGCTCGCAGGCCACCGCATCCATGCAGGGCGCTGCGCAGCCATGGAATGTGGCGGTCATTCTGGACGCAACCACCTCCATGGGCAGTACGCCGCCGTCAGGCAGTTGCAAAGGCTACAGCACGTTGTTCAAGTGCGCGGAGGCTGGCGTTCAGTCTCTCCTGCAGGCAGTTCAGCCCTGCCCCGGGGGTTCAAACTGCAACAGTTCCAACACTCAGTTCCGCGTGGCTCTGTTCTCGTTTCCCAACGTGAGTACCGCCAATGTCTCTAACTTCTGGGGCAATTGCAGCACGCCCACTCACGAGCCCTACACCCTGCCGCTGACCAACATCACCGGCTACACGCCACTTAAGTACGGAACTGCTACGGCGACCTATGAAGACACTCCGGTAAGTACCAGCGACGGCGATGCCAATGGCTTTGTGACCGACTACTGGTCGGCGACCCAAACGAACAACCTGAATACGAGTTCTTCGATCGTAAAAGAAGTCACCGGATGCTTGACTAATCCGGGCGGAGAGAGTTCCTACTTCACCGGCGCATTTTATGCGGCGCAGGCCGCACTGCTTGCCGAACAGAAGGCCTACGGCGGAAAAAATGCGATCATCATTCTCAGCGACGGTCAGATGCAGGCTCCTTCCTCAAAGTTCCCGACTGGCAACGTCACTCCGTCTACTGCCGGATACAACGCGAGCGCATTGACTACTACAGGCTACTATCCATCCACGAAGAACGAGTGCCAGCAGGGAATCATGGCGGCGCAGTCTGCTCAGACTGCCGGAACGACAGTCTTTTCGGTCGCCTTTGGATCGGAGAGCAGTGGTTGCACTACTTCGGGCGGTGGCACGGACTCATCCCTGATTGCAACCGCAACGAGCGGCAATGCTGCCTTCAGCTCCGTGAATTCGATCACTCCATGCGTCAC
>DASZXD010000052.1:0-19585 GCA_035546015.1 Occallatibacter sp.
AGCCGATAGGTCAGCGATGTGGCGCGGTTGTTCATCCAGTGCGGAGAATCCGTCACCCACGCCATCATCACCTGCGGCGTATACGCATACGTAAATCCGTTCTGGATCGTCAGCCGGTCAAACGGATCGGTATTGTCCGAAGGCCACACCTCATCCGTGTAACGCAGAATCCCAAGATCTACGCGCCCGCCGCCGCCCGAGCATGACTCGATCTCGACCTTTGGATGCTTCTGCCTCAGCTCTGCAAGAATCGAGTAGAGATTCCGCGTGAAGGCCACATACACATCCTTCTGTTCGCCAGCCGGAAGCTGATCCCATCCCGGCTCGCTCCAGTTGCGGTTGTAATCCCACTTTAGAAACGCAATATCGTTCTCCGTGAGCAGCTTGTCCAGAAAGCCGAAGACATAAGCACGCACGTCCGGCCGCGCCAGGTTCAGCACAAGCTGGTTGCGCTGCTCCGTCTCAGGACGCCCCGCAAAATGCAGCACCCAGTCCGGATGTTTGCGGTAGAGGTCCGAATTGGGATTCACCATCTCCGGCTCAACCCACAGCCCAAAGTCCATCCCCAGCGAATGTACCTTGTCGATCAGCGGCTTCAACCCGTTCGGAAACTTCTCTTTGTTCACGTACCAGTCGCCCAGCCCCGCATGATCGTCCTTACGCTGGCCAAACCATCCATCGTCCATCACAAACCGGTCGATCCCCAGCGCCGCAGCCTTTTCCGCCAGCGCCTCCTGCCCGGCCTCGTTCACGCCAAATCCCGTCGCTTCCCACGAGTTGTAGATCACCGGCCGTGGCTTCGGCATCTCCGCACTCTTGGTCGCTTCCGTACGCGGCAAAATATGTTTCAGTTCGAAGAGGTGCAGCGTACGCGAGGCCCCGCCCAGTCCGTGCGCCGAGTAGCCTCCATAAAACACCGGCGTCTCCAGCGACTGACTCGGATGCAGCACATATCCAAAGTCAAAGGGATTGAACCCTCCCGTCACCCGTACAGCATCCAGTTGGTCCCGCTCCACCGTAATGCGCCACGACCCGCTCCACCCCAGCGCTCCGAACCAGACCTCGCCATGCTCCTCGTCCGGCCCGCCGGCCTGAATCGCAAACCAGGGATTCGCCTGGTGGCTCGTCGATCCGCGCCGGCTCTCCATCACCCGCGCCCCATGCTCGATCGGCTCCTGATTCAGCGTCCATTCGCCCGCCCATCTGCCGGTCAGATAATTCAGCGTATACTTGCCCGCAGGCAGCGCCCACGCCGCGGCAGCCGCCTGCTCAAGTGTCACCGCCTCCGTCGCCCCGCGATTCTCAATCGTCGCCGACCGAGCCAGCACACCCGTCTCTGGATCCATCATGTAGTGCAGTGTCACGTAGATAGGCCGGACAATATCCTTCAGTTCCACATCGAAACCGTGTTCGGTCGCCTTGTGGCTCACATAGTGCAGCACCAGATCGCGGTTCCCATCGGCAAAGGTCACCTTCAGCGCCGGCTCGTTGAACAGCCCTGCGCCCCACCCTGCATACTCCTGCGGCGTATTGGAATACGAATCGTCGAACGAGGCCCATTCCGGCATCGGCTTCGCCGCGGGAAAACTGTCCGTCGCGCCCAGCCGCCCACCCCAGTAAAGCTGCTCGAGTTCGCCGCGCGAGTTCACCCCAAAGACATACGAAACGTTGCCGCCATCCAGCCGAAAGACCTTGGTTGCCGCGTCGAAACTCGCGGTCGCCGGCTGTGCGTTCGCCGTTAAGACCGCGAATATCAGAGCCGTAGCCACTGTAAAGGCTTTCAACATGAAACCGTCCTCCTTGTACCCGTATACAAGCCGCACCATCATAGCATTCACGCTGCCCTGCTCGTTGATCGCTTTCCCATCCGTCACTCTTTTCGCTCCGTGGAAATCAGGCCGGCATCCAATCCACTATCCTGAATATGTGCTCCACGGAGGTACCGGATGCTAACCCTTGCCCTAACCGCACCCGCAACCCCCACTCCGCTTGAAGAGGTCGCCGCAGCCATCGAACACATCGGTCCGCTCCAGGGCCTTTCGCTCGAGGAGCGCATGTGGTTGGCCCGCCACGGTCACGAAGTCGTTGCCAGCGCCGGTGAAGTTCTCTTTGAAGAAGGGGCCCCCGCCGAGCACATGGTGCTCATCCTCAAGGGAGAAATTCATGTCCGCCGCCAGCACGGCGGCCCCATGGCTCTGTTCATTGGCCGCACCGGCCAGATGACCGGCCTGCTTCCCTACTCGCGCATGAAGGGCTACGGTGGTCAGGGACTCGCCATCTCGCCCGTCTGGGCACTGTTGGTTCATCGCGACGACTTTCCGGCCATGCTCGCAGCCATTCCTTCCATGGCTCAGCGTTCGGTCACCACGCTCCTTGACCGTGTCCGCGAGGTCACGCGCATCGAGCAGCAGGCAGAAAAGCTTGCCGCTCTTGGCAAGCTGGCCGGCAACCTGGCCCACGAACTCAACAATCCTGCCTCTGCCGCGCAGCGCGCAGCCGCCATTCTGGTTGAAGCTCTGCAGGCCAACCGCAACAACCGCTTCAAGCTGGTCAAGCTCGCGCTCAAAGAAGAGCAGATTCGCGCCGTTGTAGCGTGGGAAGAAAAGATGCTCACGCGCGCCCTTCCCATCATCTGCCCCGTGCCCGAGCCCGGCGCACTGGACTACATCTCGCGGGAGGAAGCCGTTCGCAAATGGCTCGCCAACGCTGACTGCGAAGATGTCTGGGAGGTCGCTCCACAACTCGCCGAGCAGTGTATCGGCGCCGAGGACCTGGATGAGCTCCGTACCGTCCTCAGCCAGCGTGAGATCTGCATCTCGCTCCAGTTCTTCGCCCGTTACCTGCGCTCCACCCGTGCCGCTGAAACCCTTGTCAACTCTACAGCGCGAATCGTCGACCTCATCGGTGCGGTCAAGGACTATTCCAACCTGGATCGCGCGCCCATCCTCGAAGTCGATGTGCCCGCCGGTCTCGACGCCACGCTGCAAATGCTGCGCTCGCGCATGGATCACGTTGAGGTAGTGCGCGACTATGCTGCTGATCTTCCGCGCATCAGCGCCTACGGCGGGGAGCTTAACCAGGTCTGGACCGCGCTTATTGAAAACGCCCTCGACGCACTCGGTAACCAGGGCGTTCTGCGCATTACCTGCCGTCTTGAAGCCGAGATGCTGCTCGTCGAAATCTGGGACACCGGCCCCGGCATTCCGCGTGAACTGCAGGAGCGTATATTCGAGCCCTTCTTCACAACCAAGGCTCCCGGCCGCGGTCTCGGTCTCGGCCTCGACTACGCCATGCGCATCGTCCTCAAGCATCGCGGTCATCTGAGCGTAAAATCCGAGCCCGGCTCCACATGCTTCCGCGTCCGCCTGCCTCTCGATCAGTTGCAGGCGTACTGAGCGAAAGAAACGGGATGGATAGCCACGCATTGAAAATGACCGCAGCGCCTATGCTTTCAGTGCGCAATGGAGCTAAGGCCATCGACTTTTATAAGGCTGCCTTTGGTGCATCTGAGTTTTTTCGCGTCGAAACTCCCGATGGTGCAGTCGTCGCCCAACTCTCAATAGGATTGTCTGACTTCTGGCTCGCCGATGAATCGCCCGAGCACCAGAACTTCAGCCCGGACACACTTGGCGGAAGCACATCGCGCATGATCGTCGTCGCCGACGACCCCGATACTGTCTTCGATCGCGCTGTCTCCGCCGGTGCGCGTGTCATCGCTCCCGTCGCCGATCAGAGCTATGGCTGGCGAGTCGGCCGCATCGTCGATCCCTTCGGCCATCACTGGGAGATTGGCAAGCCGCTCCGCTAGCGGTCGGGAATAACCGAAAAATTACGACATAGAAATCGACCTTTGATGCACCATGAACCCGCTTCGATGCGTGAGTTTTTGGGTCACAGATATTTATAAAAATGGCGTGAACTTTGCACCGATTCGACGGCAGATCCATCTAAGAAACAATAGGCTGAAGCGAGCTCGCGAGCTTCTCGCCAACAGATTTCTAAATGTGCGTTCAATGAAGTGAAGAACGGCCCGCTGGGCGCGTCAGCCCAGTTGTGTCTTGAGCAGCGGATAGACGCAGTCGCTGCGCATGGTTCTTGCGGACTTGCTTACACAAACCGCGAATCTCTGATTCCTTGCATGTATCCCAGATCCGTTCTAACGGATCCGTTCTGAGTCCAACACCCGAGGAGAGCACTGCACATCGCGACTATGAAGCTGTCTTTTCTGGCAATCTCAATCTGTCTTGCAATGGCATCGGCCGCACTGGGCCAGGAGCCGGCCGCGCCCGATCCTCAACCGGCGCACATCAGCGGCACCGTCACTGACGCAAACGGAGACATTATTCCCGGCGCAGCCGTCGCTCTAGAAGATGCCTTGCATCACGACAAACAAACGGTCACGGCAAATGACACAGCATCTTTTCGGTTCGACGACGTAAAGCCCGGCGTTCCTTATAGACTCACAATCACCGCTCCTGGCTTCACTGACTGGAGATCGGACGAACTCACGCTCGCGCCCGGCCAGTTCGATTCCCTTACCGCAATCAAGCTCGTCGCCTCCGGTAACGCGGCATCTGTCATCGTCTCCGCTTCCAGCCAGGACATCGCCGTTGAAGAACTCAAGATGGAAGAGCAACAGCGCGTTCTCGGCTTCATTCCCAACTACTACGTGGTCTACGATCCCAACGCTCCTCCGCTCACTTCGAAGATGAAGTTTCAACTGGCTGTTAAGGTTATGACCAATCCGATCACCTTTGCGGGAACAGGTTTTCTTGCTGCCCTCAATCAGGCATCGAACTTTCCCGATTATCAGCAGGGCATGAAAGGTTATGGTCAGCGGTTTGGCTCCATATATGCTGACGGTCTGACTGACATTATGGTCGGTGGCGCAATTCTTCCATCCTTGCTGCATCAGGATCCACGTTATTTTTATCAGGGCACTGGAACAAGCAAATCGCGCCTGCTTCATGCAATGTCCAGCCCCTTTATCTGCAAGGGCGACAACGGTCACTGGCAGCCCAACTACTCCAGCCTCGGCGGTTACCTTGCTTCAGGCGCAGTCGCCAATGCCTACTATCCTCAAACCAATCGTGGCACTGGTCTGGTGCTCAACACGTTTTTCACCGATATTGCGGGAAATGTCGCCGACAGTGTGATTCAGGAATTTGTTCTGCGCCGATTCACGCCAAGTGCCAGGAATCACAATTAGGATTGCGGAATCTTGCCGGTCTGGCCGCGCTCTGATAACAGGCGGACCGGGATTTCCGACGGACTCCCACTGCACCATGTCCGTTGAGCGGCAACAGATCATTCAGGCAACGGGCTTTGCAAATATGCCGCCAGTTTCTCCAGCATCTGCCCCCACCCCATCTGCAGTTGCGTTACGGAATGCTCTGCCGGAAACCGTTCGTGTGTCAGCACCAATTCGCACTGACCGTCATGCGGTGACAGATCAATCGTGATCAGTGTCTCCTCATTCGCCCATCGCGATGAAACCCATGTGAACTGCAACCTCGCCGGCCTCTCCAGCGCGCGGTACTCGCCCGTATTCACAATCGTCGTGCCTGGAGCCGTCATCACAATGCGAAACTGACCGCCTACGCGCGCATCGAGCGTCGCTTCGCAGCCCGTCACCGGCCCGGGACACATCCACGTGCGCATCCCGTCCGCATCCAGCCACGCGTCGAAGACCTCCTCACATGAGGCCGGCAGCATCTTGCGTACTGTCACCGTCTGGCTCATCTCCGCGCCTCGCGCGTCCGCTTTTCTGTCAGATGCTTCTCCAGCCCATCCAAACGGCTGCCCCAGAGCTCGGAATAATAGCTCATCCACTCCATCGCTTCGTCGAACCTGGCTCGCTGCAGCTCGCACGAGTGCTCGCGCCCCCTGATCGTGCGCCGGATCAGCCCTGCCTTTTCGAGCGTCTTAGCATGCTTTGAAACAGCGTTCAGGCTCATCGCATAGGGTTGGGCAAGCTCGCTTACCGTCAGCGGCCCTTTGTACAGCCTCTCCAACATCGAGCGCCGGGTTGCATCCGCCAGCGCTGCAAATAGAAGGTCCAGACTCTTCACTCGATCTGCCACTCTGCTCATAAAGAAATTCCTCAATCGCGTTCATTCTATATTCAACCATAAAGTTGACATTCAACCATTAAGTTGAATATTATCGGAATTGAGGAAAACATCATGCCCACCCTTCTTCATGTCGACTCGAGCCCCATGGGCGAAGCTTCGATTTCACGCCGTCTTACCGCAGAGTTCGTGAGCCGCTGGCGCATGGTTAATCTGCAGGGAGAGGTCATCTCGCGTGACCTGACCACAATGCATATCCCGGCGATCGACGCGGACTGGGTCGCCGCGAATTACCTGCCCCCGGAGTCGCGCACGCCACAGCAGAACCAACTCCTCGTACTCTCCAACGAACTCGCTGGCGATCTGCTCCGCGCTGACGAATACGTCTTCGGAGTTCCCATGCACAACTGGGGACCGGCTTCCATCTTCAAGTTATGGGCCGATCAGATCGTACGTTTCGGAAAAACAGTTCTGCTCACGCCATCGGGTATGAAAGGCGCTCTCGATACAAAGAAGATCACATTCTTCGTCTCGGCGGGCCGCAGCTACCGTCCGGGGGCTGAAGACGCGTCAAGAAATCTTCTCGTTCCCTGGCTGCGCACTTTCTTCGGAAGTCTCGGCGTGACCGAGATGCGTTTTCACTTTGTCGACGGCGCCGGAGCCCTGCGCTCCGGGCAAGTCGATCGCGAAGCCTTCCTGGCTCCGCATCTTGCTGCGGTGCAATCTTTCTTTAGCCAGCCATCGGTTCTCTGAACCAGAAACCCAGCCCGCGAATGGCACCCCTCAGGCGGCCAGAGCTTTAACGGTCTGTGGTTGCGGGGTGATGTATTCGTACATGCAGGCAGCAATAGCAAAGCTGACGGCCGCGCTGACGCACCCAAAGAGAATCTGCGAAGCAGAAGAGGTCGCCAGCCCGATGAACTGGTCCCGCACGATTCCGTTCAGCAGGAATGCAAACAAGCCGTAGTCTCCAAGGTAGCCAAGAACCGGGAGCCTCCTCAGCATGTCGCGTAGCTGCAGATATGCCCACAAAGCAAAGAGCAGGGCGCCGAGAAAAGTAAACGGCCAGAAGACGCCGAACCTGCTGCCCAGCAACAGCGCACCCAACCCCGCGAGCCCAAGAGGAGCGCTGACGCGAAAACTGTAGCGCGCTGCGACGATGCCGAAGCAGATCACCGACATGCGTCCGATGGGAGTGAAGAACAGGTTAATCGACCAGTGGGCCAGCACAGGATTTGCAACATACGTGATTGCCAGGCAGGCCAACGCAATGGCTAGCAATCCGGGCCAGCCCCACCGCTTTGTACACGCACGAAGAAGCGGCCAGATCGCATAAAACTCCACAATGAAAGGAATAAACCACCACGGCCCGACCGGCGGAATACCGTAACCATAGATCGGAAACACGCCAAGGAACAGGAATGCCACATTGAGACCCATTCTTCCGATCACCGGCAGCGACCGGGCGTGCACGGCCATCACGACAAACCAGGGAACGACGATCAGCGCAAACTGCGGGTAAAGTTTCCTGATGCGGCCCAGCATGAACTTCGCCCACGGAGCCGGATCGTTCCAATACCTGCTCGCAAGACCATAAGCAGAAAGAAAGATGAAGATCTGAACGCCAAAATGCCCAAAGAATGAGAAGAGCGCCTGAATGGCTAAAGGTGGATGGCTTACCGTGCTTAAAAAGACCCCGAATCTGGCTGGGCCGAAGGTGAATTCGTTCTGGCGAGCCGGACTGACCTCGTGAAAGAAGTTATGAAAGACGATCGCTGTAATCGCCAGTCCCTTTAGGATTGCTGTATCTAAGATATCTAAACGTCTCGTCAAGGGCAGTATTCTCCTGAACGAACTTGGGGAAGTCGGGCCCGAGGGGGAATTTTGTGAAATCTGGCGGGAGTGTACCTGATTTTTATGAGTAAACTATAAGAATTTTTGATGACAGCGTAGAACCAAAGTAACGATCAGACCTTCCTAGCGTGGGATGCGAAGGCACTAATCCGGCCTTGTAGAAATAAGCCGAAATAACCACTGGCGCAATGATGGGCCAAAAATCCCTTTATTTCAGAACGACACATCCGCCGGCTCGGTCACCATCAGCACAGACTGGTCACCGGTCTTCTGCTTCCACGCTGCACGAATGGCGTCGATCTTCGTATGGTTCTCTGCGTTGTCGGGGTAGTCGATAATGAGCAGTTTTGAACGCAGCCGTTCCGGCGCGGCAACGCCCTTGCTCAGCCACTGGCCGTAGACATCCACAACACTCAATCCGGCAGAAAAGCGAGGCGTCACTTCCTTATCCAGAAAAGCGCGCCAGTCGGCCTCGCTTACGCCTTTCTGCGGATCGTCCGCCGGCCCAAGGCCAAAGTAGAGCTTGGTATCCACCCATCCCTGCGTATGCCCCGGATGCGCCGCGTCGCCTGTAAGCGTCGGTGCAGCTGTTCCCGGCGCAGCAGCCATCGGATGGTGCGAACATCCCGCAGACACCACGCCTAGCGCGGTCAACAAAACCACGCACTGCCGAAAAGACTTTTCTCGTCCTTGTTCCCTGGTCCCTGCCGGGGTTCCCGGCTGGCAATTTTGGCTCGGTAGAGTGGCTGGCCCCTGCCTTTTCACTTTTCCACTTCCACGCCACGCCAGAAGGCCACATAGCCTTTGATCTTGCGCGCCGCCGGCTTCGGATCGGGATAGTACCAGGCCGCGTCCTGGTTGTCCTGGCCGTCGATCACCAGGGTCATGTAACGGGCCTGCCCCTTCCAGGGACAGGTAGAAGTTGTGCTGCTGGGCCGAAAGTACTCCCGCTTCAGACTGGATTCGGGAAAGTACACATTCCCTTCCACTTCCTCAGTCTGATCGCTTTCGGCAACGACTTTGCCGTTCCAGATTGCTCGCGCCATGTTGTTTCCGGTTGATTTCAGTCGATTCCGCCTGACGGGCCCAATGCGGCATTGCATTGGGCCAGCCAGACAAGCATAACGGATACGACACTACCAGAGATTGCTCTTTTATGGCGAGTCCTACTTCGCGGCTTCGATCGCGTCCACGTGCACGCTCTTGCTGGAGTCATCGGCCGTTGCAGTGATGGTTACGTGATCGCCATAAAAATCCTTCACTGCATCTGGGTTATCGATCTTCCAGACCTCTTTCTTGTCCTCATCGACAAAAACCGGCGCCTTGCCGCCCTTGATGCAGGCCTTCACGCACTCTGCGCCGCTGCCGGCGTGCTTGGCGCCGCAGCCCGCATCTGAAATCCAGCCGCTGATCTTGCTTGAATCCGCCGCCTGCGCCGTCAGAACTGCCATTGCAAAACCTGCCGCCGCCACTGCAAGTACACGCTTCATGGGAACCTCCGGGGGTATGGATTAGCTCAATTAGCTACCATCATGCTCTGTCACAGCCGGTTTACACAAGGGCGCAGATGTCAGAGCAATGTAAAAGGTTCACAAAGTGAGAATCGGGAGTCTCACTGTTTGGGCGGATAGAAATAATCTCCCTGCGCCGACTGCTTCGCCGCTCGCTGACGCGTCGCATCCACACGCTTGAGAATCCCCTCATACCGCTGTGCCGCACTCGAAAACCGGTTCACCAGCTCGCTGGTCTTGGACAGGAACCCCGGATTCCGCTGCCGCACATCCTGCAGAATCGGCGCAAACTTCGCCAGCAGATAGAACCCCTCCCCATTACAGTCCACAAACAGTTCGGCAGACACGGCCCCGTGCAGCACCATCGCCGCTGCCATCTCCCAGTAGGTCAGCACCTGCCGCAGGTGCGGATTATGCGGATGCGCCGGATTCTCCGACACCGCGAAGTATTCATCCGCAGTCGCCGGCCAGAACTCGCCCGTCATCCATGCGCGTGCCTCGCGCATAACCGCTTCGGTGCGCAGCTCATAGAGCTTCAGAATAATCTCGGCGTCATGCGGCGTTGCCAGCATCCGTTCCATCGGGGTCTCTCCATCCGGTCACATGTTACAAGATTCAACCGCCTCGCGAGGTTAGGACTCAAGCATTCCAGCCCTCTGGAAGAATCCCAGTCCGCGTTCGATCCCCTCCACAAGCTCCGACTCAGCCTCATCCGGGAACTCCGCACTCATCGCCGCAACCAGCTCGCTGCGATCCCGCGTTCCGTCAAGCAGCCCCAGCAAATGCTGTATCTTCGCATCCTCGAACGCCGCAGTGGTATGCAGCAGCGTCGTGGCGCGGCCGCGCGACATGCCCTCCTGCCGGCTGCATGCACTCGCCTTTGGCCGTTCCCCAATCTCGTGCGCCAGCGGTGGGCTCCACGCCCTCAGTTCGATCATCTTCCCAATCGCTAACCGGATCAGCCACGCTGCACCGTCGCCATCCAGAGGCAGTCCCGCGTCAGCAAGATCCACAGCCAGTTCTTCCACAGCCACTGCATGCGGCCACGCCTCAGACAATGTCTGCAACAGCGCCATCACGCCGCCGTGGTTCGACTCCATCCTCGCGCCGCTGGGCAGCGCGAACGCCGTAGCGCCCGGTTTCTCGCCAGGTTCAGCCATCGCTACAGAAGCCAGTGACAAATTGCGCAACTGCCCCACGTCGAAGTCCCACCGCACCGTCCGTTCTGCCCTGCAAAGCAGCGTCTCGCGAAAGCCGCGCACGCGCATCGAGTCCAGCAGTTGCTCCTTCTTCAGCTCGTCGCCGCCCGCCAGCTGTTCCAGAACCGGCTGAAGATCTGGTCGATAACAGGGATCGCTCGGCACTGGCAGTTCCGCCTCGCACAGATACCGCAATCCATGCCTCTGTGCATGCTCTGCGAAATCGAGAAACCGCACCGGATGGTAGATCCCGCTCAACTCATCGTGACGCGTTGCTGCTTTCGGTCGTCGATCCAGCCGCTGCAATTGGCTTTCAATCAACACCCGGAAGGCATCGCCTTCGGGCCTCGTTTCACAGACAAGACGCAAAAAACTGAGCCCTTCCGCAACCTGTTCTTCCGAATCGTCGATGCCGTTACCCGGCGCCAGCATCATCTCGCGCAGCATCATCCGCACATAGCCGCCCGGCAGCGCGTTGTAGCTGACAAAGGCAACTCCGTTCTCGGTCAGCAATTCATTGCACAATGCCAGCAGCCGGTCGCGCACCGGCTCGGGAACCCAGGAATAAAGCCCATGCGCAATGATGTAATCGAAGCGGCCAAGTTCCGGCCCTACGGCGAGCAAATCCCCTTGAAACAGCCGTATATTTTTCAGTCCCAGCTCTTCAACCCGCCCCACCCCGCGCTCGATAGGCGCATGCGCCAGATCAAAGCCCACAAACTCCGCGGCAGGCATCGTGTACGCCATCGGAATCAGGTTCGCGCCATCACCGCATGCAATTTCGAGCACGCGGCAACTGCCCACCGCAGGCGGCGTAAGCCCGTGCAGCATGGCCATCACCGCCAAACGGTTCGGATGTGTGCTTGGATAAGCCTGGCCCGGATAGGCGACGGCATCGTAGGGATTCTTCGCGATCTTCAGCGTCTTCCTCCTGCAAACATGTTCGCAGGCCATCTTAACGCACACTGCGCCGCTGAAGCAGTGCGCAGACCGCCTCTTAAGAAATCTCTTCGCAATAGGAAGGCGGGCCACGATCATACTTGCTGCATCGTTCCGCCCGCCAGGCACTGCGATATCCTTCGTGCAGAATTACGCCGGCTGCAGCTCCCGCTTCTCGTCCTTCTCCACCACCGGCCCATGCGTCTCGGCCGTCGGCGGAGGCGGCGCATCGCCGATCCGTTTCGAGTAGCTGCACACCACGGGGTTCTTCTCCTCCTCCGCGGGCGCAGCCTTCTTGCCGCGTTTCTTCGGCGCTTCTTCTTCCTCAGCAGCGGACTTCTTTTTGTTCGGGCACTCGAGATACACACCCGACTTCAGCGTCTTCTCCACCAGGTACGGACTGCCGCACTCCGGACACTTCTTCGGCACCGGCTTCAGGTTCGAAGTGAAGTCGCACTTCGGATAGTTCGTGCAGCCCCAGAAGACATTCCCCCTCCGCGCCTTGCGTTCGGCAATGTCGCCGGTACCGCACTTCGGGCACTTCATGCCTTCAATCAGGTTCTGCTTGATGTACTTGCACTTCGGATATCCCGAGCACGACACGAACTCGCCGTAGGCGCCCTGCCGCAACACCAGCGGCTTGCTGCACACCGGACAGTCCTCGCCTGTCGGTTCCGGCGGCTTCTGCTGCTGCTTCTGGCTCAGCTTCCGGAAAGTCTTGCACGGCGGATCGGCGTTGTAGTCCGGGCACGACATGAACGGGCCAAACAACCCGCGCCGCAGCACCATCACCTTGCCGCAGTTCTCGCAGTACTCCTCGGTCTCGCCCACATCCTGCGCCTCAGGCGTATTCAGATCCGGCTTGGAAGCAATGTTCTCCTTGGTGAACGTACAGCTCGTCGGATCCTTCTTGTTGTAGGCCGAGCACGCATAGAACGTGCCGAACTTGCCCCACTTCAACACCAGCGGCGATCCGCAGACCTCGCACTTCTCATCGGTCATCTGCTCCATCCGCTTGATGTTTTCCATCTTCTTGCCGGCCACCTTCAGCTCGTCTTCAAAGTGGTCATAGAAGGCGTTCAGCAGGTCGGTCCACTTCTCCTTGCCCTCTTCGATGTCATCCAGCTCCTCTTCAAGCCGCGCCGTGTACTTTGTATCGAAGATGTATGGGAAATTCTTCACCATCAGGTCGCACACCACCACGCCGATCTCGGTCGGATAAAACCGTCCCCTCGACCCGCCGTGCTTCACCACGTACTCGCGGTCCTGAATGGTGTTGATGATCGACGCATACGTCGACGGCCGACCGATACCCCGCTCCTCGAGCTCCTTCACCAGCGAAGCCTCGTTATATCGCGGTGGTGGCTGCGTCGCATGCTCTTCCGGCAACAGATCATCCATGCCAAGCGTCGTTACACCATCCAGGCTGGGCAGCCGGCTCGCAGACTCGTCATCGTCGTCCTTCTTGTCTTCCGAGACCTCATAGACTTTCAGGAATCCGTCGAACCGCAGCACAGAGCCGCTCACGCGGAAGTCATACGTCTTTCCCGTCTTCTTCGATTCCGCAGCAATGTTCGCCGTGGTCACGTCATAAAGCGCCGGAACCATCTGCGAAGCCACAAATCGCTTCCAGATCAGCGTGTACAGCTTCAACTGCTCGTCCGTCAAATAACGCGCAATCGACTCCGGCGTCCGCGATGCATCGGTCGGACGAATCGCCTCGTGCGCATCCTGCGCATCCTTCTTGCCTTTGTACTCATTGGGCGCCGCTGGAAGATACTGCGCGCCCAGCTCCTTCGCAATCCACTCCCGCGCTGCCGTCTTCGCCTCCGGCGCAACGCGCGGAGAATCGGTACGCATGTATGTAATCAGGCCCGTCGTGCCCTCGTCGCCAAGGTCCACGCCTTCATAGAGCCTCTGCGCCACGCCCATTGTGCGCCGCACATTGAAGCCCAGCTTGTTCGCCGCATCGCGCTGCAGTTGGCTGGTGATGAACGGAGCTAAAGGCCGCCGCTGCTGCTCGCGCGCCTGCACGCTTGCTACGCGCCACTTCGCATCCTTCAGCGCGGCAAGCACCTCGTCCATCGTCTTCTTATTGGGCAGCGCGCTTCCGATGAACTGGTCCTTGCCGTCCTTATCCTTGCCGTTGGCCACACGCGCAGGCTCGCCGTCGATGCCTACAAACCGTGCCTTGAACTTCTCGCTCTCGCGCTTTTCAGGATGAAGCAGCGCATCGAGCGTCCAGTATTCAACCGGTAGAAACGCGCCAATCTCCCGCTCGCGCTCGACTATCAATCGGAGGGCTACGGTTTGCACACGTCCAGCTGAAAGCCCGCGCCGCACCTTATCCCAGAGCAGTGGAGAAATCTGATAACCCACCAGCCGGTCCAGCACGCGCCGCGTCTGTTGTGCGTCCACCAGATTTTGGTCGATATCCCGCGCATGCTTGAACGCGTCCTGCACGGCCTTCTTCGTAATTTCGTTAAAGGTCACCCGGCGAATTTTTTTGCGCTCTTTGGCGTTCGTGCCCAGTTGCAGCGCCAAGTGATACGCAATCGCCTCACCCTCGCGGTCCGGGTCGGGCGCAAGATACACTTCGTCGGCCTTCGCGGCCAGCTTCTTGAGCTGATCGACAACCTTTTCCTTGCCCGGAGACACCACCAGCTCCGGCTCGAATGTCCGCTTCTTCAACTCCACGCCAATATCGTTCTTGGGCAGATCCATGATGTGGCCCACTGAGGCGCGCACATCGAACCCCTTGCCCAGATACTTCTCGATCGTCTTCGCCTTGGCGGGAGACTCGACGATTACCAGTGATCTGCTCGTTGCCATCCTGACTTCAGTTCCCTCTCTTGCCTGCACCGGCTTCTGCCGGGCTCCGGCGCCGCGTCTTGCATCAATATTGGATACGCGGCAAATCCATTTGTCTTTCTTCTCTCAGCGGTTCAACCCGCGCTGCAGGTCGAGGTCTTCCGGCTGGCGGAAAAATCACCCTGCAAATGTTGCACCCTACCATGGAACACCAGCCCATTTCCACTAGTCTTCCGGATTTTTGCCCTCCCCGCGCAGCATTCCAGGCGGCGAAAAACCCTCATTTCCGAGGCGAACTTCTCCCGGCAACCGCTTGCAAAATCACCCGTTGGGAGTTAGGTGCGGCCTGTATTTTCGCTTCCGGATCGGTTAGACGTAAAAAAATCTAAATCCTCTAGCCGGCACCCACCTCCAGCCACTCGATACCTCGCTCCCGGCTGGTGCGAGCTACCCTCACAGCGTCCTGACGTAATTCTTTCCCGGCAGGCACCGGATGCGGCCCGCCATCTCCAGCTCAAAAAGCGCCGTAAACACTTCAGAAGAAGTAAGTTGCGTCTCCAAAAGTTCGAGAATCCCGTCAATCTGCAGACTTTCATCCGTTCGCAGCACCTCAAGCACCATCGCCTCCTCAGGCCGCAGAACCGGATCAGGCAATAAGGATGCCTGAGTCTCCGCTTTGGATGCAGCCGGGGCTTCTGCCTCCAGTTGCAGCCTTACCTGCGACGGCAGCTCCTCCCATACGTCCTCCCAGGTCGCCACCAGCTTTGCGCCCTGTTTTATCAACGTGTTAGGCGTCCATGCCCCTTTGCTCGTCACATTACCTGGCACTGCAAAGAGGTCCCGGTTCTGCTCGGCCGCGCACCTAGCCGTAACCCGCGTTCCTGAGTTCTCGCTCGCCTCCACCACCAGTACGCCCACACTCAGCCCGCTCAAAATCCGGTTGCGTCGCGGAAAGTTCTGCGGCGCCGGAAACGTCCCCATCGGCAGCTCGCTCACAATCGCGCCGCCCGTGGCCAGAATCTCCTCAGCCAGCTTCTTGTTCTCCTTCGGATACACGACGTCGATCCCTGTGCCCCACACTGCCAGCGTCGGCATGCGAGCCGCCAGCGCTCCTTTGTGAGCCCATGAGTCGATGCCCCGCGCCATGCCGCTCACAATCAGCAGCCGCCGCGCCGCCATGTCCCGGCTCAGCATCTCAGCCACGCCCGTCCCATACGGCGAAGGATGCCGCGTTCCCACCACCGCAATCGCCGGCTTGTGCAAAAGTGCAGCATCACCCATCACCCAAAGCACCGGAGGCGGATCGTAGATCTCCCTCAGCCGCTCGGGATACGCTTCGCTGCCGTAACACACTATCGAAGCGCCATGCTTTTGCACCTTCCCCCACTCGGCCATGGCTGCCGCGCGCGCCTTGCCGTCAAAGACGAACTGCGCCGCCTCTGCCGGAAAGCGCAACCCCTCCAGCGCCGTCAGCGGCAGCGTAAGGATTTGGCTGGGCCACTCCAGCTCCCTTACGGCCTCGAGAATCCGCTTGGGTCCAAGTCCTGGTGTCAGAGCCAGCGCAAGCCAGGCGAGTTGGTCTTCGTCCAGCTCAGCTCTCACCAAACTTTGTTCTTCCGAACGCATCAGGATGCCTCTCTCATTCCGGATATGCACAGGCACATCCGCATTCTTCAAAAGCTTCTTGGTAGTTTGAGGGGATTCGCCGACAACTTATTCGGTCATCCTGCAGTAAGTCAAGTTAGGTTACTGGAAACTGCAAATCCAGTTACTTACCGATACCCCCAGATCCGATTACCGGAAGCCAGGTAGTTACTGTATTTTGGGACTCCAAAGACATCAGGTTAAGCGACAATGAAAATGACTTCTTTGGATCGTTATTGCCTTTTTCCCGATCACAGATCGCAGGGAACTAGAAACGGACTCACGCAAGGACAAGAACTCCCCCTTGCTGCGTCGGGGTCAGCCAGTGAAACTCAGTCTATATAAGACGATCATCGCCGTCTGCCTCATGGCGAGCGCTTTTCCGGGCCATTCTGAAACTGCCCTCCAAACGCTGCACGGTCAGGTACGTCCCGTAGTTTCGCGCGGCAAAGCGCTTCCTGCCGGACTTATGCCGCAGTCGCAAAGCATGCATCTGTCCATCGTGCTGCCCCTGCGCAATCGGACACAGCTTACAAACCTCCTGGGCCAGCTTTATGATCCCTCCAGCCCCGACTACCACAAGTTCCTCACCTCCGCGCAGTTCACCGAGCAGTTTGCACCTTCGCCGGCCGACTACCAGGCCGTAGTTGCCTATGCGCAGGCCAACGGCTTCACCGTTGGTGACGCGCCCTCGAACCGCCTCGTCGTTCCCATTACTGGAACCGTCGCGCAGGTTGAAAAAGCTTTCAACGTTCGCATGGCGCTTTATCAGCACCCGGTCGAGAACCGGCTCTTCTTCTCGCCCGACCGCGACCCCTCGCTGAATCTCTCCGTTCCCGTCGCGCACATCGCCGGCCTCGACAACTACTCCATCCCGCAGCCGATGTACAACCGCGCCCAGCCCATGGGCGGCACTCACTACGTCACTCTTGGCTCCGGTCCCGGCGGCTCATTCCTCGCCAGCGACATGCGCTGGGCCTACTACGGCGGAACTGCTCTCACTGGTGCCGGCCAGACCGTTGCGTTGCTTGAATTCGACGGCTACAACAAGAGCGATGTCGACCTGACCTTCTCCAGTGTTGGCCAGTCGTACTCGGTTCCCATCCAGAACGTCCTCCTCGACGGCGCAACCGGAGCCAACACCTCCGGCAACGACAGCGAAGAGGTGCTCGACATTGTGCAGGCCATCGGCATGGCGCCCGGTCTGAGCCAGGTCCGCGTCTATATTGGCGGCAACGACGTTGACATCCTCAACTCGGTCGCTTCAGAAGATCTCGCGCAGGAAGTCTCCATCTCCTGGTCCTGGAGCCCCTACGATCCCGAGATCGACGACGCCTTCTTTGAGGAGATGGCCGCGCAGGGCCAGAGCGTCTTTGCTGCCTCTGGCGACTGGGGCGAATTCGATCCCTATTTCGACAATTTCTACCCTGCTGAAGATGCCTACGTCACTGCTGTCGGCGGAACCGATCTCTCCACACAGGGTGGCGGCGGTCCCTGGGCAAGCGAAACGGCGTGGACTCGCAGCGGTGGCGGCGTCAGCCCCGACGGGATCCCCATTCCCTCCTGGCAGGCAGGCGTAGCGACATCCACTAATGGCGGTTCAAACACACTCCGCAATGTGCCCGACGTCGCCGCGCAGGCTGACTACGTCAACTACAACTGCGCCAACGGGGCATGTGCGGGCAACTATGGCGGCACCAGCTTTTCAGCCCCGCGCTGGGCCGCCTTCATGGCTCTGGTAAACGAGCAGGCCGCATCGGCAGGCAATTCTACAGTAGGCTTCATCAACCCCACGCTCTATGCCATCGGTGAAGGCACCAACTACGCCGCTGACTTCCACGACATCACCTACGGCAACAACAACGCACGCAACAACTGCTGTGGATGGCCCTACTACAACGCTGTTCCGGGCTACGATCTCGTCACCGGCTGGGGGAGCCCCAACGGCCAGGGCCTCATCGACGAGCTCGCGCCGCCTGCGGCTGCCGTCCTTACCCTGGCTCCTTCGGCCAGTGTCCTCACCGTCGCACATGGCAGTTCCGGCACCATCGATATCGCTATTACCGACAAAAGCGCATCTCCGGTGAGCGTTACGCTGTCGACGCCAGACCTGCCTGCGGGCGTCACCGCATCGTGGGGCACAAATCCTGCCACAACCGGTTCCACGCTCACAATGAGCGTAGCCAGCTCCGTGCCCCGTGGCTCATACCTCATCACTGTGAACGGCGCAGCTGGCGCTCTCACTGCATCCACAAGCTTCGTGCTGCAGGTCTCTGCACCTGGATTCAGCATCGCTCCATCGCCGTCCAACCTGAATATCTATCCCGGCACATCGAGCTCAACGTCGATCCTCATCACCGATTACGAGAGCTTCAACGGCAGTGTGAATCTCGCCGTCACCTCTGGCCTGCCCAGTGGAGTCACGGCGTCGTGGTCCTCGAACCCCTCCAAGAGTTCCGCTGTTCTTACGCTCACCGCAGACAGTGCTGCCGCGCCCAATACCGATGCTCTGCTGACGATCACTGGCACTTCAGGCAATCTCACTGCAACCACCTCGCTGGCGCTGGTTGTCAATCCTCCAACGTTCTACGTGAATATGTCGCCCTACCCCTCCACCATCGTGCAGGGCGGCTCCATCACCACCACCGTCACAGTCGCCGGAGTTCCCGCCAGCAGCACCTCTCAAACAATCTTTCTCTCGGCGCCCGAACTCCCCGCCGGAGTCACCGCATCCTTCAGTCCTACCAGCATTCCGCTCGGCCAATCCAGCACGCTTACTCTCACCGCCAGCGCTTCTGCACCAACCGGCACAAGCCTGGCCGGCATTGAAGCCGATGGATCTGCAACCCGAACGCTGAGCCAGTTCCCGCTTACAGTCACAGCCAGCGCCGCGCCTTCTTTCACACTCGCCGTGAGTCAGGCCGCGCCAACGGTCGTCCAGGGCGGTTTCGTACGCGACACGGTCAGCGTATCTCCACAAAACGGCTTCAACGCGGGCGTGGCTCTCGCCATCAGCCCGTCAACGCCTCTGCCAAGCGGAGTGACCGCCGTATTCTCGCCCAACACAACCACAGGCTCCAGCCAGCTCACCTTCACTGCCACCAACTCCGCCATAACCGGTTTCTACCCGCTCCAGATTGTCGGCACTTCAGGCACGCTCACCTCGGTAGCCAATATCTACCTCACTGTCAATCCGCCGCCGCTCTTCACTCTTAGCGCCGCGTCGCCGTCAGTGAACGTCTCTCAGTACGCCTCTGCCACCGACACGATCACCCTCAACCCGCAGTCTGGATTCAACAACAGCGTCCAGATCTCAATTGCATCGGCGCTTCCCGCTGGCGTTACTGCAGCCGTCACGCAGTTCAATAAGGCGAACAACAGTACGCTCACAGTCAATGCAAGTGGTTCGGCCACCCCCGGCAACTACTCAATCACCCTTGCCGGCACCGCATTGGGACACACAGCCACACTCACGCTGCCTCTCACGGTAGTTGCTGCCACCGCTGTGCCCACCACCACCACGCTTTCCATTGCGCCCACCGGCTCACTCACCGTG
>DASZXD010000053.1:0-13965 GCA_035546015.1 Occallatibacter sp.
ATTCCCACAAATGATGATGCGCATCAATCAGCAAGCGAATCACTTCCCTTTCAGTTCCGAATGGTAGTTCATTAAGCCCCAGCTTTTGGGTGCAGTCTTCCACAGCAACTCCAGTCAAAGACACCGGTAAAATTTCACTAGTCTGAATACTGATCAGAAGCCCCCTATACGGTCCGAAAAGCCAGCAGGTAACAAGCCTTCATTCGGACTGGTTCTGCCTCCGTTCCTTGAAAACGAAATTCTATAGGAAAGGAGATCCGTGTCAGCGTCCGGTGATGATCAGGCAACTCTGCAGGATGCGGGACCACGGCCGAGACGCGAGCCGATATGTCGAGTGCGGCTCGCCCAGATTAACTACATAAGCGGAAATGCAAACGACTATTTGCTGTCCGCCTGCGGTACTTATGAATTGCGCCATACAATCAGGCTTTTGCTCTTCGCCTCTGCTGATTCTTGCTAGGTGAGTTTTTCAAAGATCCGCTTGTCTTGACGATTGAACGCAAGCCGTTTTATGACCCAATAGAATTGGGGTGTCCCACAAGATCCTGATATCAACTTGCATGGGTCCGCAATACGACTTTATTGTCTTTGTGTTGCTTTACCTGAGGAGCCACCTTGAGCGGCGATCAGCGGATTTCGCACCGCAATATGCTGTTCATACTTCATCCGATTTTTGCTCTTACCGGCATCGCGGATGCCACCACCGGCCCGATGCTTCCGCTACTCGCGCAGGCATATCATCTTTCCGACAATCAGTCAGGGCAGCTTCTTTTTTGTATTTTTGCGGGAATGTCAGTGGGGGCGCTCCTCTGCCGTGGAGATTATGCACGCATACTGACAAGCGGACTTTTCGGACTCACCATCAGCTGTCTCTGCTTTCCCTTGATCCCAAGGGCTATTCTCTATCCTTCTGGATTCTTCTTTGGCATCAGCGTCGGCGCACCAATGACCGCAACAAGTCTCTTTGCAGGGCGCAACTATCCGCTCCGCCGCGCTGCTACTCTAACACTGCTCAATCTCACCTGGAGTGTAGGAGCAATGCTGGCACCGCTGCTTGCTGCACGCGTGCTTGCGGTCTTTTCATGGGGCGCAGTCTACATTGTCCTGGGCTGTGCATCGGGGCTGGCCTGCATTGTTGCCTCATTCACTATTCGCGATACGATTGAGACCGCACGCACGACGCGTGAAACCACCGGCCTCAGAAATGTGCGAATGGTCACGCTGTTTGCGCTGTTCTTCTTTCTTGAGGTCGGCATGGAAAGCATGTTCGGCGCATGGATTTCCACATATCTCCTGCGGAACACCTTCCTCGGTCTAACACTTGCGGCAGCAGCTACGGCAATCTACTGGACGGGCTTTCTGGTTTCGCGTGCGCTCTCTCCACTTCTTCTGCTGAGGCTACTTCCTAACCGCCTGTTGCGGCTTTGCCTGTCTGCCGCTCTTTGTGCTGCCATATTTCTCTCAGCATCGCGCTCGCCGGCTCTATTGATAGTCGCCATTCTGTTGCTGGGCATGGCACTTGCGCCGATCTTTCCTGTAGCTCTGGCTGCATTTTTTGATCGCGCGCGGCACAGTTCCGACACACGCTTCATTCTTACGCTGAGCGGATTCGGAGGCTCCGTTCTCCCATGGCTTGCGGGGTGGCTGTCGTCGCGGACAGGAAGTCTGCGAATCGGTCTTCTTGTCGGTCCGGTGACGCTTCTCGCCCTGTCTGCCATGCTGCCTTTGCTGCATGTGTCCAGGCCAGTTTCTTCCGGGACAACGATCTCGCCGCTGAATGGCGGCCGAAAGTCCGCATAAAATACGCCGGATCTCTGGACCGGGAGGCTGTTTTTTTCGGAGTCCCCCGCAATAAAAGCAGCCGCGGTCCGCCCTGCGTAACGGCTGTCATGGCTATCTTATCTTTCTGATTCAGTGAGCCTTGTACCCCTGAGAGCGCTGGCTTGTCAGGAATGCAAGTTATTTGTTGACAATCATTTCTTTCGGTGCTTCAATTCTTCCGTTGCACAATCGATTGTGCGATCCCTCGCGAACGTGTGCAGGGCTGACTACTACGTTTCAACAGGCCAAGAGCCTAACCCTTTTGGAGGAACGTCTGATGCAAGACATGGATGCAAGACATCGTGTGAGTCAATGCAAAGGTGCAGAGAGCTTGATAGCTCACTGGCACAGATGGCAGACATGGGTGCTGGCGCTATTGCTTCTTTTCGCGGCGTCACTCCATGCCCAATACCGAACATCCATTCAGGGCACAGTGACCGATCCGCAAGGTGCAGTCATACCGGGTGCGATCCTTACTCTCAAGAATCTATCTACCAACGAGATGGTGGTCCGTACCAGCGATGAGGTAGGCGTCTTCAACTTCAACGCGCTGCCCGCCAATCACTTTACTCTAACGGTCGAAAAGGATGGGTTTAAGAAAAAAATTCTCGACGATCTGCAATTGATCCCCGAGCAAGCCAACTCGCTGAACATCGAGTTGGAGATTGGAGCTGCTGCACAGGTGGTCACGGTAGACGCGTCCACAACGCCGGCCATTGACACGCAGACCGCGAATACCAGTCACACTATTTCAGAAAATGATATCCAGCATATGCCGGTTTTCGAGCGCGATGCGACTAGCCTGATTCAACTAGCGCCTGGCGTTCTGGCTGACGGATCGCACCAGAGTGCAGGCGCTGGATTCCAGGCTCCAGGGACGCAGACAGGAGCGTCGTCCGGCGGCGGAGGCAACCTGGGTTCAACCAGCAGTATCTTTGCCACGGAAAACGGCGCCTCAGCCAACACCAACGGCAACCAGTTTGAGAACAACGGCTACACCGTCGATGGCATCAGCACGGTCAGCGCTGTTTGGGGTGGGTCAACGATTATCACTCCCAGTGAGGATTCGATCAGCAACATCAAGATCGTCACCAACGCTTACGACGCTGAAAACGGCCGCTTTTCAGGCGCGATGACCGAAATCACATCAAAGAGCGGGAGCAACAATATTCACGGCAGTTTCTTCATGGAAATCGCGCGGCCCGGATTGAATGCGTACCAGCGCTGGAACGGCCCTTCTTCCGTTGCATCGACCGGACCCAACGGAGTCAAACTCACCCCTGAGGAACGTGGCTTGCTCAGAAATACAAACCGCTATAACCAGTACGGTGGCAGCGTGGGCGGGCCAATCTGGAAAAACAAGATCTTTGCCTTCTTCAACTATGAGGGACAGAAACAAAACACTCCGGCAACAGGCACCGGATGGTACTCGACCACCACTCTTGCATCGCTGGCTCCATCCGGCAGTATTGCCTCCACTTATCTGCATTTCAAGGGAGCCAACGTGCTTGGCACGCTGATCGGTTCGGCCACCTGCCAGGACGCCGGCCTCACGGAGAATGTCAACTGCAAGACCATTGCCGGACAGGGGTTAAATATCGGCTCGCCTCTGACAACCGGGCTCGGCAAGCAGGATCTTACATATGTGAACAACGCAACTCCCGGCATCGGAAGTGGCTTATCGAACATCGCAGATATTGCCGAATACACGACCAATTCTCCGACAAGCAGCGATTTCAAACAGTACAACGGACGTCTGGATGCTAACGTAACCGGCAACGATCGCCTCAGCTTTGCCATTTACTGGGTTCCCAATACGAGGACAAACTACAACGGCGGATTCGGCTATGACTTCTTCAATCATTCACAGGTGAACAATGCCTTTTCGCTCATCTGGAACCACACCTTCTCGCCAACTTTCCTGAACGAAGCCCGTGCGAATGCAGCAGGATGGCGCTGGAACGAACTGACCACCAATCCTCAGGCGCCATTTGGCCTCCCCCAGGATTTTCTCCCGGGCAGCGGACAATACGGCACACAGATTGGAAACATCAACCTTGGCGCCTGGGGCGTAGGCGCACCCAGCCACCTGAACCAATGGACGTATAGCTACAAAGATGTTGCAACCAAGGTCCTGCGTACCCATACGATGAAGTTTGGCTTCGATTTCACCCGCCTGAACTATTTGAATGATCCGATTGGAGCGCCGAATTACACCTTCTACAATCTCTGGGATTTCATGAACGACGCGCCGGAAGCGGAAGGCGGGCCTTTTCAGGCAACCACCGGCATTCCTGGAGGCTATCGCAATGACAACCGCGAGAATATCCTCGGTATCTTCTTTCAGGACGACTGGAAGGTCAGTCCAACCTTAACCCTCAGTGCGGGGTTGCGCTACTCCTACCTCGGGCCTCTCACGGACAAAGCAAAGAACATGGGCGTGCTGAAGTTTGGCAGCGGCAGCACTCTGTTGACAGGAATTGCCCTGCACACAGGGATTGGCGCATGGGAAGCGCAGAAGCTCAACTATGGCCCGCAATTTGGCTTTAACTGGAGCCCTGCCTATTTCAACAGCAGGCTGGTGGTTCGGGGCGGTTTCGGCTTGAACTATAACCAGCAACAGATCGCGACCGCCAATGCCGGCGATTACAACCCGCCGGGAACGAACTACATTTCAAGTTCCAGCAAGGGCCCCACAGAGATCAACCCAAATGTTGTTTACGCGATATCGAGCAGCCCGACGAGTATCTTTGGTTATCCGGCGAATAAAAATGCGATCACCACGTTTAACTCTGCAGGTCTGCCCACGGCAGGCGGTGCAAACATTGGCGGCTTTCCAGCAAGCATGCCTACCCAGTATCTGGAACACTACTCACTCGATGTTGAGTATGATCTGGGCCATTCGCTGATTGCAAATCTCGGCTATCTGGGCAGCGTAGGCCGTCATCTGCTCTACAACTACGATGCCAACGCATTCGGACATATCATGGGTGCTCCTCTCAATCCCCTGGTCAACAGCATCAACACCTTCGGCAGCGGCGGCAAATCGAGCAACAACATGATGCTCGCCGGACTCAAGCATGAGTTCTCACATACTTTTTCCGCCGAGGCGCAGTTTACCTGGGCCCACAGCATGGATACAAATTCTGGTCCATACTCCAGGGATCCCTATCTGTACAATCCCGGATACTCATATGGGCGGTCCGACTTTGACATTAATCGAAGCTTCAAAGTGTTTGGCATCTGGCAGCCTGTTATCTTCCATGGCAACTATGGCTGGGCAGAGAAGATCGCCGGAGGATGGTCGCTCAGCGGCATCATGACCCTTCACTCAGGCTTTGGATGGACCCCGGTCTTCAATGCTCCGCACCAGTTCTACTGCAACAGCTGCAATTATGGTTACCCGAACCTGCGTCCTTACTATCTTGGAGAAGGCGGCAAGAGTACCAACAACAATGCCTTTAAGACCGGAAGCAACTTCGCCAATCCCGGCACAATCAATACCGGTACGAATAACAATTCTTTCAGCGATAACTACTTCAGCATTCCCAGCTTCGACGCCGCCATTGCAGACAATCCTGGACAGTCGGCTACCGCTTACATACCTGCTCCGGGCATCGACCGCAATGTGTTTCCAGGCCCTGGCTACAGAAATATCGACGTCACTGTTGCCAAAGCCTTCGGTTTGCCCAAGATGCGCGTCGTGGGCGAGAACGGGAGAATCGAAATTAAGGCCAACATGCTCAACCTCTTTAACCTGTTGAACATCAATCCCAGCACCATCAACACTAACATCGCCAACGGCGGTCTTGGCCAGGCAAGAGGAGCGCTCGGAGCCAGAACTGTCGATTTCCAGGCTCGCTTTAGCTTCTAGTTCTGATGTCTTGGCTTGTTTTCTGAGGGGTGCGCAACGCACCCCTCTGCTTTCTACGAGCGGATTCCCATGCCGCGAAAGGCAAACAACTTCAGGCATCGCCGCTGACTGCATGCTGCGCGTGGGGCGCCGTAACGTGTGTGGTCGACTTACGTACCACCAGCTTGGGATAGACCGTGATCGACGCTGGAGATGGCTGGGGGAGTTCGCCGTCGATCAGCCGCAGTAGCGTGCTTGCTGCAACCTGCCCCATATTCCGCAGCGGCTGGTGAATGGTCGTCAGCGGAGGACTGTTGGTCGCGGCGGCAAGCACATCGTCGAAGCCTACGACTGAAACATCTCGAGGAACGCGCAGAGATGCCTCGCGCAAAGCCAAGATCGCGCCCATCGCAGTCACGTCGTTGAAGGCGAAGATCGCCGTAAACGGCCGTTTGGTCTGAAGCAGATGGCGCGTAACTTCGATGCCCGGTGCGGGCCCCGGCTCGTTGCCCTGCAACTGAACCACGAGTTGCGGATCGATGTCGATCTTGAGCCCATTCGCCTCTTCCACAATCGCACGCCATCGCCGATTGGTATCGGAGCTGAATGTTTGCCCCTTGATAAAGGCAATGTGCTTGTGCCCCAACTCCTTCAGATGTGAGAGCGCGAGGTGCGCTGCCAGGCCGTGATCCAGCTCGATATTAATTACTCCGTCGCGATGCCTGTGTCCTGAGACGGCAACTACAGGTACGGGAAGTGTCTCCTTAATGGGAGTGTCGACGGCGATGATTCCTTCAACGGCACGAGCCAGCATCATCCGCGGATGACCTTCGAGCAAATCGGCCCGGTGTCTGTGGCTTACGACAAAGTAGAAATATCCATCCTTAAGCAACTCGTCTTCGATGCCTCCCAGCACAGCTGTCGAGTAACCCTCGCTGATCTCAGGAACGATGACGCCGACGGTGTGGGTACGCTTGAGACGCAAACTTCTGGCGACGGTATTGGCCTTGTAACCATGCTTTGCAGCGGCCTGCAGCACGCGCTGCTGGGTTTTGAGAGAGATCCTGTACTTGTCGGCTTCGCCATTAATCACACGCGAGACAGTGGACTGGTCGAGGCCAAGAGCCGCAGAGAGCTCTTTCAGCGTGAGAGAGTTGTAGGAGTTTTGCGGCACGTTCTCTTATCCGGAAATTTTCGATCGCAGCGAATGCGGGTCAGGGGAGATCAATGACATCGTTGCTCCGCACGCGCTGAACAAGCCCAAGTTCGATTGCATCTGGCCATGGCAACGGGAGAAGTCCCATGAAATTTCCCCTGTCCTTTCCTGCCGTATGTTCCACTCATTCTCTCATCTCAGACGGCTTGTATTTCGAATTTTGAGCCTTGAAGCCCACGAGATCGAGAGC
The DNA here is from genome assembly GCA_035546015.1 of Occallatibacter sp. Classification (GTDB taxonomy): domain Bacteria; phylum Acidobacteriota; class Terriglobia; order Terriglobales; family Acidobacteriaceae; genus Telmatobacter. The sequence goes on from DASZXD010000053.1 coordinate 7,081, forward strand.
GCGCCTGCATTCACTATTACGCATGAATGTATTCCACACGAACCCGCTGCGCAGGTTTTCCGCCATCAGGACAGAGATGCCCTGATCGATGCCGATCACATCCGGATCGTACCAATTTGCGGCCGGGTGAAAGGCATCAACGAAACCATATCGCCCCCAGACCTGCTTTCCCCACTTCGATTGCATGGCACGCAATACGGTCAGACAGTCAGCAGGCAAAAACGGCAGCGATCCGGCTGCGGCATATGGCGCCACAGTTCCGTCCAGCGGCCCAATGGCCGGCGGCCCTCCCCACTCGATATAGCCTCCTACAGAGTCCGATGCTGAAACACCCCAATAGTCCTCGTCATACCACCCTGAGTGAGAGAGGCAAAAAGCCTTGTGCGCGCGAGTGGCTTTGACAGAATTTTCAAAATAGTCAGCGTACGCATCGTGCTTGCCGCGGAAATCGTACCAGGCATGGCTGAACTGATGCGTGAAGAGCGGATCATCCCCGCTGATATAGTCGTAGCCTCTGTAATGCACGACTGGGCGGGCAAAGTTGTTCCAGAGCTCTGGCAACACCGGATGCGTGGGCGAGCCGATGGCCAGCAAGTAGATCATCATCAGCTCACAGTAGTGGGACCACCGCAATTGCAGAAATCCCGTCTCAGGAAACCAGCCCATCGAGAAGGTGTCGCCACCGTTCAGCATCCACGGCCAATCGACCCGCTCGTAGATCTGCTGCGCGAGACTGCGGATTTGTTCATCTTGGAAACAGGCTCTGACTGTGAGAACGCCGCACAGCAGAATGGAAGTGTCGATAGAAGAAAGCTCTACCTTCGGCCAGCGCACGCCAGTCTCGACGTCGTTGAAGTGGTAGAAGAAACCGTGCACTTCGGGTTGCTTGTTCAGATGCCATTCGAGTGTGATCCTTACGTGCTCGGCAATTTGTGAGTGGGACAGATAGCCGCGCTTATCGGCAATGCACAACGCGGTGAGGCCAAAACCCGTTGCTGCGATACTCGACATTCGCCTCAGATCGCGCCTCCCGTTGAGATCGTTGCGCGCACGGTCGAGGACCTGCCCTGTATCCGGACTTGCCTGTTCCCAGAAAAACAGGCAGCCTCTACGCTCAAGTTCATCGAGAAACGCCTCATCGTCGCTGGACAACTGGCGCGTTTCATCGCCAGCGAGGGCAGCAACCGGAGACAGGAGCGTACATCCGGCCGTGGCTGTGATTATTCGCAGCACATCCCTGCGATTGATCGCGCACCGATTCCCTTTGCGACTTACCAAGGCATTCAAGTCTTTCATCACTTACCAATTCAATTCGAACTATCCATCTGCTGTTGTCTGCAATCTTTGCATAATCAACCGGCGAATATCTTATAAAACTCTTCCAGTCCCTGCCCGCAATTACCCCGGCAAACAGCTCTCCGCGCAACTCAATGAATTTCCATGACGGCCAGTCCCATCGGAGGAACAGTGAGGGTGAATTGATGCTGATCGATTGCATGTGTCTCCGGCACTCCCGTCTCGGCGGCCTTGCGCAATGCCTCGATCTGAGCTTTTGTTGGATACACCGGGCTCCCCATCTTCTTCCAGGCATCCAGCGTATCGCCATGGGAAGCATCTACGCGATGAATCGTGACGTGCGCGCCGGCTGCGATGTTCTTCAAATCGAAGGTCATCGTCTTGTCTGCGCCGGTCACACCAGGCTCAACCAAGTTCCAGACCGCAACCTCCAGAGTTCCGTCTTTGCGCCGCGTCGCCAACACGTCGCCGGCGTGCACGGGCAACCTCTCGCCGCCCAGTTCATGCAGCAATGCGAAGGCGTCAAAGGCGGGCTTAGGAATACCGTCTTCTGCCACCAACCCGTAGCCGCCGTAGAATGGTGTCTTCACTACCCCTTGTTCTTCGAAAACATCGGAGAAGGTCCAGTACGACATCAAGTCGACCATGCCGTCGCACTGGCTGATCATATCTGCCAGCCAGGGCCCCATATAAATCGAGTCAGTAATCTGCTGCTCGTTCATATAGGAGGCGTTGAATTCACTCCATATGAGAGGTATTCTGGGCCGCGCGGAGTGTTCAATTTCTTCGTGGACTTTCTTTACTGCCAGGCAGACCATCTGATGTGGCGCGATGGGGCGGTTATCGTGAAAGACGTCCTTTGCGGAATCGTTGCCATATACATGCGTGGAAACAAAGTCCAGTGGCACATTATTCTCTGTGGTGTGTGCGATTAAATCCCCAACCCACGCGGCCTGCGCCGTTGCTGGACCACCGACGCGAATCTTTGGATTGACCGCCTTCAACGCACGTGCAGTGTGGTCATAGAGATCAAAATAAGTCTGTTGCGCCGGGCGGCCTGTCCAGAAATCAATGTTTGGCTCATTCCAAACTTCGAAATACCACTGCGAAACTTCTCCGATGCCGTAGCGGTCGACAAGATGCTGCGCGAATGCGGAAATGAATGCGTCCCACTTTGCGTAATCTCTGGGGCGCGAGACAATCTGCTTGTACCAGAAGGCGTGATAATCCAATCGCGACGCAAGAGCTTTAGGCATAAAGCTGATTTCGACGAAGGGTCGCACTCCGGCAGACAATAGTCCGTCGTAAATCTGATCGACGTAGGACCAGTTGTAGATAGGGTTGCCCTTCTCGTCTTCGCTATACACGCCATTTTCGTCATGGAAGATCGCATGAAAGCGTACATACTGGAAGCCTGTGATTTTCTTCACGCGCACCAGATCATCCCGGTAGCCCTGCCGCAAGGACAGGTTGGCGCGCCCTGAGCCGAACATCTGTTCCCAGAAGTGCGGAAAGGGCGTACCTGTTGCGCGAGCGTCAATGACAACTGGCTGCGCAGACGACTGGTCTGACGGACGCTGAGCAGATTGGGCGCACAGCGGTAAAGAAACGGTCGCCAGAACAATTCCTGAAACCTTAACTAAGCGGGTGTAAGTCATGAGTCATCTTCCCCCAAAACTGGCATTTCGCATTATTCCCGGCGGTATTTTGCTACGGTGCGATTTCTGCAAAATTATTGAAAATACTGTTTGCACAATCGATTGTTCAACGACTAGAATTGTTATCCTCGCTGCTCCATGGTGTCAAGTTCTGATTTCGCCATGTTTACGCTGGTTTCGTATCTTTTGCCGAGTCGTCATCGATGCAGCCGGCCAAATATTAGAGGCTTGGGGAGACATTGTTATGGAATCTTTAAAATGCGCCGGATTCAGGCCGTACGCTTTGTTGTTGATGCTGGCGGCAGTTGCCTGTGGAGCCAAGGTCGCACGCGGAGATCAGAACTACTCCCAGCAGGTCTTTTTTGAAAATAGCCTTTCACCGAAGAACTATTTCTATTCGAATGGAAGAGCCAGCGCCCCCAGCACACTATTTCTTGCCGACGGGAAACTTCCCGTGGAGACAACTACATTCATCAGCGGCCCAAATGCCCTCGATCTTACGTGGGATTCCATGCCGGACGGAGGGTGGTCGGCGGAAGTACATCTTTACGAGTGGCGCAACCGCATACTGAACTTTCCGGGCGCTGACCTATGGCTCTGGCTTTATGCCAAGGACGATATTCCGGCGAAAAGCCTTCCGAAGCTCGCGCTGCGAGATAAAAATGGTGACTTTACTTGGCCGCTGGAAATTGGCGCTTTTAGCCACGATCTGAAGATGGCGCAATGGACCCGCGTGCGCATCCCACTGGCTGCTTTCCAAACAGCATCGGTGCATTCGTTTCAGCCGCATAGTTTGATTGCGCTGATCTTTGCGCAGGGAGCTTCAGACGCCGCTCCACATACGCTTTACATAGACGATATTCGTATTGAAGACGCGCCGCCGTCCCGTCAAGCGGCACCACCGACGCCCCAAGGAATTCAGGCCACGGGATACGAACGCCATATAGATATCAGCTGGAATCCCGTTCAAGATCCCGCCCTTGCACAATATGTCATCTACCGGTCAGAAGGTGGAGAGCCCTTTCACGCCATTGGCGTCCAGCGGCCCGGGGTGAATCGTTTCTGCGATTACACCGGCGACCCGCACATAACTGCCACTTATCGCATTACCGCGCGAACCTCATCGCTCCTCGAATCTCCACCATCCACTACAGTCACCGCCTCCACTCACCCGATGACCGATGACGAGCTTCTCACCATGGTGCAAGAGGCCTCATTCCGGTATTACTGGGAGGCTGCTGAACCCCATTCCGGCATGACACGTGAAAGCACGCCTGGCAACGACGACATCATTGCGCTGGGTGCGAGCGGCTTTGGCATAATGGCGATCATGGTGGGCGCAGAGCACGGCTTTGTCTCGCACAAGGAGGCGATCGACCGGCTCCTAGAGATCACCAGCTTCCTGGCTGCGGCAGACCGATTTCATGGCGCCTGGCCTCACTTCCTCAGCGGCCGCACGGGACACAGGCTGCCCGTCTTTGACATGTATGACGATGGCGCGGATCTCGTAGAGACCTCCTTTCTTATGGAAGGTCTTCTCGCAGCGCGACAATATTTCAAGGCGGATGGCCCTTCAGGCCGCGAGCTGTACGATCGTATTACGCATCTCTGGGAGGGCGTGGACTGGAACTGGTTTCAGGTGACTCCGCAACACGACGCACTCTATTGGCATTGGTCGCCTGAGTATTCCTTCCATATCGCGAATCGGCTCACCGGCTGGAATGAGGTGATGATCACCTATCTTGAGGCCATCGCTTCACCCACTCATCCCATCCCTGCAAGTGACTATTACTCCGGATGGGTCGGCGAGGGTGTGCATAACCATTACGCCAACGGTAAAAGCTACTACGGCGTCACGCTGCCTGTTGGCGGCGGCACGGGTGGGCCCCTATTCTTTACCGATTACTCGTTTATGGGCTTCAATCCTCGCGGCATTCACGATCGTTTTACCGACTATTTTGATAACAATCGCGCTCAGGCTGAAATCAACCTGGCTTATTGCATGCAGAATCCACATGGCTGGAAAGGGTACGGTGCTGACGCGTGGGGTCTTACTGCTGTCGACGGACCCAACGGCTATGTTCCGTACGAACCCACACCCGCTCTGGATGACGGAACCATCGCGCCAACCGGAGCCATCAGCGCAATGCCCTATACGCCACAGGCGTCGATGACGGCGCTTCGTCACTTCTATCGCGATCTCGGTGAGAAGGTATGGGGCATCTATGGATTCCGCGATGCATTCAACCTGCAGCAGAATTGGTACTCGGGAATCACGATGGGGTTGAATCAGGCGCCTATGGTCGTGATGATCGAAAACTATCGAACCGGATTGGTATGGAAAAATTTCATGGCAAACTCTGAAATCGCTCCGATGCTGGAAAAGATTGGCTTTCGTCCTGACACCCAGTAAGAGTCTTGAGCTTGAATATGTGGCTTGCCATCTACGAGGAACTCGCGGCCTGAAGAACTGGCTTGGCACACGCTGATGAATTTCAAAAAATATCCGAATGTATGTGTCGACATCTCGAAACAGACGTCATCTCTAATTCCCAGTCGCTCAAAATCGCAATCTCTCGCATCTGGCTGTTGTTCGGAGGAAGTGGCGTATGATGCGGTCCATAGGATCGTTTGAACGATCAGGGGTCAATCTAATCGGGTTTGGTGATGAGCTGCCGTATCAAATTCAGAATCCAGCCGGATGCTGACATTTCGTCCCGGTCAAAAAAGCTGGGGCCTTGCAGTCAGGTTTTGTGAAAAAGATGCTGAAGATGGTTGAGGGACATTTATCTTCTTCACCAGTGCGACGTAGCGAGGCTCACTTTTCAATGAACGCAGATCGGGATGCGAGAGGCAGGCAAGAACCTCAATATCGTGGCGACTATAAGCGTCTTCTAAAAGCTGCAACGCCTCCTGCCTTTTGCCCATGAGCACGCAGGTAGAGGCAAGCGTGGTCACGTGGAGCTTTCCCGCACGATAATATTCTTTCTGCTTTGCGTAGAGCGCATTCAGCAGCCCGCGGCTTCCGCCGTGTGCATAACCAGCACGCGCGGATGCGATGACATCTTTTAGAATCGGATCGTTCGCCTCCTGCGCGGTGTGCTCTCCCTCGGCAAGAAACCCTGAATAGTCGCGAAGGTTCAGATCGATTCGCATGAGATAGAAGTGCGGCGAGCGAAAATCGGGCGCCGAACGTTCCACTTCCTTGAGCAGCCTGATTCCTTCTTCGGTATGGCCGGAGTTATAAAGCAGCAATCCCTTGTCAGCCAGTGTCGAGCGCGACGACGGATCGAGTTCCTGCGCTTTTCCTATCTGCTCCAGTGCCTCAGGAAACCGGCCCACCACGCCCAGCGAGTTGGCATACCAGGGCCGGGCCTGCGAGTCGTTGGGATTCAGCGCAATGGCCCGCTGAAACTCCTTGTCCGCATCCGCAAAATCCCATGCGCCGTACATCTCGGCAAAGGCCAGCGCACGATGCGCCTCGGGCAGCGAGTCGTCGAGCGCGACCGCCTTGTGCGCTGCGGCAAGCGCCTGCGAGAAGGCATCGTTGTCGTCTGTAGTCGAATACTCGCGGAGCAGATCGTAAGTATCCGCCAGCCCGGCATAGGCCCGCACATCGCCAGGATCGCGCACAATCGCTTGCGTGAACAGGTCGAGTGCACGATTCAGGCTCTCTGGCAACGCTGGTTCCACTCGTACCGCCCGCGCAGATAGAAATCGTTGGCCTCACCCTTCTCCGCGTCGGATGCTGCCAGCGATGTGCCTGAGGAAGATAGCGCGTTATTCGTAAAGATCCTGCGTGCCGCGCTGGCCGCCGAGGAGCCCATCATAAGCCTTGTGGCTATATCGAGGACCACTGCCAGCACCACCACTGCGGCCAGCGCCGTTACCCACTTCCGCTTCGAACTCCATGCAGCGTGGCGTGTCTGAA
>DASZXD010000054.1:0-6550 GCA_035546015.1 Occallatibacter sp.
GACATTGCCGCGACGCGCCTTCATATCTGCGTCATTTAACGCTGCGGCCTGATCGGCCTCTCGCTTCGCTTCATCCGCACGTCCGAGTCTGGCCAGCACAAGCGAGAGGTAATGATGCGCGGTTGCGTACTCTGGAGCATACAGCACCGCGCTTTGCAGATAGTGCTCGGCAGACGCGTAATCTTTCGCGCGAAATGCAAGGATCCCCATCCCAGTCAGCGCACCTCCGTGGTGCGGAGCAAGAGAAAGCACCTTTTCGTAATCCGCTTTGGCCTCATCGTTTGTGTCATTCTCGAGCGCGATCTCACCCAACTCATAATAAGACGCCGATTGGCGTGGCTGAAGCTCAATGGAGCGCGTCAACTCCACCTTGGCGTCATCGTCTCTGCTCACCATATGGAGCAGGTGGCCCAGTCCGTAGTGCGCCGTAGCATCGTCGGGCCGCTGTTGCAGATAAGCCCTCAAATTCGACTCGGCTTCTGGCATCTTCTGCTCATCGAGCTGCACGTGAGCAAGTGCATAAAGAATCTTCAGATCCTGCGGCGCAAGCGCGTGCGCCCTGGTAAGCGCCTCATCCGAATCACGGTAGATGCGCATCCGTTCGGCCTGCTCCCCAAAATCGAAAAGCAGCTCAGGGGAATTGGAAACGAACTTCCTTGCACGAATCAGGCTTAAGAGCGCGTCGCCATCAATTCCAATCTTTTGATCGGCCAAAGCTGCCGCAGCTGCAGCCTGTACTTCTCCATCTCTTGCCGGCGCAGACGCTGGATCTACCCTGAGAACCGACTCAAACGATGTCATCGCATCGTCATTCAGACCCTGCTTTAATTGAATGCGCCCTAAAACCAGCAGAACTTGGACATTGCCAGGGTCGTGAGTCAGATACTCTGAAAGAACTTCGTTGGCTTGTACCAGGTTGTTAACTGCAGCAAGGTCTTCTGCCTTCGTGATGGTATTCGGTGCCGAACCGGCAGTATGTGGGGCAGACTGACCGATCGAGGCAGGTATCCATATCGTCAGAATTGTAAACAGCAGAGCTGCGGCTCCTGCCGGATGGGATTGCATAGTGTGCTCCATCTTGAACACTGCCCATTTAACTTGATTCATTACCCAGGTTCAAGAGATCACTTTAGCCGGCACGTAGATCATCATTCCCAAAAGCCCTGAAAACGCTCGTCATGCAAACTTTTCCGGTCGATCAAAACCTGCCTCGCCACACCTAACCGGCCGCCGGCATCATGCCTCGACAAAGCTACAATCTGTCCCTGTATCAACTGAAAATGATATGAGTTAAAGCATCATTACCTTGACCTCAGATGCATTTTTTCATAACGTTTCGCTGCATTCGTCCTCTAACTAAACTGTCAGATACTGGAGAGTGAAATCCTCGAGCAGATGCGCGCTCTCTCCATGGAGTCTCCCGGGGCGCTGTTTATCTCCCTGCGCATGCAGGTACGCTCAGAGCAAAACGAGACAAAAAGCGGCATTAGAGTGTAGCTGATGGGTAGAACGTAATGAGAAATCCAACCGAAGATACCGATTTTCTGGTGCCCGGAGGGGGACTTGAACCCCCACGGCCTTGCGGCCTGCGGATTTTAAGTCCGCTGCGTCTGCCGATTTCGCCATCCGGGCCTTTTTATAGTGCTTCGTGCCTTTGCTACTCCCGCTGCCAGTGCGAATCTTCCCGCAACTGCGACAAGCCGCAACAAACATAGCGCGATATCCTGCGATGCCCTGAAGCCATTTTATCGCTCTGGGCTTAGATTGAGCGGAATTGGCTAATTCTGCCAGGCTGCTCCCGTCCGTATACTTAGCCGCCTGCGCAAACTCTGTGCACACTATTCAGCTCGGCAAGAAAAGCGCTAATCACGAAGTGGCCAAGCATAATTGCTCATGATCGTCCTTGCACGATTCATGCGCCCACGGCCAACTCCAGCGGTGCCTTGCGGGTTTAGAAGTGCCGGATTGTCTCCGCCTGGTTTGAAGCAGGTGTACTGTGCGCGACCGGATTCCGTTCAACATGGCTTTCAAGTGAGCGGCTGACCAGATCGCGCGAGCCGAGCCCAATGGCAAGAGCAAGCGTCAGAACAATGCCGCCAAAGAGAATGCCGAAAGCCAGTTCCACGACATTCCCTCCAATCCGGAGGTGATCTAGGACCATCGCAGCTGTGAGCACCAGAACCAGCCATTTGACGCCGAGAGATAGAAGACGCGCGTATTGCAGTTGTGCATTCACAGCGCCGATAAGAACTGAGCGCGCCAGAAAACGCGCAATCAGATTACCCGCAATGAGCAGCAGAATAGCGCCTACGGCATGTGTAAAGTAGGGCAGGAGCGAAATCGGCAGTGGAGTGCCGGTAGCGTAGGACGTATCAAATGCAGCCACACCGATGACAAGCCCGAGCAACACACATGCCCAAAAACTGATGCGCGCCACTAATCCCGTGGGAGAGCTGGACGGTGTCCATTCAACATTGCCTCGATTACTCGCCATGCGCTCGTCAAATTTGAAGATGGTGAGGATGCGGCGAAGCAGAGCCGAAATCGCTATACCGATCACGCTAAAGATCGCCAGCGCTGCAAAGATTGCGAGAATACCCGGCAGAACAGCGATAAGCAGTGACAACACACGATTCACGGACTGATGGAGAGCCTCGGACATATGGCTCAAGATTGGCGCATTGTCGACATTCATCGGCTGCGAAGCGCCAGATGGAGATACCTGGAGCAGGATTGCGAGTATATTCAGCATCATACTGACTCCTTGAATCGTCGTTCTCACAGCAAAAGCAGCGCAAACGGCAATCATGAGTTGAACCTGTCTGGCCAGCGCCAGCGCGAAACCATGTAAGGCTTATCTGCCTCAAATGCAGCAGCAACCGCCTCAATGTGGCGCTCTGAACTGGTCCCCGCGGCGGTAACGTTGATATGCCCGGCCACCCAGGCAAGGTAGAGCGGAATGAGCGCGCCAAGCAGATGGCCGCGATTGATGGTGCGAAGACGGTAGGCAATCAAGAAATCGAAGACGATTCTTGCCCATAACGTCTCCGGCATACGAAATTCCTCAGGTCTGGCACAGGAAAGACGCTTGAGCCCGAGCAGCGAGTTCGGCGGAAGAACGAGCGTCCATATCTCTAATAGGTTGTTGTACGCGAAATGAAACGACTCTACCATCCGCGCAACTTCTGTAGTCCCATCTGTAAGTGGCATTTCCGGAACCGCTCCACGCGGAGGCGGCAATCTGCGAGGCCGTTGCCACACCGCGGCCTTGGCTTCAATATCCGCAAAGAGTGAACCAGTAACACGCGAGAGAATTGCGTTGATATCCGTTTCTGTAGGTTGCGGCAGTGAGCGTGGCCCAACCATGTACTCGTCGGCAGAAAGGCCCGCAGAAATCGCCTCGTTGACAGGCCAGATGAGCGCATCCGATTGGTTCGTCGAGGTAAGATGTTGAGCGGTAGCGGCGAGCCGCTCCGCCATACGCAGAGAAAGTCCAAGATCGATGGCCTGCGGAAAACGCATGCGAGTCCCGAAAAGTGCACGCGTAAGCGGATACAGGATGGCTGAGTTAATGAGGCCTGCATGAGGCGGCAGCGTATAGTACGGCACTGCCAGATCGACTGCCGAATTCAGCACGGCGTCGGCAAGTTGACGCAGCGATGCAGGGCTAAGAGAATTGGCTCCCGGCCCGAGCATCAGAATGCTCTGTACTCCGTTTTCCTGCGCAAGACGATGCGCATTGACAAAGTCCGCTGCAGTCGAGGTCCAGGCAGCGCTCGTAGATGGAGCAGAGATAATCCGCAATTCATGAGTTGAATTGGTTGTGTGTTCATTCTGGGCTGCCACCAGAATGCAGTCGGCCGCAAAGGCCGTTTGCAGATTGCTCAGCAGGCTCTCAAACTGCTCCTGAGGCATGGCCGCCAGCATCACCAGCAACCTCGTCGCAGGCTGAGGAACTGAGGAAACTACATCGGAGACGGGATCTGCAGTTGCCATGCTCACTCATTCTCACGCCCGATGCGCGGATCGTTCCGTGTTGCATCCGGTGCAATCGGTTCTTCGGCAAAGTCGTTTGGCCGGCAGATTGACGCCGGCAAATCAACAGCGAACGATTGTAACTCAAACCACAAAAATGAATACGGAGCGAGTGAGAGCAGATATGGAGCTTCAGTAATGACTGGAAAAGGGACATAACCGATCATCTCAACAGGCTGCATCCCGGCAAACTCCGCAAGATCCAGCGAAACGGGTTGAGCAAAACGGCTGAGGTTCGCCACGCAGAGTACTGTTTCGCGCGAACCGTCGCCGCAATCCAGATCGCGCAGATACGCCAGAATCTTCCGATTCGCAGGATTCAGGAAGCTCAGCGTGCCGCGTCCAAATACACGAAAGAGCTTGCGCAATGCGATCATATTGCGCATCCAGTGCAGCAGGCTTGACTGATCGCTCAACTGCGCTTCTACATTGACCACCTGGAAACCATAAATGTAATCCATGATCACTGGAAGGTAGAGCCGCGCCGGATCGCATTTGGAGAAGCCGGCATTGCGGTCTGAAGTCCATTGCATCGGCGTTCGCACGCCGTTGCGATCACCCAGATAGATGTTGTCGCCCATTCCTATCTCATCGCCGTAATAAAGAATGGGTGTACCTGGAAAACTGAACAGCAGAGAGTTCAAGAGCTCAATGCGGCGGCGATTGTTGTCGAGCAGTGGAGCAAGTCTGCGGCGAATGCCGACATTGACGCGCATGCGTGGATCGGCCGAGTAGGCAAAGTACATGTAATCGCGCTCTTCATCGCTGACCATCTCGAGGGTGAGTTCGTCGTGGTTGCGCAGAAAAAGCCCCCACTGGCAGTTCTCGGGAATCGATGGCGTCTGCGCCATAATGTCCGTGATCGGCAGCCTGTCTTCCTGCCGCAGCGCCATATAAATGCGCGGCATGAGCGGAAAATGGAACGCCATGTGACACTCGTCGCCGTTGCCAAAATAAGGCAACACATCCACCGGCCATTGGTTCGCTTCGGCAAGAATAAGCCTGTTTGAGTAGCTTTCATCAATCGCCGCCCGGATGGCCTTTACCGCAACATGTGTTTCGGGCAGATTTTCGCAGGATGTGCCGTCGCGCTCGCACAGATAAGGAATCGCATCCATGCGCAACCCGTCTACACCCATGTCGAGCCAGAAACGCATGGCCTTGAGCACTTCCTCAATTACCTGCGGATTGTCATAGTTCAAATCCGGCTGATGCGAGAAAAACCTGTGCCAGTAATACGCCTTCGCGGTTTCGTCCCAGGTCCAGTTGGACTTCTCCGTATCAGTAAAGATGATGCGCGCGTCCTTGTAGAGCTTGTCTGTGTCCGACCAGACATACATATTGCGCTGCGGGGAACCCGGCGGTGCAAGCCGAGCCGCCTTGAACCATGGATGCTGGTCGCTGGTGTGGTTCACGACCAGCTCGATCATCACCTGCATATTCCGCCGGTGAGCAGCATCGAGAAGCGCCTTGAAATCGTTCAGAGTCCCATAAGAAGGATTCACGTCGGTGTAATTCGAAATATCGTAACCGTCGTCGCGCAGCGGCGATGGAAAAAATGGCAGAAGCCAGATACAGGTAATGCCAAGGTCCTGAAGGTAGTCGAGTTTGGAAACAAGCCCCGGAAAATCGCCGATGCCGTCGCCGTTCGAGTCGGCAAAGGCGCGAACGTGAAGTTCGTAAATAATGGCGTCCTTATACCAAAGTGGATCGATCGCACTAGCCAGTTTCTTCACGCCTCAGTTCTCCGAATGGCTTTGGGATGGATGCACAAGCGTGCTTTTGCAAAGTGCAACCGATCCGGCGCACCATAAGAGACCAGATGAAAGGTGGCCGCAAAATAGGACACACGCATCGTTCGGCTGATCACAGCAAAATACCGCGTGATAAAAACTGATGCAGAGAATGAGCAAGGGGTTACTTGCGCAAGCGCAGAACGAACCGTCCGAAGCAACCACTGCCCAATGCGAGAACACCAGACCAGAATAGGCCCATCCCGCATTGCGCCAAAGGAGCCTCTGCGGCCTTACTGGCTGGGCCGCGCTAAAAGATTTGCCGCTTTCAGTCCGTCAGCGTCTTTTGGCAGGCTTGCCTGCAGGCTTTTTCTTCGGCGCCTTGGCATTGTGCGACGCCTTGCTGGACTTCGCGCTCGCCCCATGCCCCGGCTTGCTCTTGGCAGCCGCCGGCTTCGCAGCAGGCTTCGCATGAGCCTTTACCGACGCCTTTACAGCAGGCTTGGCAGTCGGTTTGCTGTGGATCTTGCCCGCAGGTTTGCTCGCTTTCGTTACGGCAGGCGCTGTCTTCTTCGCCACGGCAGTCTCTTTTACAGGTACGTGCTTCGGCTTTGGCTCGGGCGCTGGCTTCGTTTTTGTCTGTGCGCCGGCAGGCGCAGGCTTAGGAACCGGTTTCTCCGCACTCTGCTTTGCCGCTTTTGCTGGAGACTTTTTGGAAGTAACAGGCACAGGTGCGGGCTCTTCTTCTTCCTCTTCGATCTCGCCACTCTCCTCGCCGTGCT
>DASZXD010000055.1:0-14423 GCA_035546015.1 Occallatibacter sp.
AACAGGGGGTGGCTACGATGCCGGCAAGAAGTTCATTGATTCGCTCAAGCTCTTCTCGCTGCTCGCCAACATCGGAGACGCGAAGTCTCTCGTCATTCACCCTGCATCCACTACTCACCAGCAGCTTTCCGTGGAAGAGCAGGCCAGTACCGGCGTCACGCCCGAGCTTGTACGCCTCTCAGTGGGTATCGAAGACATTCGCGATATCCTGGCCGACATCGACCAGGCCATCGAAATTGCCAACGGCCATGCTGCCGCAACCCCGTCCCTTGCGGCAAAATAAAGAAGAGCGCAAAAGAAGAGAAATGACTGACACCCATAACCGGAGCGGCGCATCGCCGCCCGCCACTAAATTGATCTCGCCCACTTATGAAGGAGACTTTCTGCTGGGCGAGCCTCTGCCGCTGGAATGCGGCGCTTCTCTGGACTGTCCCACGCTGCATTACGCCGTTTACGGCCGGCTCAATGCAGCGCGGGACAACGCCGTTCTGGTCTGTCACGCGCTTTCAGGCTCTGCTCTTGTCGGCTCATGGTGGCCTGAGATATTTGCTCCCGGAGCAGTCCTCTCGCTGGAGCACGATTTCGTCATCTGCATCAACATGCTCGGCTCCTGTTATGGTTCCACGGGGCCGGCATCCATGAATCCCGAGACGGGTCAGGCCTACGGCCCTGATTTCCCACTCGTTTCCATCCGTGACAATGTGCGCGCCCAGGCGCGCCTGCTCGACTCGCTCGGCATCCGCAAACTGCGGCTCGTCATCGGTGGCTCCATCGGCGGCATGCAGGCCATCGAGTGGACCATCCAGCATCCCGAGCGCGTTGCGCGCGCGCTGGTCATCGGCGTCGCGCCGCTTGGCGCCATGGGTCTCGCGCTCAACCATCTGCAGCGCCAGGCCATTCAGCACGATCCAGAATGGGAAGGTGGCCGCTATCTGCCACAGAAGCCGCCGCGTAACGGCCTTGCGCTTGCGCGCCAGATCGCCATGATCAGCTATAAGTCGCCTCCACTCTTCGAAGAGCGCTTTGGCCGCCGCCCCAACCGCAACGGCGAAGACCCAGGGCTCACGGAGAATCACGGCAGCGGGCTCATTGGCGGGCGCTTTGACATCGCCGGCTATCTCGATCTTCAGGGCCAGCGATTCATTGAACGCTTTGATGCCAACGCCTACCTGTCGATTCTGCGCACCATGGACACGTGGGACCCGCTGCGCGGCTACGCATCGCCGGCCGAGGCTTACGGCCGCATCCGTGCGCGGATAAGCTTTGTCGGCATCAGCTCTGACTGGCTGTTTCCCGCCGACACCGTGCGACGCTTTGCCGAAGAGATTCGCTCTGCCGGTGCTGACGTGGACTATCGTGAGATGAACAGCGAACATGGCCACGATGCCTTCCTGGCAGAACAGGCGGAGTTGGTACGTCTGCTGCAGTAAGGGAATGACAGAATCGCGCCGGCTGCGTCTCACTTCTTGCAGTGCGATACGTTGCCGGAGGAGTTTGAATGAGGTTTCCGGCTATATATAGTTCCAAGCAGCAGTCGGCTTCAACCGGCGCTTTACCGCTGACACACCGGTTCTGCCGTGTTACCTTGCTTGTCAGGGGGAGATTGGCTTTCTATAATCCTTCCAGCAAAGCGTTAAAGCAGTTCAAGAGTTGGCATGCCCCGAATCCGTTGCGTTTGAGAGGCTTTCCCTTAGGAAAAAGCCGCCAGTTCGATTACACAAGGGGCGAAAACTCTGGAACTGCACTACAGCCGTGGTATGGTTATTACCGTTGCTGCGGCGGTCATCCGCCAATTGAGAGCGGTTGTAGTATTTAGCCAGCGATTTCAAGCAGGAAGTTTAGTAATACTGATCTCCATTTCGGCAATTCCCAGGAGCACTGAATGAAGAAGTTAGTCTTTGCATCTGCGATGGCATTGGCAGGCGTGAGCCTCGTATTCATACCGGCACTGCGAGCGCAGGCCAACTCGGGCCAGATCAGCCTTCCGGCAGATCAGTTCAACGACTATCAGACCGCCGTTACGCAGACCGATCCCGCCGCCAAGGCCACAGGTTTGGAAAACTTCCTGCAGAAGTATCCACAAACGCCTGTCAAGAACACGGTTCTGGATCAGTTGATGGATACCTACCAGCAACTCAACCAGCCGGAGAAGGCGCTGGGCGCTGCAACCCGCCTGTTGCAGGTGGATCCGAACAATATGAAGGCGATCTTCCTCTCCGTGTTCCTGGACAAGAACGCCTGCCAGAAGGCCGTCGATCCCAAGACCGGTAACCTGACCGATCCTCAGCCTTGCGACAATGCCGCCGCGTTGGCTCAAAAAGGTCTCACCGTTCCTAAGCCAGAGGGAATGTCTGATGCCGATTGGTCGAAGATGACCGGTGCCACTTACCCGGTCTTCGACTCCGTCATCGCTCTTGATGACGTGCTCTCCAAGAAGGATTACGCTGCCGCGGTGGACGAATATACCAAGGAGCTGATGCTCTATTCAACCGATCAGGCAAAGAGCGGTCAGGCCGTTGGCGACACGCTTGCACTGGCCGAAGCGCTCACCAAGCCCAGCGACAAAAAAGACCTGGTGAAGGCCATCTGGTTCTACGCGCGCGCCTGGAACTTTGCCCCGCCTGCCTACAAGAGCCAGATCCAGGACAAGCTTGACTACTGGTACAAGCGCTACCACGGCCAGCTGGACGGCGAAGCGGCCATCAAGTCGCAGATCGATGCAATCAAGACTCAGGCCGCCGGGTCTCTGTTTCCTCCCGCCAGCTTCACCATCAAGCCCGCACCCACGCCGGCTGAGATTGTGGACAACGTAATTGCTACTACACCCGATCTCACCAAGCTCAACCTTGAAGACAAGGAGTTCGTGCTGGCCAATGGCTCGCAGGATGCACAGAACAAGCTTTGGGCCGTTGTAAAGGGCCAGATGACGCCTGTTCCAGGCATCGTGATCAGCGCTCAGGCTACAGTTCTGAAGGTTTCGGTTGCTGCCACTGCCGCAGCCAAGCCTAAGGACTACGTGGTGAAGCTCAATACGCCGGCCGACTGCGATAAGGTTCCTGCACTTCCCACCTCCACGACCGGAGCAGCCGCAGCCGCTTATCTGCAGGCTAACGGCGCCAGCGCAGACGTCAGTGCCATCGATGGCCTCGATAAGGCCCACAAGGTCACCATCGATCCTGCGGTGACCATCATCAACGTGGCCGTGACGCAGGATGCCAAGGACAACAAGGTCGCCGACTTCACCGTCAACATGAAGGAGCCGGCCTCGTGCAAGGACGTTCCGGAGGTAGGCCAGGAACTCAAGCTCCAGCCTGCGCTCGAACTCGATGGAACCTACGATTCGTACACGCAGGTTCCCGCAGCCAATGGCAAGGAAGCAACTGCTCAGATCGTGCTGAGCGGCGGCTTCCTGCAGCAGGAGCAAAAAGCCGCGCCGGTGCATCACAAACCGTCACCGGCCCACCGCCCTGCTCCGCACCACTAAGACGCGGCAACACACTCAGGGAAGAGCCAAGGGCAGTCCGCTTCGGCGGGCTGCCCTTTTTGTTTTCCTGCGGTAGGATGTCTCGTCTCTTGTCTAAGTAGGTTATTCGCCCAGCATGACCCGTTCAATGCTCAGCGCCCGCCCGGTTGCGGGGTCACACTCGACCAGCGCCGCGCACATCTTGGGATTCCCCTTGGCCGCCTCGAACTTTCCGGGCATTCCGGTAACGAACCGGTGCAGCACCATTTCCTTTTCCACGCCGATCACGCTGTCGTATGGCCCGCTCATGCCCACATCCGTCTGGTAGGCTGTGCCGCCCGGCAGCACGCGCTCGTCGGCAGTGGGCACATGCGTATGCGTGCCCAGCACGGCGGTCACGCGTCCGTCGAGATGCCAGCCCATGGCCACCTTTTCGCTGGTGGCCTCGGCATGAAAGTCCACCACAATGACTTTCGCTTTGATACCTTTGAGAATTTCGTCGATGGCGTTGAACGGATCGTTGGTTCCGTTCATGAATACCCGGCCCATGAGATCGATAACCGCGTAATCGATGCCGCTCTTCGTCGCTCCTTCAAACACGCCGTAACCCGGCAGCCCGGCCTGCAGATTGGCGGGCCGCAGCACGCGCCGCGGATGTTCCCGGCTGTCCGCGGCAGCCGAGTTCAGGTAGTCGATCAGCTCGCGCTTGTCCCACACATGGTTGCCGGTGGTGAGCACGTCGGCGCCCAGGTCGAAGGTTTCTTCGGCAAGCTGCGGCGTCAGCCCGAATCCGCCAGCCGCATTCTCCGCGTTGATGACGGTCAGGTCGACACTATGCGCCTCACGCACATGCCCGATGTGCTCGCGCACAATCCTGCGCCCCGCGCTGCCAAAAATGTCGCCGACGAAGAGAATCTTCAAGATTTTTCCTCTTCAAGAGGTGATCGAACGGAAGATTTGAAGCGTTCTTCAAATGCGCCATACCGAGCAAAATTCTGTCTTGCCTGTGTGAGGCTCAGTTTGCCGTTTGGTCCGCCTCTGACTTCATCAGCGTCATGATCATCCTGACCATCGTCCTCCCAGTAACAGACCGGGCAGATGTCATCACCTCCACGCTCATCGAGCGTGCGGAAACCGCAACAGGGACACTTATATTTCCTATCCGAGGGAGGCTTGACCACGTTCTCAAATGAGGTATACCGCTCAAACCAATCGAGGCTCATGGCTGCTTCCCTCCGGTTCCTTCCTCCTGATCTCTGATCTCTGAATTCTGATCTCTACTCCGCATGAGTGGAAAGAGTATGACATCCCGGATCGACTTTGAGCCGGTGAGCAGCATGACGAGGCGGTCGATGCCGATGCCTTCACCGCCCGTTGGCGGCAGGCCATAGGCGAGGGCGCGCACGTAGTCCTCGTCCATCTGGTGCGCCTCGTCGTCGCCGCGCTCGCGCTCGGCAAGCTGGGCCTCGAACCGCTTTTTCTGCTCGACCGGATCGTTGAGCTCGCTGAAGGCATTGCCCAGTTCGAACCCGCCCGCGAAGAACTCGAACCGCTCCACATGCGCCGGATCGTCCGGCTTGGCCTTCGAGAGCGGCGAAACCTCAGTTGGATATTCGTAGATGATCGTCGGCTGCACCAGGAACGGCTCTGCGACCGCCTCAAAGAGGTGATAGACAGATTTGCCCAGCGGCGCGCCCTTCATCGAGTCGTAGTAAACGGCAGTCACCGCGCCCAGAATCGTCTTTACCTCCACGATTCTCTCAGCGCTCAACCGCGTCGTCTCGCACACCGCGCTCTCAAGCGCGCCCATGGCCGCGTTCAGACGTGCTTGCAGCGCCGGCACTGACTCAAATGCTCCCCGCGCAGGTTTCTCGCCTGCTTCCTCAGGCCAGTACTCGCGAATCGCCTCGCGCATTGTCAGCCGCTGCCACTTACCCAGGTCAATCGTGAAGCCGTTGAACTCGGTTACCGTCGTTCCATTCACTTCCTTCGCCACAAACCTGATCAGTTCTTCCGTCAGATTCATCAGGTCCCAGTAATTCGCATAGGCCTGGTAGAACTCGAGCATTGTGAACTCGGGATTGTGCTGCGTGCTTACTCCCTCGTTGCGGAAGTTGCGATTGATCTCATACACGCGGTCCAGCCCGCCAACGACCAGCCGCTTCAGATACAGCTCCGGCGCAATGCGCAAAAACAGGTCCTGATCCAGAGTGTTGTGATGCGTCTTGAAGGGCCGCGCCGCCGCGCCGCCGGCGATCTGCTGCATCATAGGCGTTTCCACTTCCAGATACCCGCGCGCATCGAAGAACTGCCGTATCGCCTTCAGCACCTTTGCGCGTTTTACAAAAACTTCGCGGCTGTCGAGATTCGCAAACAGATCCACGTAGCGCTGCCGGTAGCGCAGTTCCACATCCGCCAGGCCGTGATACTTCTCTGGCAGAGCGAGCATAGCCTTGGCCAGAAACACCAGCTTCTCCACATGAATAGTCAGCTCGCCCGTGCGCGTGCGGAACAGATATCCTGTTGCGCCGATGTGGTCGCCCAGATCGAGCAGCTTATAAAGAGCAAATCCTTGTTCACCCACCGCATCCAGCCGCACATAGATCTGCAGCCGCTGGCCCTCTTGCTGCAGCGTGGCAAAGCCTGCCTTGCCCTGTGCGCGGATCGCCATGATGCGCCCGGCCACGGACACATCCACACGCGCGGCCTCGAGCTCTTCAGCCGTCGCCTCACCCCACTTGGCGCGCACATCGGCAATCGCGGCAGCGGACTCATTCTGCGCCGCCGGAAAGCGGTTGGGATAGGCCGTCTGGCCCAGCTTTTCAATCTCTTTCAGTTTGCTCTGGCGCAGCTCGAAAAGGTTACGCTCAAACTCCGAATCGAACACGACTTATCCTCTTCACGGGCCGGTAGAAAGCCCAATGGCCAGTATAGCGGTTCGCCGCGTATGCTTTTTGAGGAGCACCGTGCCCTTTCATCGCCCCATTCCCGAGCAGCGCGAGCGCGGCAAGGCCTCGAGCGTCGTCGACGCCATCGTGCAGGCCGAAAAGATGATCCAGATCGCCTTTGTGCTCCCGTGTGCTGCCTTTATCGGCTGGCTTGCCGGGGCCTGGCTCGACCATAAATTTCACCAGACGTGGATCTCGCTGGTAGGCATCGTCTTTGGCGGCGTCTCCGGACTGGTCTATGTGGTCAAGCTGGCCGTCATGACCGACAAACAGGTGCCCAACGGCGGCGATAATAACAAGAAGCAATCATGACCGAAGAAACTCATCCGCTGGCCAATCTCACAAACGAAGGCCTCGACGCCCTGCTGCGCCGCGCCATGCGCATCACGCTCGTCCTGGGCCTGCTGACTTCGCTCGTCCTGTGGAAGGCCTCAGGCTGGCGTAATGCTGCCATGCTGGCTGCCGGTACGCTCATCTCCGCCGCAAGTGTCGTGGAGTGGCGGCGGCTCGTCCACTTCATCAACGCCAAAATGGACAAGCAGCAGACCCCTCGCGGAGCCGGGCTGGCTGTTGTCTTCTTTCTCCTCAGGCTGATCGTCTTTGCAGGGGTCATTTATGGTAGCCTGAAATGTTTCCAGGGTTCTGTGGCAGCGCTTCTTTGCGGCCTTGGCCTGGCGGTTCTGGCTATGGTCTGGGAGGCGCTTCGCCTGCTTCGTAACTGAGGGGTTTCTCCCCATCTCACCCTGAAACAGGAAGACTTAAGTCTCAATGCCGGAACTGTTTGGACTCACTCATTTTGTCAACACACTCCTGAGCGGCATCCAGATCAAGCTCTATGGAATGGTAGGCCTCGGCGCGGCTGAAGCGGCCGAAAAGGCCTACACGGTCAACTCGGCTCTGGCGCTCGAGCTGCTGATCGCTGCCGGGCTGATCCTCTTTTTCTTCATCGTGCGCGCCAACCTCTCGGTAGAAAAGCCCGGTGCGTTCCAGCAGGTTGCCGAACTGGTTCATGAAGGCATCGGCGGCCTTGCCGACCAGATCATCGGCCATGGCTACGCACGATTCCAGGCCTTCGCCACCTGCGTTTTCCTCTTCATTTTGTTCAATAACTTCCTCGGACTCATTCCAGGTGTGACCACGCCCACCAGCCGGCCTGAGGTGCCACTGGGCATCGCCGTGCTCACATTCCTTTACTACAACTTCCACGGCTTCCGCGTACAGGGCCCCATCGGCTACGTCAAGCACTTCATGGGACCGCTCTGGTGGCTTGCGCCGCTCATGTTTCCCATCGAGATCATCTCCCACGTGGCCCGCATGATGTCGCTCACCATCCGTCTTTATGCGAATATGCTGGCCAGCGACCTGCTCACGCTGGTGTGGTTCTCGATCATTCCGCTGGCCATCCCGTCGATCTTTCTGGGATTGCACTTTGCGGTGTCTATCATTCAGGCTTTCGTCTTCATGCTGCTCACCATGATTTACCTGTCCATGGCAGTAGCCCACGAGCACTAGAAGACTCTCGTCCACGACGAGAAAAAGGATTCCGCCGGAGAGCGCTTCTGCTCCGGATCAACGGAAGGTTGCGAGCGTGAGGGGGCCAAAGGCGTTTTCAGGCTGTTCTGCTGAAGATGCCGGCACGGTGAGCCTCAACCACCCACTGGCAGCCAATTCAAAGGGAAGCTGGAGAACTATGCGGAAACTTCAATACGTGTTTATGGTGCTTGCAGCACTGTGCTTCGCCACCCCGGTGTTCGCACAGAGCGGTGCAGCGCCTGCCGCCAGCCTGGTGCCCATCGGCGCCGGCTTGGCCATGGGTCTCGCCGCCGGCCTCTGCGGCCTCGGTCAGGGTCGCGCAGTCGCCTCGGCAACTGAGGCGCTGGCTCGCAACCCCGGAACCCGCCCTGGCATCATGCTCTTCCTGGTGCTCGGTCTGGCCTTCATCGAGTCGCTCACCCTCTTCACCATGGTTATCGTCTTTGCCAAGATGTAGCTGTGGTCTGATCGAAACACGAAGGCCCTGCGTTCATCGCGCAGGGCCTTCGTGTTTTACGCAATCAATTCATCGTCTGGCGGTGTTGGCGCCTGAACTTGCCAGCAGCATCTGGATAGCCTGCACATAGGTCAGCCCCACCGGCACCGGCGCAAACTGCGTCTGCAACTGCGTCGTATCGAAGATCCGCGTGCGGATAAAGATGCGCCCGCTCATCTGCATCTGGAAGCGCACCGTGCGCCACACCCCATCGCCCACGTCCGCTTGCTCGATCGCGACCCATCCGCCTTTGTAAAGCCTGCCCAAAATCCCCCAGCCAAAGTTGACATCCTGCTGCAGATGCCCTTCGAGATGCGTCACGCGCTCGTGCGCCGCATCAATCCAAATCTCGCCGGTCATTTCTGTGAGCACTTCAGTTTCAAGATCGGGCGGGTCGAATGACGGATTCGACCTGAATGTAAACTTCTCAATTCGTCCACTTGGCGTCTCGACCGGGCCCGCATACTGATAGACAAAGGCGTGCGGCAGTGCCCGCAGTATGCGCAGCGCCCGTGCCGTATCGGAGTCCTCGCTCTGCTTGCGGTGCCGCTGCAGCCCGGCATCGGCCTGCAGCGCATACAGCCGCGCCTGCTCCTTCTGCTCGTCGGGCGCACGCAACGGCTGGTCGTTGATCGAAATGAGCCGCGCCACCGCGCCGTCTTTGGTCTCGATAATCAGCTTGGTCGTGGTCAGCCGTGGGCTGGCCTTGTGCAGGGCATAGCGCATTGGATGGCTCGTGTCCTGCGCGGCCCGCAGCTCATTGTTCAGCACCCGCATCACCAATGCCTGCGCCTGCGCGGGCTCGAGCGGCTCCGGAGTCGCCTGCCCCAGGCACACGGCGGCTCCGGCCAGCAGGCAAACCATGGGAACCAGTCTGCACACTGCCGTCAGCTCAGCGGCCATCGGCCACCTTTTGCGGGTTGAGGGGACTCATGCTGTTGATTAGACGTGACCGGCGCGTCCATGGATTCTCCGATTGCGGCACAAGGCCGGGATGCTGTTATAGTGCGGGCAGGGGCCTGAAGCGTTTTTCCCTGGAAAGCGCAATCGTTACGGCCAATGGAAGGGACGAGGACATGCCAGTGGAGAATACTCCGGCACGCATCGGCAAGAGCGTCGAGATTCGCGGAGAAGTAAAAGGCAGTGAAGACCTGATCGTGGACGGCCACGTGGAAGGCACCATAACTCTGACCGAGAGCCGGTTGACCATCGGGCCCAGCGCCAACGTTTCGGCCGATCTCGTCGCCAAAGACGTGCTCATTCTGGGCCATGTACAGGGCAACGTTGTGGCCGGCGGCCGCGTGGAACTGCGCGCCGGTTGCGCCGTCGAAGGCGACATCCGTGCCTTGCGGCTTTCTGTCGAAGACAATGCCGTCTTCCGCGGCAAGGTCGACCTGACCCAGGGTGCCGCCAAAGCGCCCGAGGGTGCAAGCGCCGCTGCCGCCGGCGGAGTTGCCTGACACGAGCGTCCGCGCCGCGCTTGATTTCGCGTCGGCGCTGGCTGCGAGAGGACTTTCAGGTTGCGGAACTGGTTTGAAAAAAAGCAAAGCAGCGCCTCGGCCGCGTCGACACACGGCGTTACCGGCCCGCGCATTCCACGCCATTCTGGCGGATGGGGAGTGCTGCGTAAGCGTCTGCAGGCGGAGCCGGGCCTGCGCATCCTTGATGTTGGCTTCACCTCGCCCACCAACATCAACTACCTCACCGACCTTGGCCACAGCGTCTACCTCTCCGATCTCGTGCACGACGCATGCGCTGAAAACTGGCAGATCGGCGCAGACGACGAAGGCAAGCCTGTTTTAAATGTCCAGGGACTGCTTGATTCTTCGCTCAATTTTGCCGGTCGCATGTTCGATGTGGTTCTCCTCTGGACCGCGCTCGACTACCTGCCGCAGGCCTTCGTCACGCCGGTCGTCGAGCATCTCCACGCATCCATGAATTCCGGAGGCCAGGTACTGGCCTTCTTTCATACCCGCACTCAGGGCGAGGAGACCGTCAACTGCCGCTTCCACGTCACGCCCACTGACGATGTGGAGGTGCAGCTCGCCGAGCAATTTCCCATCCAGCGCGCCTTCACCAACCGCAGTATTGAAAAGCTCTTCGCCGGCTGGTCAGGTCACCGCCAGTTTCTCGCCAAAGACTCTGTCTCTGAAGTCATCATGACCCGCTAAGCCTCCTCAAACGGCAGCCAGGGCTGCATCACCACTGCCGCGGGTGCGGGCATTGTCTCTTCCTCCCATATCTCGCCATACCTGCGCCCGATTTTGAACTCCTTGCACACTGAATCGACAAGCTCTGCAGCTCGTTTCCTGTACTCCGGCGAGACGAATGCGTTCTTTGCATACCGCTTTTCATATGTCTTCAACAGTTCGGGGAAGTGCTTCTTCACAAACGCAAAGAACGTCGGCAGTGAGCAGGGCTTCAGAAACAGCGGTCCCGAGGCGAAGAAGCACGTGCGCGCAGCAGCCGCGGCCTTGGCAACCGCAGCCATCGAGCTGCGGCTGTCCGTAATACCCGGCATCAGCGGCGAGCACAGAACTCCCGCGCGTAGTCCCGCCTGCCGCAGCTTGGCTAGCGTCTGGATGCGCAGGTCGGGCCGCGGCGCTCTCGGCTCCAGAATCCGCGCCAGCTTCGTGTTCATCGTGGTTACGGTAATGTGCACCGTCAGCCGGTTCCGCTCTTTCACCTGTTGCAGCACGTCGATATCCCGCGCCACCAGTACCGACTTGGTCACAATCCCCAGCGTAAACCCGCTCGTCTGCGCCAGTACCTCCAGAATCGAGCGTGTCAGCATCTGCTTCCGTTCGAGCGGCTGGTATGGGTCCGTCGCCGTGCCGATGGCGATATGCGTGCCAGGTTTCAGACGCTTGATTTCCTGCGTCAGCAGCCACGCCGCATTCTGCTTGAAGAAGATCTTGCGTTCAAACTCCTCCGGGTCGCGCATCTCCAGAAACTCGTGTGTATACCGCGCATAGCAGTACCGGCAGCCAAACTCGCAGCCGCGATACGGATTGATGGCATGCGTGAACGGCACGCCGCGCTTCGAGTTCACCTTGCTCAGCAGAGACCGCGACTTCAGCGGTCTGTACTCGGTCAGAAACCCGCTTGAATCGAGCGGCGCATCGGCAGCCGTCTTTGCCAGCCCAGCCAGCGGCTTTGCATCGGAGTGAGAATTGAGGATAGGGAAGAGCGAATCAATTTTCGCCATATATTCGCCTTTTTGGGTAGCCTACCTTTGCTTTCCTGAGCCGTCAAGCGATACTTCTCATTAGGGTGGCTGCCGCAAAGCAGCCGAACCGTTAACTCCAGCGTCACACTCGACTTAAACTCCGCAGTCCTTGTCTTGTTCATAGCCGCGCAGCAAAAGGAGAAAACCAAATGAGCGACTCCAATCCCACACGCGTTACCTGGCTGGGCCATTCCACCGTACTGGTACAAACCCCTGGGGGAGCCAACATCCTCATCGACCCCTTCATCGAGCACAACCCCAAATACCCCAGTGACTTTGAGCTGCCCTCGAATCTCCACTACATCCTGCTTACTCACGGACACGGCGACCACATCTCCGACGTGGTTCCTGTCGCGAAAAAACACGGCTCCAAAGTGGTTGCCATCTACGAGCTGGCGAACTACATCGCAGGTAAAGGCGTGGAGAACACCATCGGCATGAACCTGGGTGGATCGGTAGAGCTTGAAGATGTGACAGCCACCATGGTCGATGCCCGTCACTCCGCCGGAGCGCAGGACGAGCAGGGAGTTCACTACGTAGGCGTGGCCGCCGGTTACGTGCTCACCCTTGCGAACGGTCTCGTGCTCTATCACGCCGGAGACACATCGCCGTTCCGCGATATGGAGCTCATCCGCGAGCTCTATCGGCCCAAGGTAGCGATGTTGCCTATCGGCGGTTTTTACACCATGGGTCCAAAGGAAGCCGCGCTGGCAGTGCGCTTCATTGCGCCGGAAGTTGTGCTGCCCTTGCACTGGGGCACATTCCCGCCGCTCAAAGGCACGCCGGAGCAGCTGGCCGCACTTGTCGAGCCGGGTGTGAAAGTAGTCTCGTGGAAGCCGGGGGAGGAGTTTACGGTCTGATTTTGACCTACTGGTCGCGAGTCTGCTTCACAGCCCGCTGCGGCGGGCTTGAGGCCGTCAGTCCGGAGTCCGGACTCCCATAAGTCAGCCGGGCCGGCGTGTCAGCCGCACGGCAGTTTTTAATGTCGCGCAGAATATCCGCCTTCTCTCGCGCATACTGGCCGGCAAGCCGCGTCAGCGCATAGGTGATGATGTCGCTGTGGTGCAGCTCTGAGAGCGTTGGATCGCGCCTCATGTTGAGCCACAGCCGGTGTACAAGCTGCACATCGTCCGGGCTAAGCGCAGGCGCGTGCGGCCCGATAAAGAAGACCTTCGTTTCGCCTTCCGGTCCGATTACGTAGAAGTTGAACTGACGCTTGGGCTCAGGCAGTGCCTCCCAGGCCTGGCCCATGTGGAAGGCCTGCTCTTCGGCGGTGAGAGAGCTCGAAAGCCCTGAGACAACCGAGTCCACTTCAAGCGAGTTTGCGCCCTGCGCCAGCGCGGCAAAAATGTCGCCCGCAGGAACCACCAGCAGAGAAACTTTCTTGCCAAAACTCTCTGCTACAGACACGGCTTTGGTAAAAATGGTCTGCTCGTGCTCGCTGAAGCTTTGCTGCTCGACGCTCAGGAATTCCGGTCCTCCCGCGCCCATCAGACGCACGCTGATCACGATCACGTCTCGCTCGTCTGTGTTGGTGCGCGCAAGGGTCCACTTCAGCGCCAGCGGATTCGACGGGTCGCGCATTGTCACCATCGCGCCGCCCGGCCTGATCGCCACTGACTCGCGGCTGATCGTGTCTTGATGTTCAAGCTGGAAGTGGTCCTTCATCTGCCGTTCGGTCAACGCCTGCTTGGCGCGGTTGTGCCGCTCAGAGACCGTGAAGATGATGAAGAACGAAGCGGCAAAAGCCACGCCGCTCACCGTAGCCACTGATTTGGTGAATAGATTCACTACTGCCGTGGTCAGCAGCACCATGAAGACCGAGATCAGTCCAACAGGAATCTCGGTCTTCCCGATCTTGATGTTCGGTGGAACTTTCCAGCCGCGCTCGCCGTGGTACTTCCAGCGCAGCACCAGCATGGCAAGGCTGTTGAATGTGAATGACCAGATCACGCCGAACGCGTAGGCCTCGCCCAGGGTGATTACATTGCCCCGCGTCGCGATGATGGTGATCATCTGCAGGATGTACACCAGGTTTACGATCCGGTAGCTTGTGCCGAACTTCGAGTGCGGCATGCGGAACCAGTCGGTCAGCACGCCGTCTTCAGCCACGCGCATCAGCACGCCCGTCGATCCGATCATCGACGTGTTGATGGCGCCCGACAGAATCAGGAAGCCAACCAGCACCACAAAGATGCGGAACACAATGCGCCAGAACAGCGGCCCCGCCATGAACATCGCCAGTCCGGCGATCAGGTTGTCGGGATAAATGTGCGTGCGCTCATAGTCCGGAATCAGCATCGATGCCAGCAGCGTGGCGCCGCCCGTGAACACCAGGCTGTAGATGGCGATAACGATCGCCGCCCGCTTCAGGTTCTTGAGCTTGGGGTGCTCGATCTCACGATTGACCTGGGCCAGGCTCTCCTCGCCTGACATAGCGAGAATTGAATGCCCGAAGGCCATCAGGATGCCGAATAGGCCCGCAATGGGCAGGCCGCGACCGCGCAGAAAGCCCAGTGCATCAGAGCTGAAGTGCAGGTTTTGGGGCAGCGGCATTGGCGGCAAATGAACGCCGCGCACAAAGATCGAGTAAGTGCCCCAGAGAAACAAAATCACCACCATGATGGTGGTGATCTGCATAACCTGCAGTGCCTTTGTGCTGGACTCTTCGATGCCCTTGATGTTCTGCCACCAATAGTAGGTGGTTACAGCCGCGGCAAATAGCGCCGAGGTGTAATTCATATCGAAGTGGAA
>DASZXD010000056.1:0-8314 GCA_035546015.1 Occallatibacter sp.
AGCAACGTGGCGACGCGGAAAAGAAGAAATATCGCGTTGCTGTGCTGGGACGCACGCATAAGGTACTTGCGCCGGTTGCTGAGGCCCTGCGCGAGGCTCGCATTCCCTTTCGGGCAGTGGAACTTGAAGAGCTAAGCCAGCGGCCTGAAGTGCTGGACGCGCTGGCGCTGGCACATGCACTGCTGAATGATGAAGATCGCATTGCATGGCTGGGTGTGCTGCGGGCTCCGTGGTGCGGGCTTTCGCTTACGGATCTGCATACGTTGACAAGTGCTGACGATGCCGAGTTGCAGCGGCGTCCCGTGGCGGGACTGATCGGGGAGCGGCTGCATCTGTTGAGCGCGGAGGGGCGGGCGGCGGTAGTGCGTGTGCTGCGCGCCATAGATGCCGTGCCGCGGCTGCGGTTCACGCGACCTGCAATTTCGCTCGGTACTTGGATCGAGCAGGTGTGGCTTATGCTGGGTGGCGCGCAGTGTGTGGATGCGGCGGCGCGGGCCAATCTTGACCTGCTGTGGCGCGCACTCGATGCACTGCCTGAAGGTGAACAGGATGTGTTGGGTCCCGCGCTCGCCGCAGCGCTCGATAATCTGAAAGCGCTGCCCGATCCGGATGCGGAGAGCGAGTGTGGCGTGCAGTTGATGACCATACACAAGTCGAAGGGGCTGGAGTTTGAGGTAGTGATTGTGCCGGAGCTGCAGGCTGCGACGACGCACAGCAACCTTAAGCTGCTTTCCTGGCTGGAGCGGGGACTGGCAGAGCCGGATGAGTCGCAGGAGCCAACGGAGTTTCTGGTTGCGCCGCTGCAGACCAAGGGCGCGGAGGGCGGCGGCGCAAAGAAGTGGGTCGACCGCGTGTATCACGAGCGCGAAGTACAGGAGATGCGGCGGCTGCTCTATGTTGCAGCAACACGCGCCCGCGAAGAGTTGCATCTGTATGCACGACCAGCTTACAGGACGGAGAAGAATGGATCGCTGACACTGGTGGAACCGCGCGAGAGTCTGCTGAAAACGGCATGGCCTGCACTGGAGACCGATGTGCGCGAGCGCTTCGATGCCTGGCGCACGACTCGCGAGGCGCAGGTTGTCGATATAGCGGCTGCGGCGGGGAATCTGATTGCGGTGCCGGCATTAGAGCGTGGAACGCTTTTATACCGCCTGCCAGCGGATGCCCCGGTTGGCATATCTGGAGATATTGCCCCAGTTGTGGAACCGGCGATTGCGGGCATGGGGCAGTTCTATGAGCGGCACGAGGGTGGAGTATTGTCGAGAGCGTTGGGCGTAAGTGTACATACGCTGCTCGAAGAGCTGGCAAGACTGCGTGCGGCCATGGATTGGGACGCTGCCTGTGCTGCACTGGCGCGCATGGAGCCGCGCATTGCCGCGACGGTACGGGGATCGGGCGTCGAGCGTGAACAGGCATCGAAGATTGCAGCGCGTGCGATCGGAATTGCGCGCAAGGCAGCAGAGGAACCGGTCGGGCGGTGGATTCTTTCTCCGCGCGCCGATGCGGCCAGCGAAGTGCGATGGGCAGGAGTGGTGAACGGGCGGCTGCGCACGGTGCAGGTGGACCGGCTGTTTCGTGCAGGGACTGAGGCGTTGTCAGAAGACGGCGATGTGTGGTGGATTGTGGACTACAAGACAGCGCATGAAGAAGGCTTGAATCTCCAAAACGTTCTTCCAAAATTGAGAGAAATCTTTGCGCCGCAGATCGAGGCTTACGCGCAGGTATTGCGGAATCTGCGCGGGAAAGCTGCGCAGGTTCGCGGCGGACTTTATTATCCGCGGATGATGCAGTTCGACTGGTGGGAGATTTGAGGAAGGATGTTTTGGTGATGCCCTATCCTATCCATAAAGTACGTGGAAAGGATGGGGCACCCAATTTATAGCTACTGCAGGCTGAGCATCAGGCTGTCGAGCGATTCCTTCGAAGGACGCGTAAGCGACTCAGGCAGCGTGGCCAGCGGCTCATCGACCATGTTGAGCAGGTCGATAAACGTGGGTTTCTTGGTGTCGACATAGAAAACGCCGGTGAGGATTTCGCCTTTCTCATGCGCCTCAGTGAGAGTCTTCACCGCCTTGATCTTGTCGGTCGGGTCGTAGTCCTCGAGCAACTTGCGCAAACGCAGGCTTGAGCCATCGTGAAGCTGCACATCGAAGACTTCACCTGAGTCATAGTCGACTTCAATGTCTTCGAAGCTGGGCACAAAGCCAATCTCGTTGATCGGCTCGTCATGCTCCTGCAGGAACTTGTAGCTCTTGGTGGAGCCCTCGTGATCGTTGAAGGTCACGCAGGGACTGATCACGTCGAGCATCACGGTTCCCTTGTGCGCTATGGCCGCCTTGAGCATGGTCAGAAGCTGCTTCTTGTCGCCCGAGAAGGAGCGGCCTACAAACGTGGCACCCAACTGGATGGCAAGCGAGCATGTGTCGATGGCCGGAAGGTCATTGATGACGCCGGTCTTGAGCTTGGAGCCGATATCTGCTGTAGCGGAGAACTGGCCTTTGGTGAGACCGTAGACTCCGTTGTCTTCGATGATGTAGATCATCGGCAGATTGCGGCGCATCAGGTGAACGAACTGGCCCATGCCGATGGAGGCCGTGTCACCGTCGCCGGAGACGCCCAGAGCCTGCACCGTGCTGTTGGCCAGCAGCGCACCGGTGGTGACTGAGGGCATGCGCCCATGCACGCTGTTGAACGAATGCGAGCGGTTCATGAAGTAGGCGGGGCTCTTGGACGAGCAGCCGATGCCGCTCATCTTGATGACCCGCTCGGGCTCCACGCCCATTTCAAACATGGCGTCGATAATGCGCTCGGAGATGGCATTGTGGCCGCAGCCCGCGCAGAGCGTGGACTTGCCGCCGCGGTACTCCACGATGGGAAGACCGATACGATTGGTTTTTGGAGTTGGTGCTGCCGTAGCCATTACAGGCCCTCCTTGGTCGCGAACTCTTCCGTGATGCTGCGTGCATCGACCGGAAGGCCGTTGTAGTGAAGAATGCTGCGCAACTTGGCGGCCTGTTCGCCAGGAAGATCGAGCTTGAGCAGGCTGGCCAGTTGCGCGTCGCGGTTCTGCTCGACAATGTAGACGCGCTCGTGCGATGCGACAAAGTCGTGAATCTCCTGCGCGAACGGATAGGCGCGGATACGCATGTAGTCCACGCTCTGCCCATACTCGGCCTTGATCTGGTCAAGGCTCTCCCGCAGAGCAAAGTCGGTGGTGCCGAAGGCCAGGAATCCGACCTTCGAAGTGCCGTTCATTACGACAACAGGCGCGGGAACCAGCTTGCGTGCGCGTTCGAACTTTCGCGAGAGACGCTCCATCAGCTTGATGTAGTCGTCGGGCTTTTCGGTGTAGCCAGAGTTCTCGTTGTGTCCTGAACCACGGGTGAAGTAGGCAGCCTTGGGATGATTGGTGCCGGGCAGGGTACGCCAGCCGATGCCGTCGCCGTCTACGTCCTTGTAGCGCGCAAATCCTCCGAGACGGTTGAGGTCTTCAGCGGTCAGCACCTTGCCACGGTCGAGCGGCTTGTCAGGGTACACAAAGGGTTCGGACATCCAGTTGTTCATGCCTAGGTCAAGATCGGTGAGCACGAAGACCGGAGTCTGCAGCCGCTCAGTAAGATCGAAGGCCGCATAGCCGAATTCGAAACACTCTTTCACATTGCCGGGCAGCAGGATCACATGCTTGGTGTCACCGTGTGAAAGAAACGCGACCGAGAGCAGGTCAGCCTGCGAAGTGCGCGTAGGCATGCCGGTTGCGGGGCCTGTACGCTGCACGTCGAAGATGACGCCGGGGAGCTCGGCGAAGTAGCCGAGTCCCGCAAATTCAGCCATGAGCGAGATGCCAGGACCAGAGGTCGAGGTCATGGATCGCGCGCCAGCCCAGCCCGCGCCAAGCACCATGCCGATCGCGGCCAGTTCGTCCTCAGCCTGCACAACGGCAAAGGTCGCCTTGCCCCCGGGCGTGATGCGGTATTTCTTAAGCAGGTCAGCCGTGGCCTCAATCAGCGAGGTCGAAGGTGTAATGGGGTACCACGACACAACCGTGACGCCCGCAAAGACCGCTCCCATGCCGCAGGCCGCGTTACCGTCAATGATGATCTTGCCGGCGGTGCTGGCCATGTGCTCGATGTAAAAGGGGTCCTGCTTGGTGAAGGTGTTGTGCGCGTAGTCGTAGCCGGCCTTCACAGCGCCAAAGTTGAGGTCGAAGACCTTTTGCTTTTTGGCGAACTGCTTCTTGACGCTCTTCTCGATCACATCGAGATCAATATCAAGCAGCTTTGCCACCACGCCCACGTAAACCATGTTCTTGACCAGCTTGCGCAGCTTGGCCTCTGGGCAAACAGCCGCAGTGAGCTTGTCAAAGGGAACCGGGTAGCAAACCACGTCTTCGCGGTACTGCTTCAGGTTCAGGTTTTCTTCGTAGATGGCCACACCGCCGGTGGGCAGATTCAGAATGTCTTCGCGTGCGGTTTCGGGGTTGAGAGCCACCAGCACCTCGCACTCGCGCTTGCGGGCCACATAGCCATATTTGCTGGCGCGGATGGTGTACCAGGTGGGTAAGCCGGCGATATTCGAGGGAAAGAGGTTCTTGCCGCTGACGGGCACCCCCATTCCGAAGATGCTTTTCAGCAGCACGCTATTGGCGGATTGGGAGCCGGATCCGTTAACCGTTGCTACGATGATGCTGAAGTCGTTGACAACGCGCTGGCGCGCGTTCAGTGAGCCCTGTTCTTGACCCAGGGCCAGGTCTCCAGTCGCCATTTGGCGGGATTCCCTTCGGGTAAATTCAAAGGAGGCGACACTAATTCGCGCTCCTGTGTGATTATAGTCACCTTCTATGTCGTCTGTACCGCCTGCTGACCCGAAGGTGTTACCCGTTTGTGCACCCCTCGGCAAATCGGCCGGAGATGTTCCAAAAGAGAACCTCGCTATGTTTCATTATCTTATTTATTAACAACAAGTTATGAGATTTTAAGCGACCATGCCAAGGCTCTATCGCAGTCCGCGCACCTACGCACTCGAAGGACTGCAGAATTCCCGACAAAGAGGTGCTTCTTTCGATACCGCACCCGGCTATGTGCCAACTCAGCCGCGGCCGCCGATTACCGGCACGGCGGGCCTGAGCGTAACCGCTTTAGTTGTGATGACCAGTTTTGCGCCGGTGAGCTCGGGCCCTTCCCATCCGTCCTTGGCTGCTTCGATGTGAATCTCACCGGGGCGTTTCGTCGATTGCACGATGACTTGCGCAAGTCCGTTGAAGAGCGAGCGCTTTGGTTCTTTGTCGCTCTCCTGGCAGTTGGGATCTCCGTTGCCTACGCCGATGAGTTCACCTGCGCCTGTCACATTGAAGGCGATGGCGTTCTGCGCTGTGGGCACGGGGCGGCCGTCTTTGTCGAGCGCTTCAACTTTGAGCACGGCAACGTCCTCGCCGTCGGCGCTGATCTCGGTGCGGTCGGCTATGATGCGGATGGCAACCTCAGGACCGGTGGTTTCGCGCTTTTCGGTGAGCACAACCTTGCCGCCTTTTGTGCCGCGCGCTTCAATCGTGCCGGGCTCGTAGCGTACCTTCCACTCCACGTGTCCCAGATGCGGAACCTTCTTGCTGCCTTGGCTCTTGCCATTCACGATCAGTTCCACCGAATCCAGATTCGAGTGAACCCACACGGGAATCTCATCGCCTTCCCTTCCCTCAAAATTCCAGTGCGGAAACAGATGCAGCACGGGCTCCTTGCCCCACCACGCCTTGTAGTAAAAGAACGAATCCTTCGGAAATCCGCAGGTGTCTACGATGCCGAACTGTGAGTTGATGGAAGGCCAGCCATAAGGCGTAGGCTCGCCGCGGTAATCGAAACCGGTCCACGCAAAGCCGCCGCACGTCCACTCACGCGTGCCATAGAAGGTCCACCAGTCCTCGGCGGTTTCTCCCCAGCCGGGCTGGTTCACATCGTAGGCGCTGACGATGTTGCGCAGCTTGTCGGTCGTGTATTCGCCGCGCGTGGAGATGGCGCTTGCCGTCTCCGACCCGTAGATGGCCTTGTCGGGATGCGCCTTGTGGTAGCCGTCAGGAAAGCGCAGATTGTAGTTGAAGCCAGTCACATCCAGCGCGTTCGAAACTCCTTTGGAGTTGTCGCCGTTGACAGCGGCGGAGACCATGCGCGTTGGATCGAGTTCGTGGCACCGGCGCACCATGGTGGCGCCGACCTTCGCGCCCTGCTCGGCCATGTCGTTCTGCATGTGGCCTTCCTCGTTGCCGATGGACCATAGAATCACACAGGGCGCGTTGCGATAGCGCTTGATCATGACTTCAAGCTGGGCAAGGCCTTCGGGGCTGGAACTCATCTGGCGCGTCTCGCACATCATCATCATGCCAAGACGATTGCAGCCCTCAACCCACTCAGGTGTGGGCATGTTGTGCGAGGTGCGCACGGCGTTGCCACCCATCTCTTTGAGCACACCGAGGCGGAAGTATTGCAGACGATCGGGCAGCGCCGCGCCTACTCCGGCGTGGTCCTGATGATTGCATGTGCCCTGAATCTTAACCGGCTGGCCGTTGAGGAAGAAGCCGTGATCGGCATCCCAGCGAACGGTACGCACTCCGAAGGTGAGTTGCTCGGCATCACGCGTATTTCCGCCGGACTCAACTGTGACGATTGCCGCGTAGAGATTCGGCGTATCCGGCGACCACAATGCGGCATTTGCGATATTCGCGGATGACGCAAAATGCGTTGAGCCGTCGACAGCAACAGGCTGCTCCTGCGATTCGGCTGTGGCGACAGTGTTGCCGGAAGCATCGAGAATTTTCCACGAGACTTTCGCTGTTTCAGGCTGCTTGCCTTCATTCACCACGATTGTTTCGAGTGCGAGCGCAGCCGAGTTACCTTTTACATCAGTGCGCACCACGCTCTCCCATTTGCCCAGATGCAGCGGGTCAGTCCTGGTGAGCCACACATGGCGATAAATGCCCGCGCCTTCATAGAACCATCCATCGCCAAAGCTCGCATCGACGCGAGCCACAATGCAGTTCTTTGCGCCGACGGCAAGAAAGTCCGAAATGTCGAAGCGGAAGGGCGTGTAGCCGTTGTCATTGCGGCCAACAAAACAACCGTTCACAAAGATGAGCACGCTGCGAAAGATGCCGTCGAATTCGATGGCGACGCGACGGCCTGCGTCGGATGCGGGCACATCGAACTCGCGCCGGTACCAGCCCACGCTGGTGTCCGGGTAGCGCCGGCCGAGCGGCTTGTAGCCGTGTGATTTCTGCTCCTCATCATGCACAAATGGCAACTCGACGGCCCAGTCGTGCGGCAGATTCAGCTTGCGCCACTTCGAGTCGTCGTAACCGGCCTTGGCGAACTTGAAGTCACCGGTCTTGGCGAAGTCGCCTTGCCCGTAACCGAAATCCAGGTCCTTCAGCGGATCGACGCTGTTGCCAAAGGTAAACTTCCATCCGAAATCGAAAAGGAGCTGCTCACGCGGCGCAATGGCAGCCAGCGCCTGCACAGATGCAGCCTGCGCATCGCTTGCGAGCAGCGCGGCGGTACGACCCCATGCGGAACGTGCAAGAGCCGAAGATGCAGAGAGCGCAAGGCCAGATTGGATCAGCGTGCGGCGGGAGATTCCAGGCATGGAAGAAGCCTCTTTCGAATGAAAGTCCCGCTTCATGTGCACGAAATGAGCAGGATGGCGGGCAACGGCACTATAAATCAGCCGGGGCGCGCGAGTAAACGCTTTCAGGATGGAACAAAGCGGCGCCGACTTGCTCCTGTTCTGCAGAACTTCGCAGAGAAGATTTATGATAGATTCAAACAGTTGAGCCTGCCGCGGAGAGATGGCCGAGTGGTTTAAGGCGCACGCTTGGAAAGCGTGTGTACTTTAACGGGTACCGTGGGTTCGAATCCCACTCTCTCCGCCACCATTGCATGGAGCGGATGCTCGCAGAAGAGATTTGTTCCCGCCATCGATTCCTCTAAAACGGAAATAGACCAAGAAAGAACCGGCCACTGCAGTTGAGGATTTTCTCGAACGGGATGCCCGGAAATCCAGTCACAAAGCTCCGGAAGTGTCCATCTAAATCGCAAATACGCCAAGTGCTAATTTCCACAGCATCCAGAGAAAACTAATCGACTGTAAGTGACCCTTGGTGCGAGCATCTTTACATGCCTGAAACAAGCTCACAGAAACCGCGCAGGCGGCGCGTCCCATTGGGGCGATCCTCGTATGAATTTATGATTGGCCTTACACTTACGAGCCTAACTACACTGGTCCCGAATTGGTTTTTCTATGTTGTCTCTTGGCTCGCGCTGTTGGGAAT
>DASZXD010000057.1:0-48483 GCA_035546015.1 Occallatibacter sp.
GTGCGACTCTGAACATCTTTGACGATGCCATGGGCAGCCCTCAAACGATCTCGCTCATCGGTAAGGCCAATGCGCCCGTTACTGTTGCACCGACGCAAATCACGACGTTCTGGGCCTATGTGGGCCAGATCAGCGACTATCAAACGATCACCGTCACCAATAACGATACCGCCAATCCTCTCACTATTACCGGCTTCCAGTTGAGCGGCGACTTTCAGCAGACCTCGACTACCTGTGGCTCTGCTCCTCCTTACACTCTGGCCCCTAGTTCGTCCTGCAATGTTACCGTCGGCTTTGACCCAACCATCGGCGGTACACGAAGCGGACAACTTCAGATTTATGACAGCGCGGCCACCAGTCCGCAGGTAGTCAACTTTGCCGGAACAGGACTCAAGCCACTCACGTTGAATCATTCCAGCCTCGCATTCAGCGCACAGCTCGTCGGTACCACTAGTGCGCCCAAAAGCCTGATCCTGACCAATCACGAGTCGCAGCCAGAGACCTTCACGCTTACGCCATCCGGTGACTTCACGGCTAACAGCACCTGTGCGACGGGAGCCATCGCGGCCAACGCCACCTGCACAATCTTCGTGAACTTCACGCCCAGCAGCACCAATCCCACGTCTCGCACGGGCTCGTTGGTGGTAACGGATACTGCGCCTGGCGGTACGCCGCTCACAATTCCACTCACCGGCTCAGCGACCGCGACCAATCCAGCTGCAGCAGTGGCAGTTGTCTCCCCCGGCGCGGGACCGGCCGGCACAGTGGTTCCGGTGACCATTACCGGCAACGGCTGGACGCATTTCACCCCATCGTCGGTTATCACATTTGTTGACACGGCAAGCAGCACCAATCCCGCGGATATTACGGCGGCAATTACCAGTGTCCCCAATGCCAACACGATCAACGCCAATCTCACGCTGACAGGCGGGGCAGGCGTGGTGTATGGCGCGCGCAACATTACTGTCAAGACACCGCTCACTGGCGGAGGCACAGAAACCGCAACGCTGAAGTCGGCCTTCATCATCTCCGACCCGTCGCAGACACACCAGATCACTGCTGTCAGCCCGGCCTTTGGAACGCAGGGGCAGACGCTGAACGTCGATCTGACCGCGACTGGCACGAACTTTGTGCAAGGCACAACATTTGCCAACTTCGGTGACGGCATTACTGTTAATGGGCTGACTATCAATAGCGCCACAACCGCTACAGCAAACATCTCCATCAGTAATACGACGCCAATTGGCTATCGCACCATCACCCTGGCTACCGGAGGCGAGATTGCTACGTCGGTTCTGTCGCCACAGGGCAATCCCATCTTCCAGATAGGGCCGAACAACGCGGCGCTGGTGAGCGTGAGCTCCACCACACCTGCGGTTACGCCGGTTTCTGTGCCGCAGAGCTTTGCAGGACCGATCTATCTAACGGCGACCGGCACGCACTTCCTGCAGAACGCAACTACGGTCTCAATCAGCGGCGGCGTTGTTGTGGGCGATGTCCTGGTGACATCGCCGACTACAGCGACGGCGCAGGTCGTTGTGCCGGCTAATGCAGCCATTGGTGTGGACAATGTGAGCGTTGCCACCGGCGGCGAGATAGCCAGCCTGGCCAACTCCTTCGCAGTTACCGGATCTACCCCCGCATTGGTCTCCGTCGCACCTGCATCTGCAAAGCAGGGAGACTCGACGACGGTTGTGATTACCGGCAATGCCTACACGGCGTTCAATGCCTGCCCAGGCGGCGTGATCACAGCGGACTTCACCGGTGAGATCTCGAGTCCAACAGTCAACGTGATCAGCGCAAACCAGGTTTCTGTGCCGATAACTGTGGCGCAGGATGCCAATGTGGGCGGCATCACTGCCAATCTCATCTGTGGCGGAGCAGGGCAGGCTACGCTCTTCCCGTTCAGCTTCAGCATCACGCCATCGGCTGCGGCCATCACTAGCGTCATTCCCAACAGCGTGCCACAGGGCGGCCAGGTGACGCTTAACGTCGCAGGCGTGAACACCAACTGGATTCAGGGCACCACGACAGCATCTTTCTACCCGGCAGGCGTACCTGTGCCTGCGGTGAATGAAGTCACGATCAACAGCGCTACGAGCGCGCAACTGGCCATTTCAGTTCCTGCAAATACGCCGCCCGGAACTTACGGTTTCTACATGGCCACGGGCGGCCAGATTGTCAGCGCATCGATCAAGGTCTATGCCAACACGCCGACGCTCACAATGAGCCCGGCCAACGGACTTGTGCCTTCGACTGGCGCCAACAGCTTCAGCGTCAGCTTCACCGGACAGTTCACTCACCTCTCGCAGTCAGGAACAGTACCGGTCATCGCAGGTCAGGGTGTGACGTTGACGAACTTTACGGTCAATAGTCCGGTGAGCGCTACGGCCACTATCAACATCGCGGCTGGAGCAGCCACAGGGACGCGTCTTGTCACCTTCACCACTGGCGGCGAGATCGTGACCACATACTTCAACGTGACCACCACGCCAGTGGGCATCGTGAGCATCTCGCCCTATCACTCGCCGCAAAGCACCACGCTCAACGTGGAGATCGTAGGTCTCAACACCCACTTCACGGCCGGAACAACGCAGGTGATCTTCGGTGGTCCGCAGATCACTGTAAATAGCGTTACGGTGAACAGCGCGACCGATCTCGTTGCCAATATCACCACCAGTTACACGCCATCGGGAGGTTCGCTCACACCTACGCCTCCGGGATGGAATGCGGTCTATGTCAACACCGGCGCGGAGATGTTGATTACGGGCTTCTCCGTGGACACACCGGCTACGCCAACCATTCTGAGCGTAAGCCCAAACAGCGCGCCGCAGGGTTCAAGCGGTAATTCAGTCAATATCACTGGCTCGCTGACCAACTGGGTACAGGGCCAGTCCCAACTGATCCTCGGCGCAGGTGTCACAGTCGCCAACCTGACGATCACCAGCCCAACCACGGCCACTGCTGTGATCGGTGTGTCTCCGACAGCGCCGGTGGGCGGCAACAGCGTCATTATGATCACTGGCGCCGAGTACGACTCGGGCACCGGTTTCAGCGTAACGCCGAGCGCTGCATACATTTCGAATATCGCGCCGAACATTTCGTGCCAGGGCAACTTGACACCGTACTGCAACGGATCAGGCGGGCCATGGGTTGTAGCGCAATTGCAGACTACAACAGTGAATATTACCGGTGTGGGCACGCACTGGCTGCAGGGTGAAACCACGTTCAGCTTTGGATCTGGCGTGGTCATCGATCAGGTGACCATTAACAGCCCGACCAGCGCCACGGTACAGATCACCGTGCTCTCGTCGGCTCCGGTCGGCTACGCGACGGTCACAGCCAATACCGACGGCGAAAACGCATCGATCCAGCAGGGCATCGATATAGAAGAAGGCTCGCCAACGCTGCTGGCCATCTCGCCCGGTTCTGCACAGCAGGGCGCAACCCTCAATCTTGAGGTGCTTGGCCGGTTCACCAACTGGCCGGTTGGGCTGAACACAGTCACGGCAACCTTCAACCAGGACATCACCGTGAATTCGGTCAACGTGATCGACTCCGAAACACTTATAGCCAACATCACTGTAAGTCCGTGGGCTTATGTTGACTTCGGCAGCCCGTGTGGCCATGTACTCACCATCACGTCTGGCAGCCAGCAGGTGTCCACTGCCCCGATTCTCGATAACTTCTGCGTTGCGCAGGATGGCGAGGAGATCACCTCCGTAGTCAACGAAATCTCTGGCACAGCATCTGCAGTGCAGGGGTCTACTGAGACAGTTGATATCGCTGGCATGTCAACGAACTTCCTTAATGGCCAGACACAGGTGAGCTTCAACGATTCCGGCATCCAGGTGGGCATTGTGCAGGTCATTGACAATACACACCTGAAGGTGCCGATTGCCGTCACCACATCGTCCAGTACCGGCTATAAGACCGTCACCGTGACTACATATGGCCAGGTAGCTTCACAGCAGTTCGCTTTCCAGGTGGTGCCGGGTGTAGCGCATCTTACTGAGGCAATACCCAATCAGGCACAGCAGGGTGTGCAGAATCTCACCGTCAAGTTGATCGGCCAGTACTCGCACTTCAGTGCCGACAGCACGGCAACCTTTGGAGCCGGCATCACAGTTGTAGGTACACCTGCATATGTAAGCCCGACTGAAATTGACGCGGTCATCAACATCGATCCCCTTTCCTTCAGCGGTGGCCGGAATGTAACGGTGACGACACCCAACGTATCGTGCGCGAATCAGCCGCCCATTCAGACACAAGGTGTGACGTACGCGGGTTGCACGCCGGGCAATCCGAATGGAACCGGTAGCGAGATTGTCAACGCCAATGTCTTCCAGATCATCGCGGGTCCAGCGATCATCACTAACGTCTCGCCCAACACAGGCAAC
Source organism: Occallatibacter sp. (assembly GCA_035546015.1). Lineage (GTDB taxonomy): Bacteria > Acidobacteriota > Terriglobia > Terriglobales > Acidobacteriaceae > Telmatobacter. The sequence continues at coordinate 4,401 of DASZXD010000057.1, forward strand.
GAGGGGCAAGAGATAGTGTTCAACATCACGGGCTCCGCCACGCACTGGCAACAGAACTTCACGCAGTTCTACATCGCCGGCGGCGGCTCCGACATCACGGTCAACGATGTCATCATCAACAGCGCTACCAGTGCGACGGTTGACATGACCATCTCGCAGACGGCCAATCCCGGGCCGCGTTCGATTTACATGGTTACGGCGGGCGAGTCGCTCTCGGATGCCGGCGCATTCGTCGTAACCGGTGGCGTGCCTGCCATCAGCTATCTCACTCCCAACAACGCGCAGCCCGGAACTACTGAGCTGCAAGTAACTATTGTTGGCAACGCCTATACGCAGTGGACAGCGGGCACGACGATGGTCAACTTCGGGCCTGGCATCACTGTTGTTAATTACACCGTCGACAACGCTTCGCACATCAGCGCCGACATCGACATTGGCCCCACCTGCACCAGCCCCGGCGTGCCCGCGGGCTGTGCGCAATACGGCTACCGCACGGTTGTAGTACAGACCGGCACGCAAGGACTCACCGGCAGCTTCAACGTGGTGCCGCCGCCTCCACCGCCCACGCCGTATATCTGGTACGAGTCGCCGAGTACCGGTATCCCCGGCCAGACTTTGACGATCCGCTTTGCAGGCGTAAACACAGAGTGGAACCCCGACCCGGTCACCGGCACGCAACTCACCGGCTGGAACTCATCCATCACGGTGAACTCATTCCAGATCACCAGCGCGACCTCGGCTATCGCGAACATCACAATCGCGCCGGATGCGACAGCCTCAACCAGTGCGCTTACGTTCACCACGAATGGAACGGCCTCCTACGGTCAGGAAGTGGACAACGCGCAGTTCAGAGTAGTCATTGCACAGCCTGTACTGAATATCGTCGATCCAGGTTCGGGTATGCAGGGTGCGCAGAACATTATCGTGAACATCCTTGGACAGTTCACGGCTTTCGATAGCACCACTACGTTCAGCTTTGGACCTGGCATTACGGTCAATGGTCCTCCAACCATCCTTGGGCCCACCACGGCACAGCAGAGCATCAGCATCGGCCAGGAGACGCCGACAGGCGGCTACGCTGTAACTGCTACAACGCCCGATGCGCCGGCCATAGCACAAGTGGTAGGCGGAGCTGGCTTCAGCGTTACGCCAAGCCTGGCGACGATCCTGACAGTCACGCCGAACACCTCGCCACAGGGCACCACAATTACTGTCGATGTACAGGGATCGAATACGCACTGGAATGGTTCAACTACGTTCAGCTTCGGCGCTGGGACTGTCGTCACCAGTGTTGTGGTCAACAGTTCGACTGACGCCACAGTCACGCTTGCTATTCCGCCGCTTGCGTCGGAAGGCACAACCTATGCGCAGGCGCGCACCGGCGGCGAAGTAGCTACGCTCAACCAGGCTTTTGTCGTAACAGCTGGAACGCCGCTGTTGTTGTCTGCCGGTCCTGGCTCGATAAGGCAACAAGGCAGCGCTGTATTCACGATCCTGAGCCAGGCTACCAACTGGTCGAATGCCAATCCTCCTGTGATCGATTACGGTCCCGGTATTACGCTGACCAATGTCAACGTCACCAGTCCTACCTCGATGACGGTGAACGGCTTCGTGCAGCCGACGACTCCTGTTGGATATCGCAATCTGACCGTCACTACCGGCACACAGGTGCTGAGTATCAATAATGCCGTCTATGTAAGCCCTGGACCGGCAGTAGTGAACGGCGTTTCACCGAACACCGGCGGACAGGGTGTGAATCTGCCTGCGGTGAACGTCACCGGCATCAATACCCACTGGCAGCAGGGCATTACCACGCTCGCTTTTCCGGGCGTTCTGGTGAACAGCTTTACGGTCAACTCCGCCACGTCGATCACTGCCAACATCACTGTGAATACCAATGCGAATCCGGGCCAGGTATCGGTAACCGTAACGACCCTGGGTGAAGTCGCCACCGGCACCAATGTCTTCACCATTACGCAGACGCAGCCTCAGCTGGTGTTCGTCAATCCACCGAGTTTGCCGCAGGGACAGACACAGGATGTGACTCTCACCGGCGTCCTCACCAACTTCAGCTCCAGCAGCACTGTAGATGCGGGAGCGGGCGTGATCGTGAATTCGGTGACGTTTAACAGTGTGACCTCGCTTACGGCCAACCTTTCCGTGCAACCCACGGCAGCGCTCGGCAATCGCGCCGTCACTGTCACCACCGGTGCTGAGATTGTTTCCAGCCCGTCGCTCTTCAAGGTCACGGCTGGGCCGGCGGCCATTGCCGGCCTCAGTCCGAACTCTGGAGGGCAGGGTCAGTCGGTCACGGTGCTGGTGACCGGAAGCCAAACGCACTTCTCCGCCGGCACAACCACGGCCAGCTTGGGTGGCGGAATCGCCGTAACCGGCATCAGCGTCATTGACGCGCTCCACGCCAACGTTACTGTGCAGATTCCGAATTCGACGGCGCTGGGCGCCTATAACGTGAGCCTGACCACGGGTGGTGAAGTCGCGACCATCCTCGGCGGCTTTGCGGTCATCAACGGCACTCCGCAGATCTCCGTCGTCAATCCGCCGACTGGCAACCAGGGCGCAACCAATCAAAACGTTACGCTCACCGGCCTGTTCACCCACTGGGTGAACGGAACCAGCGTGGCCGACTTCGGATCGGGCATTACGGTGAACTCGACCACGGTGAACAACCCGACCAGTGCCGTTGCCAATATCTCTATCAACACGGGGGCAACGCTCGGCTCGCGCAACGTGACTGTAACTACCGGCGCAGAGGTGGCCAGCATCACCGGAGGATTCACAGTGCTCGCAGGCGTTCCTGCGCTCACCACGACTTCTCCCACCATGGGCCAAGCCGGCACGACGGTGAACCTCGTTGTCAATGGTGTCTTTACTACGTTCCAACAGGGCTTCACCACTGTGACGCTGGGCGATGGCATCGTGACCAACTTTGTCACCGTGAACTCGACGACGCAGTTGACCGCGAACATTACTATTCCGTCCAATGCGACGGTTGGCAACACCTACGTCTCTGTCACTTACAACAGCCAGACCCTGACGCTCAACAACGCTTTTGCGGTGACGCCTGGAACACCAGTGATTACGCAGATCAATCCCAACATCGGCGCTCCGGGCAACAGCGTGACGGTCACCATCATCGGCCAGTACACCAACTGGGTGAACGGAACCACGGTTGCGAACTTCGGCCCGGATATCAGTGTGGGTGGAGCCGCAGCAGGCACAGCCGGACCGGTGACGGTGAACAGCCCCACCAACCTCACTGCACAGCTAATCATCTCGTCCGGCGCGGCGCTTGGTCCGGTCACAGTCGTGACCACCACTGGTGGCGAGGTTGAGAACGTGCCCGGCGGCTTCACAATCCAGCCAGCTACCATTCCTGCTCCGACGCTCCTCTCGCTGAGTCCGGGCTCGAATGCAGGCGGCATGCCGATCAACAGCAACATCATTGCTGTCTTCAGCCAGCCGATGAACCGCACCACCATCACCACCAGCTCTGTTCTGCTCTATCTGAACAGCAACCCGGGCCAGGGCAACATTCCCGTTGCCGGTACAGTCAACGTCGATCCCACCGGACGCGTGATGACCTTCGCGCCGTCGAGCCTGCTGGCAGTCAACTCGACGTACTACCTGCAGATGACCAACGCCATCAAGGATGCAACCGGTAACACATTCAGCCAGTACACGACGTACCTTTACACGACGGCCGCGGCCAATACGACAGCTCCAACCGTGATCGCAGCCAATCCGCCGCCATCGAGCACGGCTGGCACCAATGTGCCGGTCCAGCTCGAGTTCAGCGTACCCATGGATCAGGCCACGCAGGCAGGTATTACCGTGTCTACCGGCGGCAGCCCGGTTGCTGGAACCTATAGCTGGAATGCTCCCGTCAACTGCTGCTCGTGGGGTCCGGGAACTATTGTGACCTTTACTCCAACCGTCGCCTACTCGCCTGGCACCACTTACACAGTTGCCTGGTCGAACACCGTCACCGACACGGCCGGCAACGCGGCCACGCCTGGTTCATTCACCTTTACCACCGGAAGCGGTCCTGACACGACGACGAATAACACGAGCGTGAACTTCAGCAATCAGACCAACGTGGGCACCAACTTCGCGCCTGTCATCAGATACACAAAGCCGATCAACCCGATCGATATCAACACCAGCACCCTGCTGCTCTACAACGGCGACAGCGGCAAGTATGTCGGCGGCACTGTGACCGTTGCTCCGAACGGCCTGAGCGCTACATTTACGCCGACGATTCCGCTGCTGCCCAACACGTACTACCGGCTGTATCAGGCTGGTGGCTACTACGACGTGGACGGCAACTACCTGAACGGCGCCAACTGGTACTTCACCACTGGCAGCGGTGCAGATCTGACACCGCCATCCGTATCGTCTATTTCCCCGGCTGACGGCGCCACTTCTGTGCCATTGAATGGCGAACTCATTGTGCATTTCAGCTCGGCCATCGATCCGGCCAGCATCACAGGCAGTACGGTTGCGGTTACACCTGCGGGCGGATCGCCTGTCCTCGGCTCGCTGACGCTGTCCAGCGACCTGGCTACGCTGATTGCGGTGGCGAATGCTCCACTGCAGCCGAACACCGTCTATACCGTCCAGATCGCCGGCTACCGCGATGTGGTTGGGAATGTGGGCGTACCCTTCACCAGTACTTTCACCACCGCGAACTCTGCGCTCACGATCAACGTTTCCACTGGCTTTGACGGGTCCGGGAACCTCATTACAACCAACGGCACAGCCGACGGGCATTGGACCGTGGTTCCGACTGCAAGCACGCCGACGCCTCCGGATACGGTCTTCTCCACGGCTGGCACACCGCAGCCGCTCTATATGGTTGGCCCCGGCAACACCGGATGGTATAGCGGATGGCCCGTCAACGGTCCAAACTCTGATTGGATCACCATCAATCCGAATAGCACGACGAGCAATACCCATGGCGTCTACTCGACGACGTTCACGATCCCGGGCCCCAGTGTGCCTGCGAACCTGTGCCTTGTGGGCTACGTCGGCATTGACGACAACGGTGAGCTGGGCATCAACGGCACGTCGATCATGAGCAACCTGAGTGCGTACACCAGCCTTGCACCAATCAACATTCCGATATCGAGCTACCTTGTGGTTGGCAGCAACACGCTCTCTCTGGCGTGGGGCACCACGGATAACTCATATGAGGCATTCCGCCTCACGGGTGTGATCGAGACCTGCGGCGCCAGCCTTACCGGCGGTTTGAAGCTGGTAAGCGCCACGCCGAGCAGCGGCAGTACCGGCGTTGCCACTAACACCACCATCACCATGAACTTCAACAACCCGATCGATCCGGCCACGGTGAATGCCACCACGCTGCCGGTGATGATCGGCTATAACAGCAACCAGGAGATCACAGGCAACTACGCGGTAACGGGCAGTCAGGTCGTGTTTACACCAGCAAGCCCATTCCCGACCAACACGCAGATTTACGTGGGAACCTGCAACGGCCCGCTCGATCTGGCCGGCGACTCGGCAGGTGGCTGCTACACGGCCCTGATGAGCTTCACCACGGGCAGCACCTCCACGCCTGCACCGAATCCTCTGCAGGTAATGGCCTTCGCGCCCGCCGCGAACGCTGCTAACGTCGGCCTGCGTGCGCCGGTGATGGCCACGTTCAACAGATCCGTCAACCTGGGCACGGTGAATTCAAGCAGCGCCGCGCTCTTTGCGGGCGATAGCCAGAGCCCGTGGTGCGTCAGCTTCGCGCATTCGCAGGATGACGCAACCCTCTCGTTCAACTGCTACGCGCTGCCGGCCAGCACGACTTTGACCGCGATCCTCAACAGTGGCATCAAGGATTGGCAGGGTAACACGCTCCAGAACTTCACGAGCCAGTTCACGACCAGCCAGTACGATTCGAATACCAACGGGTCGATCATTACTACACGGCCGGGCAATGGCGCCTCAGGCGTTAACGCCGGCATGCCCATCGTGCTCTACACCAATCTGCCCATCAACCCCTCAACAGCAACGGGCGGCATCCAGGTGGCACAGAACAACACGCTCGTGCCCGGCACTGTGCAGGTGCTCGACAACGGCTTCACACTCCAGTTCACGCCCAGCGTGCCGTTTACGGCGGGCGCTCTCATCCAGTGGTGGACGAACACCTCGTTGATGGAGTCCACCTATAACACGCCGATCAACGCCACATCCGGCTACTTTACTGTGGCGGCCAGCACCGCCACGCTTGTGCCCACGGTCCAGACCACCTCACCGCCGGCTTACACAAACCCGGTTCCGCTCAACACGATCTTCGACGTGCAGTTCAACACGCCGCTGAATCCGAGCACCATCACGTCGAGCAACATCTACCTCTACGACTCGAGTACCGGCCTCAATGTGGCTGCAACGTACTCGCAGCCGCAGCCCAATGAGGTGCTGATGGTGCCCACGAGCGCGCTGTCCGCGAACCACTACATCTACGTCTACGTCAAGAGCGGATTGCAGAGCACCACCAGCGTGCCGGCAACAGCGACCAACTGGTATGAGTACACCGGAACCACGGCCGACTCAACAGTACCCACGGTTGTCAGCGCCGTGCCCTTCAATGGGTCGGCCAATATCGGCGTGAACATCTCGCCTGGTGTGGTCTTCAACAAGCCCGTCGATCAGGCAAGCCTTAACAGCAGCACGTTCCAGATATTGAATGGCGCCACGCCGATTGCAGGTGGTTACACCTTCAATACCGCCGACACGCGCATCCAGTTCGTGCCTTACGCACCACTCCCGGCGAACACGACGCTCACTATGAACATCAATGGCGTGGTTGATCGCGTCGGGCATCCGGTGACCTTCACGTCTTCCTTCCAGACGGGAGGAGGGCCAGACTTTACAGCTCCTTCGGTTGTCTGGAGCAGTGTTGCCAGCAACGAGAGCATTCCCACCAACTCGATGATCACCGTCCAGTTCAGCGAGTCGATGGATCTGACTACCTTCACTGCAGGCCAGCCTGGCGCCTGCGGCAACTTCTATATCCGCGACACACTGGTGAACGACTGCATCGCCGCCACTCTTACCTGGAGCGCGGATCAATCGACCGCCTATCTGGTACCGGCAGTACAGTTGAGCGCCGGCCGCCAATATCAATTCGTCGTTCAATCCGGAACCGATCTGGCCGGCAACACGATGAGCGGGTACAACCTGTACTTCTATGCCACCTTTAACAACTCTTCCGTGGCTCCAACTGTCACCAAGTTCAACCCCATCGGCGGCAAGACCGGTCTGGGTACCAACGCGATCATTGAAGCCCAGTTCAGCGCGCCCATTGATCCCACCAGTATCTCGGGTGTGACTCTGTCGTCCAGCGGCGGCACCGTGCCCGCCACGCCGGTTCTTAGCGCGGGTAATACGGTTCTGCAGCTTGTGCCTGCAACCCCGCTAACGGCCAACACCACATACACAATGAACATCGCCGGGGTCAACGATCCGGTTGGTAACGCGGTGGCGACGGTCAACAACAGCTTTACCACCGGCGCCACGTACGACATCGCTGCACCTTCCGCGATCACTTCCGATCCTCCGAGCGGATCAACGGTAGGAACCAACGTCATTCCCAAACTGGTTTTCAATGAGCCGGTCAATCCGATCACGGTTTCGAATAGCACATTCCGGATGTTCCTTAACGATACCGGCCAGTTCATCCCGCTCACTGTCACGCCGTCTGCCGACGGACTGACGGTGACCATGACGCCGCAGATCGCTCTGCTGCCCAACACTTATTACCACTTCCAGGCCTGCTGCGGCTATCAGGATCAGGATGGTAATAACGGCAGCCAGGCGGATATCTACTTCTATACCGGAGGCGGTGCGGTCACAACCGGCCCCACGGTGAGTGTGACGCCGCTGCCAGGCTCTACGGGCATTCCGCTGAACGCGCAGGTAACAGCAACGTTGAATGTGCCCATGGATCCAGCCAGCTGGAATCAGAGCTCGATCCAGCTCCTGAACGGCGTTACGCCGGTAGCCGGAACAGTGAGCTTCACCAACAACCAGACACTCACATTTGTGCCCGCTGCGAACCTTGCCACCAGCACGACCTACACCATCAACGTTAGCAACTTCACCGATGCAAACGGCAACACTGTGGTGCCGTACCAGAGCACCTTTACCACAGGTACTGCTGCGGCTACCGGCGGACTCACGGTCAGTAGCACTAACATCACTAACGGATCCACCAATGTGTCCAGCACGCAGCCTATCATCATCAATTTCAGCCAGATTCTGGACCCGGCAACCGTAAACAGCGCCACATTGAAGGTGATGAATGGCTGGAACAGCAACAATGCTATTGCCGGTACCTATACGGTGAACGGCAACAGCGTCACCTTTACTCCGCTCAGCCCGTACCCGGCAGGCGCAACCATCTACGTGGGTGAGTGTGGCGGTCCTACGGACGTATTGGGCGACATGTTCCTCAACGGAAGCTGCTATGGCCAGCAGATTGTCTACTTCACTGTGAGCACCGCCACGCAGTCTCCTATTCCGCTGCAAGTGATCTCGGTGAGCCCGCCCGACGGCGCCATGAATGTGGGCCGCGACCAGGCCGTCGCTGTCACATTCAACAACTCGATCCTTTCAGGCAGCGCGAACAGCTACAACTCGCAACTCTATGCTGGTCAGAGCCTTCAGGATGCAGGCAGTTACAGCCTGTCTGCTGACAACCGCACGCTCACCTTCAACGTGGGCTCGCTGTATAACAACACCAACTACACCATTGCCTTCCCGGCTGGCGGAATCAGCGATATGGCGGGCAACAAGCTGGCGACAACCTTCACCAGCACGTTCTCGACAATCGCCGATCCAACGACGGGCAACGGCGGTGTAAGCAGCACGGCTCCTGGCACCAATGCGAGTAGTGTGCCTGCCAATACGCTGCTGACGCTCTATCTCAACCGCCCGGCCAATCCTTCCAGCGTGACGGGCAGCCTCACCGTAACCGTCAACGGCCAGGTGTACGCAGGCACAGTGCAGGCCGACGCGAGCGGTTACCAGATTCAATACACTCCGACGGTTGCATTCCCCAACGGAGCCACAGTGCAGTGGTTCTTCTCCGGGGCAAGCGATATTTACGGCAATCCGCTGAATGGAACCAGCGGTTACTTCTACACTGCACCTGCCGTGAATCTAGCTACAGCGCAGCCAACAGTGGTTGCTGTGAGCCCGACCTGCTGCGGTTTGCAGAACGTGCCGACCAACGCCGAAGTGGATATCCAGTTCAGCCAGCCCCTGAATCCGGCGACGGTGACCGCAGCGAACTTCTATCAGAATACTGGGCCTGCAATTGCGTACACGGTGGCGTTGGTGTCGCCAACCGAGGTGCGGATTACGCCTAATTCCGGATTTGCCGCATCCACGCAGTATGGATTCTGCTCCAACAACCAGGTGCAGGGGACCAACGGCGTGAATGCGCAAGCTACCTGCTGGCTCACTTACTTCACGACAGGTACAGCTCCTGATCCGGCGTCCGGTACGGTGACGATAGGCCCGCCGAACGGATCGCAGAATGTGGGCACCAATGCGTATATCCGCCTGCAGTTCTCCAAGCCGGCAGATCGCACCACGGTGAACTCGTCCAATGTGCAGATTACAGCGGGCGGCAATCCGATTGCCGGATCATGGACCTACAACTACAGCAGCAACAACCTTGTCGGTGCCAACTTCTATCCGCTGAACCCGCTGCCGCAGTCAACCGCGGTGCAGGTTGCGGCGAGTGGCATTCTGGACTACGCCGGCAACGGATTCAGCGAGCCCACGGTGCAGTTCACCACCGGGATACAACCCGACTACACCACTCCTGTGGCTTCTCTTGACTTTGGCGGCGGCGCCACGGGTATTGCCGCCAACGCGTCGTTTACCTGCCGTTACTCGGAGCCCATCGATCCGAGCAGCATTACCCCCAATGGGGTGTTCGTTTACAGCTACGTCATCAATGCCGCGATTCCGGTGACGTATGCAATTGCGCCGGACATGATGTCGGTCACAATGACGCCGGCGAACCCACTTCTGCTCAACTCTCAGTACTACTACGCCTGCTACAACGCCATCGACCTCACCGGCAATGCGCAGGGTAACGTGAACGCATCCTTCTACACGGGATCGAGCACTTCGAGCGCCGGTCCGGTTCTGGTGCAGGCCAACCCGCCCAACGGCATGGCCAACGTGCCTGTCAACACCAGTGAAGGTCCATGGAACTCTTCCAGCCTGGGCCTGTTGTTCAACGAACCCGTGGCAGCATCTTCACTGGGTAACATCACGCTCACGCCGCAGGGAGGCAGCCCAATCCCGATAGGTGCGGTCGTCGAAGATGGAAATTACATTGCTTCGATCACTCTGCCGTATGCATTGCAGCCCAACACCTCCTATACCTACAACGTCACCGGAGTGACCGATCTCAACGGCAACGCAATCGCACCTGTGACCAGCAGCTTCACCACCGGCGGCAGCTTCGACTTCAGCGGTCCGAGCGTGGCGTCGACGGTTCCCGTCAACAGCTCAACCAACGTATCCGTGACCACCCCGCTTTCCATCACCTTCAGCGAGGCGATGAATCCGGTACTTATCGACTCGAACCACATCTATCTGCGCACGCACAACACGCAGACCACGGTTCCGGCAACCTTCACTATCTCGAGCGACTACAAGACGGTGACGCTCACGCCCACAGTGGCGCTGGCAGCCAGCACCATTTATGACCTGGTAACCAGCAATCCCAACTGGTGCATGACTGATATCGCCGGCAACAACATCAACAACTGTGGTTTGGTGGTACAGTCTTCGTTCACCACCGGTACGCCCACGCCGGTGAACGGAGTGTGCGGCTCGGCCAACGGAGGCACGTTTACATCGCCGCCCACAGCTAATCTCTGCTCGACCGGCACTGTTTCTGGCTTGACGAACAACGGAACGTTGAGCTGGACCTGCAACGGCCAGTATGGCGGCGCTAATGCTCCTTGCTCAGCCACCATTACTCCGGCGCAAGCGTGTCTGACGCCACCCTCCGGTCTGGTTTCATGGTGGACCGGTGACGATACAGCCAACGACATCGTTGGTGGCAATAACGGCACGCTCGAAAACAGCGCCGGTTACGCGCTTGGCGAAGTCAATGACGCCTTCAGCCTGAACGGCAGCAACCAGTACGTGCTGATTGCGCAGCCTGTGCCAGGCAATCTCCAGATCCAAGGCGCGATTACCCTCTCAGCCTGGATTTATCCAACGGCTTACCCAACTGACCACGGATCTGGCGCAATCGGCATTATTGCCGGTAGCCAGCACGATGGCAACTTTGCCGGCGCAACCATCTACTACGATGCGCGCGTGAATCCTGACAGTGTGACCGGCGCCCCGATTGGCCACATCGGCTTCAATCTTGGCGACGGCACGAATTGGCACGTGCAGGATACGCTCACCCAGGTGCCGCTGAACCAGTGGACTCTGGTGACCGCAACGGCCACGTCCGGCGGCTCAGGTCAGGTCTATTACAATGGCGTGCTGCAGCCCTCCAGTTCCGGACAGTACCCGGCCACATGGAACGGGACCGTCTCCTACAGCGGTTCATGGTTTGCCATCGGGCAGGAGGTTAACGAGAACAGGCCATTCACCGGCCTGATCGACGACGTGCAGGTGTACAACACCGCGCTCACCGCGACGCAGGTGCAGTCCATCTACAACGCAGGCAACGCCGGCATGTGCCACTAAGTTTCATAGCCAAGAGCGGGGATCATCCCGGTGATTTCCGCTCTTCTTTTTTGCTTTTTCAGTTCCGCTTCGAGAGTTAATGAAGCAGCAACTCCACCGCATCGAGTAGCGAGGCCCGGCGTATATCAATTTCCGAGTCGTCCAGTTTCCGGATATCTTCGCTGGACTCGATCAGGATTGTTCGCATTCCGAGCCGCTTTCCAAATTGCATATCGACGCGGGAATCGCCGATCATCACGCTTGTCGAGACGTCGATCTCAGGAAAGTCAGCCCTGGCTTGCTCGAATAGGCCTGGCAGCGGCTTGCGGCAGTTGCACTCGTCATTATCGTGCGGGCACACATAGAACCGATCAATGTACGCGCCATGCGCGGCGAGCTGTTTTTGAAATTCAGCGTGGAGCATTTTGACGTCGTCGAGTGTGTAGTGGCCCAGTGCAACACCGCGCTGGTTTGTAACGACTACGACCCGGATGCCGGCGCGATTTAGCCTTGCAATGGCGTCTGCCACGCCGTCAAACACATGAAAGTCCTCCGTGCACCAGACGTATTCACCCTCGGGGGCCTTCCTGTTGAGCACGCCATCGCGGTCAAGAAAGACCGTGCGCACATCGTTCCACGCCACGCTGCCTGTACCTGTCACCCCGTTATCATAGCAATGGCAGAGAGCGCGGCCATGATTGATTCGACAGCAATTGCGGGTTCCTGGCAACCCCGGCTGGTCCCTTCCGCCATGTCCCCCGGATACAATACTTGGATGGACTCTGGCACCAATGCCCGGCCAGGCTTTCAGGCGGGTTCGCGGACATGAGGAACTTCCTGCGCCTGTTGCGCTACGGACTGCCGTACACGCTGCAATGGATTCCAGGCGTGTTGCTGCTGGCGGCTACGGGCGTGCTGGATACCTTTCGCGTGTTGCTGCTGCAACCCATCTTCGATCAGGTGCTGCGGCCCGACGCGCCCGAGGGGCCAATCCTTCTGGGTCTTCCCAACAGCCATTGGAACTTCGATCTCCGCCAGCTTATTCCGCACTTCCTGCACATGCACAACGCGTGGGATGTGGTTGCCACTGCGTTGGTGATTTCCACACTGGGCAAGGGACTCTGTGACTACACCGGTACATACCTGGTGAACTATGCGGGATTTGGCCTCATCACCGACCTGCGTGACGACCTTTATGAGACCACGCTGCGCCGCTCGTCGAGCTTCTTCCACCGGCATCCGACCGGTACCATTCTCTCCACCCTCATCAATGATGTAGACAAGGTACAGAACGCGGTCAGCTCGGTCATTGGCGATTTTTTGCAGCAGTTCTTCACCTTCGCCGTCGGCTTATTCTTTGTCATCCGGATGGGCGGGCAACTGAGCTGGGCGCTGCTGCTGTTTATCCCGGTTGTGGTCACTTCAGCCCGCAAGATCGGGCGCGAGGTAAGGACCCGCACCCGCACCGGCCAGGACAAACTGGCGGAGATCCAGAACATCCTGCACGAGACTGTTACGGGGAACCGCATAGTCAAGGCCTTCAACAATGAGCTGTGGGAGATTCTTCGGTTCAAGAAGGCCGCGCGGCGGCTGTTTCGCGCCAATTTGCGCAGCGTGCGCATTCAGTCCATCAGTTCGCCGCTGATGGATACGATCGGGGCCATCGCCATAGCGATGTTTCTGTTCATTGGGCGCAACGAGATTCTGCACGGCCGCATGACCATGGGTTTGTTCGGAGCATTCATTGTGCTGCTGTTCAAGCTCTACGATCCGGTGCGTAAGTTCGCATACTTCTACAACAGCTTCCAGCAGGCTCTTGGCGCATCGGCGTCAATGTTCGTTTTCTTCGATGCCGAGGACGATGTGAAGGAGCAGCAGCGTGCTGTCACATTCAAAAACTTCCATCGGTCTATCCAGTTTGCAAAGGTCGGCTTTTCTTACAGCTCAGAAGAAGGCGAGCACCAGATTCTGCATGACGTCGATCTCGAAGTCCGCACCGGTGAGGTACTGGCGCTGGTTGGCCCTAGCGGAGCGGGCAAATCCACGCTGGTCAACCTGATTCCGCGGTTCTTTGACGTGACTTCAGGCCGCATTCTCATGGATGGCCAGGACCTTCGGAGTCTGACGCTTGCATCGCTGCGCAGCCAGATCGCGCAGGTGACGCAGGAAACTATCCTTTTCAATGACACGGTGCGCAACAACATCGCCTATGGCCAGCCCGACGTAAAGTTTTCGCTGGTTGAGAGCGCGGCGCGCAACGCACTGGCCCACGATTTCATTCTGCGCATGCCGCAGGGATACGACACGGTGATCGGCGAAAAGGGCTTCCGCCTCTCTGGTGGTGAGCGGCAGCGCATGGCCATTGCTCGCGCAATTTTGAAGAATGCGCCGGTGCTGATTCTTGATGAGGCTACCTCGGCGCTTGACGCCGAGAGCGAGGCGTTGGTGCAGGCCGCGCTGGCCAACCTGATGAAAGACCGCACCGTGGTGGTGATTGCGCATCGGCTGTCGACAATTCGCCGCGCCAACCGCATCGCAGTGCTCGAAGGCGGCAGAATCACAGCAATCGGCAATCACGAAGAACTGCTCACCACATCGCCCACCTATCAGAAGCTTTATCAACTGCAATTCATCGACATGCCGGAGGCGCAATCCCTCGATCCGCTTGCGCTTCCCGTGGCCCCAGAGGTTTAGCCTGCATGCCCCTTTATTCGATGACCGGCTTTGCCCGCGTCCAGGTCCGCGTGAACGATCAACTCGGTTACACGCTGAACCTTAAAAGTGTGAATCACCGCTTTCTCGATATGCAGTTCCGGCTGCCTTCGGGCCTCGACGGGCTGGAGATGGAACTGCGCAAGGCGCTGAAAGATGCGCTTATTCGAGGCCATGTCGATTTGACGCTGTCCATCGATCGTGGCACTCAGCAGAAGGCAGGTTACAACCGGGAGCTGGTTGCGAACTATCTGACCGCCTTTCGCGAGGCGCAGAAGGAGCATGGCATAAGCGGTGAACCCGATTTGAATGCCGCACTGCGGTTGCCGGGCGCATTTCAGTCGGAGAGCCGCGGCGACGAAGATCTGGCTGCGATTGCCGCCAGCGTTGCAGAGCAGATCGGGCCTCTGCTTGAGCAGTTGAAGGCAATGCGCGCCCGCGAGGGCGAGGCTTTGGCGGCTGTGCTGCACAGTACGCTTGACCGTCTGGCCGAAGCGACCGAGGGTGTGGCAGCCCTTCGTCCTGAGATTGAGCAGCGCTACCAGGAAAGGCTTGCGCAGCGGCTTAGCGCGGCAGTTGGCGCCGAGTTCAACCAGCAGAGGCTGCTGGAAGAAGTGGCCGTGCTGGTGGAGCGCAGCGATGTTTCGGAAGAGCTGGCACGGATGACGACGCACATCGGACATTTTCGCGAGTTGCTCGACTCAGGAGGCGAGGCAGGAAAGAAACTCGACTTTCTGCTGCAGGAGATGAATCGCGAAGCGAACACGCTGCTCTCCAAGACCGGCGGGGTGGGCGGAAAAGGAACACGCATCACTGAACTCGGACTGGCGATGAAGGCAGAGATCGAAAAGGCGCGTGAACAGATACAGAACGTGGAATGATTTTGAGGGACCAGGGCAAGCAGGCTCCCTGGGGTCGAAGAACGAACACTATACCGAACGAAAAAGGAAGTTTGAACATTGGCAGGGATTCTCTTCATCATTTCAGCGCCTTCGGGCTCGGGTAAAAGTACGCTGGTGAGCGAACTGCGCAAGCAGGTGAGCGGCGTAGACTTTGCAGTGTCATGGACGACGCGGCAGCCGCGCGGATCGGAAGAAAGCGGACGCGAATATCACTTCACCTCGCGCGAGGAGTTCATGCGTATGGTGGATGCGGGCATGTTCCTCGAATACGCTGAAGTCTTTGGCAATATGTATGGCACAGCGCGACAGTCGCTGGATGAGGCGCGCGC
Source organism: Occallatibacter sp. (assembly GCA_035546015.1). Lineage (GTDB taxonomy): Bacteria > Acidobacteriota > Terriglobia > Terriglobales > Acidobacteriaceae > Telmatobacter. Next base: position 20,086 of record DASZXD010000057.1, read on the forward strand.
GCAGGGGCACGATCTGCTGCTTGATATTGACGTGCAAGGCGCGGCGCAGGTGCGGTCCAAGATGCCCGAGGCAGTGGGCATCTTTGTGCTGCCGCCCAATCCCAAGGTGCTGCGCACGCGGCTACGGAATCGCAGCCGTGCGGAAGGTGTTGTAAATGAGGCGGAACTCTATCGCCGGCTCTCCGAGGCCAGTAAGGAGATTGAGAATTACCGCCAATACGGGTATATTTTGGTCAACGACATCCTCGATCGGGCGGTAGCGCAACTGGAGGCCATCGTGCTTGCCGAGCGCTTTTATAGGAACGGCGAAGCGATTGCATATCGTTCGCGCAGGGTGTTGGAGGTTGCTGCAGCCTGCCTGTTGCAGAACTCGCAGGAGCGGCTCAAGCCTGTGCTGGAGGCCTTTGGCATTTTGGGCGAATCCGGCCAGCAGCAGTTGCCCTTTGGAGATGACACCGATGACGATTGAGACCAGCTTCGACTCAAATTACCGTAAGGTTTTGGTCGCTGCCCGCCGCGCTCGCCAGTTACAGGGCGGTTCTCACGCTCTGATCCCCAGTCAGTCCACCAAAGCATGCCGCATTGCTCAGGAGGAGATCGAGGCTGGCAAGATCGCTTATGTAAAAGCAGACGTGGCGGTAACCAAGCCGCTCGTGGAAGGGCCGGCAGTTCCCATTCTGCTTAGCTAGTTTTCTTTTTGTTCCTTTCATGCCTGCTTTGGTGAGCAATGCGTACCTCTGGTCCAAGTGGCCGCGGAGAAAAGAATTTGTGCGCCCATTGCTCTCCGTTCTAAGTGGTCACTGATCCCGATCACTGCTTCTGTTCTACAATTTAGTCATGCGCGTTACTGTGGCTGTCTCGGGTGGCATTGCGGCGTATAAAGCGGCGGAACTTGTCCGCGCGCTGCAGCGGCAGCAAGTGGAAGTGCATGTGGTGATGACGGCCGCCGCGCAGCATTTTGTGCAGCCACTTACCTTTGCAGCGCTCACCGGCCATCGAGTGATAACGAGCCTGTGGGATGAGGCCGGCTCGCAGGAGCAGGCGCCCGAGCAGAACGGCATCGACCATATTGCCGAGGCTCAGTGGACCGATGCGCTGGTGGTCGCGCCGGCGACGGCCAATATTCTTGCCAAGTTCGCGTACGGCATTGCCGACGATTTTCTTTCCACGATGTATCTGGCCACAACAGCGCCGGTCCTTGTTGCGCCGGCCATGAATGTGAACATGTGGAACCATCCGGCGACGCAGGCGAATCTCGAAACGCTGCGCCAGCGCGGCGTGCGCGTGATTGAGCCCGGCACCGGCGATCTGGCTTGCGGCATGGTGGGCGCGGGACGCATGGCAGAGCCGGAGGCGATTGCTGCGATTGTTCTTTCTGCACTCGACCGGCGGCATGATCTGGCCGGCGAAGTTGTTCTGGTAACGGCAGGCGGCACGCGTGAGGCGCTCGATCCGGTGCGGTTCATCGGCAATCGATCGAGCGGCAAGATGGGCTATGCACTGGCTGAGGCGGCGCAGAACCGCGGTGCACGCGTAGTGCTGGTGAGCGGGCCCGCGGCGCTGCACCCTCCTGCGCGTTGTGAGTTGGTGAAGGTCACCACTGCCGGCGAAATGCGCGACGCGGTGATGGAGCGCATGACTGACGCTACGCTGGTGATTAAGGCTGCGGCGGTTGCAGACTATCGGCCGAAGATTGTTGCCGAGCACAAGCTCAAGCGCAGCGGACCACTGACGCTGGAGCTTGCGCCGACTGAGGACATTCTGGCTGAGGTGGTGAAGCGCAGACGGCCGGGACAGTTGATTGTGGGCTTTGCTGCTGAGACGCAGAACCAGATGGAGAACGGCCGTGCCAAGCTGCTGAAGAAGGGCGCTGACGCGATTGTGGTGAACAACGTGACGGGTGAAGGCGTAGGCATTGATGCTGATACCAATGCGGCGACATTTCTGACGCCGACGACGGCGATCGATCTGCCTGAGATGCCGAAGCGCGAGCTTGCCGACCGCATTCTGGATGAGATTCTTACCCTGAGGCGTCCGCGGGCTGTAATGCTCGAACTGGATGCGCACGCGAGCGCCGAGCAGGCTCGCGAGGTTGTTCACGAAGAAGAAGTCATTATTGCCGCGTCTGGCCGGCGCCAGTTGATTGTGGAGTAGTCTCTGGTGCGCCCGCTCGATGCTGCCATGCGCGAAGCTCTTGTGGAGCGGATGCGCTTTTATCGCGACCTGGGGCTGACAGAGTTTTATCGCAGGCCGGTTGAAGGCGTGCTTGCAGAGCCTGAGTCGGTTGGTGCTGCGAGCGTTGTCGATGAGCCGGTCGTTGCGCAAGAGCAGCCGGCTGTTGCGGGTGAATCTGTAGCGTCTTCTACACAAACAAATTTCCTTGGAGAGGAACCAGCCATTCCTGCACGCAAAACTTTTCCTGCGCCGCCGCAGGCGCTGAATGTGATTCCGCCGGATGAGAGGCCGGCGGCTCTGCAAGCGATTCGCGAAGACATTGGCGACTGCACGCGGTGCGCTCTGCACAAGGGGCGCAACAAGATTGTGTTTGCCGACGGCGCGCCGACGGCGCGGCTGATGTTTGTGGGCGAAGGCCCGGGCGCGGATGAAGATGCGCAGGGGCTGCCGTTTGTGGGCCGCGCGGGGCAACTGCTCAACAATATGATCACGGCGATGGGGCTGAAGCGTGAAGAGGTGTACATCGCCAACGTGGTGAAGTGCCGTCCGCCGGGGAACCGCACACCGGAGCCGGATGAGGCAAATACGTGCTCGCCATTTCTCTTCAGACAAATCGATGTCGTGCGCCCTCAGGTGCTGGTGGCGCTGGGCGCAACGGCGGCTACCTATCTTCTGGGGCAGCGGCAGCCGCTGGCTGGGCTGCGCGGGCGCGTGCATGTGGTGCGCGGATGCCAGTTGATTGTGACCTACCATCCGGCGTTTCTGCTGCGCGATCCGCGGCAGAAGAAGGAAGCCTGGGCCGATCTGCAGATTGCCATGCGCGAGCTGGGATTGAAGCCGCCAGCCAAGGGGTGACCTTCACAGATTCATAGTTTCTGTGGATTCTGAACTGTGCCGCGCTAAGTTTTTTGAAGAATCAGAGCTTATGTTCTTTTGAGCTTCACAGCCGTTATGAAGGGTGAAGTATTCAGACTCCCATATCTCAATAGCGAGATGTGGGCCATCCTTGGATTTGTAGTAGCCTGGGCCACTCGAAGATTCGTTGTTATTTGTCGCGCCAGAGTGCTACGCCGCCTAGTAAGCCGGTTTCGTTGGAAACGATGGAGACGTTTTTCGGGGGCGTGAAGTCGATCTTTTTGGCGTTGCCGCCGCCGAGATAGAGGTGGTCCCAGTTGAAGAGCTTCTCGGTTTGCTCGATGGCTTCCTGGAGGAGCTTGTTCCAGTCCTTCTTGCCGTGTTTTTCAAGGCCGCGCTTGCCGAGGTAGTCCTCGTAGGTTTTCTTCTTCCAGGGGTGGTGGCCGAGTTCGAGGCCGGGGCAGAGCTTGCCGTCAGTAAACAGGGCTGAGCCCATGCCGGTGCCGAGGGTGAGAATGAGCTCGACGCCGTCGCCCTTGACTGCGCCGTAACCCTGCACGGATGCGTCGTTTGCAACCCTGACCGGCTTCTTCCAGCGCTTCTCGAGCTCTTCCTGAAAGTGGAAGTTCATCCAGTCAGGGTGGAGATTGACGGCGGTGTAGGTGACGCCTTTCTTGGTGACTCCGGGGAAGCCGACAGAGACGCGATCGAATTTGGAGACGGGCTTGATGAGCTCCTTGATGAGCTCGTCGAGCGCGGCGAGGACCGCCTTGGGCGTGGGAGTCGCGGGCGTTTCGATGCGCTGGCGCTCGGAGAGAGGCTTGCCGGCGGGGTCGAGAAGCATGGCCTTGAGGCCGGTGCCGCCGATGTCGATGGCGAGTGTGACGGGCGATTTGGGCATGGTGGTCATCAGGAGGAATTGTAACTGCGTGGCGGGGGTGGATGCATGGGTTGGGGCGTCCCTTTTCTCGCCTGCTCAAAGTCCGTTAAGAGAATTGCAGTCAGCGGTGTTTTTGTGCGAGGTGGAGGAGGGTGACGTATTCCTTTGTGATTTTGCCGCCGTGAGTGTTGGCGAGTTGGGTGAGCTGGTCGAAGAGGCGGGCTCGCGTTGACGCGGGGAGAAGCTGATGGTCGGAGTGGGTGTTGAGCATTTCGACGTACTCCTGGGCGGTGTAGTCGCGGCTCCAAAGGTAGGTGTGTACCTGAACATCTGCGAAGAGGCCGGAGGATTGCCACTCGGCGACTTCGGGCTGCAGGATTTTTTCGGCAGTGAGAAGGCCGCAGAACTTTGCGGCGAGAGTGGGAGCTTCGCGTTTGTAGATTTCCTGCGCGGCGGCATAGAAATCGCTGCTGGCGCCGTTAGTGCATGCGTGATGATTGCGCCAGACGGCGAGCCATCCGGATGGCTCGAGCAGTGCAGCCAGGCGCGGGACGCGGGTTTGCGGATTGAGCCAGTGGTAGGCGGTGGCGGCGTAGATAAGGTTGTAGCTGGCCGTTGGCGTGAAGCTGTCGAAGTCGGCGATGGTGATGGAGACTTGCGGGAACGATGCCAGGCGCTGACGGGCGAGTGCGGCCATGTTTTCGCCGAGTTCGATGCAGTGGATCTGATAGCCGTGCTGTGCGAACTGGATGGTGGCGTGGCCGGTGCCGCAGCCGATTTCGAGCAGGCGCGAGTTCTGGTTGAGGCCGGCTACCTGCGTGACGTCAGCGAAGACGGCGAGAGGATAGCCGGGGCGGTTGCGGTCGTATTGATCGGCGACGCGGTTGAAGGTTTCACGCGGGGCAATGGTGGGCGAAGCCATGCCACCTATTCTATTGGCCAGCGGATTGCGGTTGGGTGAATTGCTGGTTCATCCAGACTTTGAGTGCGTCCATGTTTTGCGGGCGGCCGAGAAAGTCCTTGACGAGATCGGCGGCGGGTTTGGAGGCGCCGGGTTCGAGGACGGTCCGGCGATAGCGCATTGCGGTGGGGCCATCGAGGAGATTGCTTTTGTCGAACTGGGAGAAGAAGTCGATAGCGATGACCTTGTCGAGTACGTAGGTGTAGTAGTTGGACGCGTAGCCGGTGAGGTGAGTAAAGACCGTGTCGAAGTGAACCCCGTCAACGGGCGTGAAGGGATCGAAGCGCTGCTGGAGGGATTTGATGAGCGCGTCGAAATCGACTTTGGCGGGGTCCTGGTTGTAGACGTCGAGCGAGACAGAGGAAGCGAAGAGCTGGAACTGGAGCCAGCCGCCACGGCCGTAGGCGGCGGCTGCGTTCATCTTGTCAATGAGCGCGGCGGGGAGGACTTCGCCGGTCTGGTAGTGCTTGCCGAAGGACTGCAGGATGGCGGTGGAGTGGAACATCTCTTCGAGCATCTGCGAGGGCGATTCGACGAAGTCGCCTTCGACGTTGAATCCGCCCTGGCCGGACCATTGGCCCTGGCTGCCGAGAATGTGATGCATGAGGTGGCCGAACTCGTGGAAGAAGGTCACAACCTCGTCGTATTGCATGAGGCCGGGGTCGCCCGCTGTGCCGCCGGAGAAGTTGCAGACGAGCATGCCTTCAGGGAGCTGGCGGCCGCGGATGCCGGGCACGATGGGCGCGGAGGAGAACCATTTGTCTTTGCCGGTGCGCGGGTGCATGTCGAGATAGATGCGGCCTAGCTTGCGGTCTTTGCTGCCGGGCGCGGCATCGTAGACATCGAAGACGTCAACGGATTCGTCCCACACGGCGGCGTCTTTGACGGGCCTGAACTCAACATGGAAGAGACGCGAGGCGGTGGAGAGGATGCCGGTCTGCACCTGCGTGTAAGGGAAGTAAGGGCGGACTGACTGCGCGTCAAAGCTGTAGTGGGAGCGGTTGTACTGCTCTGTCCAGTAGCTGCGGTCAGAGTCTGAGATGGTCTGGAGGCCGGGTTGCTGCTGTTGCGCGAAGGCGAGGAGCTGCGCGTATTCGCGGTCGGCTGCGGATTTGGATGCATTACCAACCTGATCCAAAAGGCTTTCGACACTGGCGGCTGAGCCGATCATCTGGTCGGCGGTGGCCAGATCGGCGTAGTGCGCGTAGCCGAGGATGGAGGCGAGGTCCTGACGCGCGGTCATAAGATCGCGCAGTACCTGCTCGTTTTTAGGATAGGCGCGGGTGTAGTAGGTGAGATACATGCGGTGGCGCAGATCTGCGCTCTTGGCAAAGCTGAAGATGGGGCGCGCGTCTGGCTCGTCGGTGGTGAGTGTGTAGTCGCCGCTTGCATCGGGCTTGTGGCGGGCGATGTAGTCGTCGGGCAGGCCGTCGAGATCGCTGCGCGTGGCTTTGATGGAGAGCGTGCCGTCAGCGATGTTGCGGTTGAAGGCGAGGGAGAGATCTGTGATGCGGTCCTGAAGGGCGCGGATTTTGGCGCGGGTGGCGTCGTCTTTGTCGACGCCGGCGAGACGGTACTCAAGAAGGGTGCGCTCGATGTAGTGGCGCGTGGCGGGATCGTTGGCGGGCAGCGGGATGGCTGCGAGTGCCTGATAGACCTTCTGGTTGAGATTGAGATTGGTGTTGGCGGTGGAAACCTTCGCGGTCATGGCCTGGCCTTTGTCGCGGAGAGCAGCTTCGTCGGCGAGTGAATAGAGGAGATAGGCATTGTTGCCGGCGATGGCGAGTTCGTTTTCCGCGTCGTCATAGGGGCGCAGGGTATTGGCGACGGTGCGCGGGCCAGAGACGGCGAGGAGCTTGTCGATGTCGGCCTGCTCGGCGGCGAGACGCTGGTTGACCCAGGCCTCAAGCGCGGCGGGGTCCTTGGCGGTGATCCAGGCGTGAAGCGGATCAGGGGCGGCTTGCGCGAATGTGGACGCGGCGGTAAGCGCGGCGAGGAGAACGGTGGCTAGGGCTCTCATCCGGAGAGTATTTCACTGCCGGGTGCGTGGAATGAAGCAGAGATTGCGATTTTGCCGGGAAATTGTGACGAGTATGGGTGTGGAGTGGGGCGTTTGGGCATGTAACACAGTGGCGGAGGCGCGTACGCTTCAATGCTGATCTGATGTCCTGTGAAGTGCGGAAGAGGCGCGGACAGTAAACTATGGGTTGGCTTCATGACTGTCTGCTGCGAAGTTGCGCTGCCGGTTCCGCTTGACCGCACGTTTACCTATGCGGTGAGGGAGGGGCAGTGTGCGCGGCGCGGGGCGCGGGTGATCGCGCCGTTCCGGAACGAGAAGCTGATCGGGGTGGTGACGGCGGCGAATATGGAGGAGCCGGCCGACTTTGAGGTGAAGTATCTCGAAGCGGTGCTGGATGAGGAGCCGCTGCTGAGCGAGCAACTGCTGGAACTGGCGGAGTGGACCGCGCAGTATTATCTGGCTCCGCTGGGCGAGGTGCTGCGGGCGATGTTGCCGCTGATGGCCGAGGTGCGGCGCACGGTGTATTACCGCATCACGGACCTGGGACGAGATGTGCTTGCTGAGGCGGCGGATGGGGATGGAGAATCCCACCCTGACCGCAAAGACAAGAACGTGGCGAGGGCGGGGCACGCTAAGAAGTTGTCGCGTGAAGAGCGGGATGCGGAGCATAGGGTGCTTGCGCGGCTGGCTGAGGGCGATCCGGTGAAAGTGTCTACGCTGCGGACTTCGACAGGAGCTTCATTACAGTTATTGGCGGGAATGACGCGCAAGAAGTGGATTGCGCGGGAGACGACGGCGGTGGAGCGCGACGCACAGCGGACGGAGCGGTTTGCTGTGCTGGTGGAAGAGACGCGGCTGCCAAAACTGACGAAGAAGCAGCAGGGGATTCTGGCCGAGCTGGCGGCGTGTGGAGGGGAGCTGCCGCTGGCGGAGTTGCGGAAGAAAGACATGTCTTCGTCTACGTTGCAGACGCTGGTAAAGCGTGCGCTGGTGCGGATCGAGGAGCGGCAGGCCGCATTTCATCTGACCGGGCTGAAGCCGGAGACTGCGGTGTTTGAGTTGAATGCGGCGCAGGCGGATGCGCTGACAGCAATCACGAGCGTCCTGGGAGGCTTTCATCCGTTTCTGCTGCAGGGTGTAACAGGGTCGGGGAAGACTGCGGTGTATCTGGCGGTGATGCGGGAGGCGCTGGAGCGCGGGCTGAGCTCGATTCTGCTGGTGCCGGAGATCGGGCTGACACCGCAGACGGCGGGTTTGCTTGATCGCGCATTCGGGCAGCGGGTGGCGCTGCTGCATTCGGCGCTGACGCCGGAGGAGCGCAGCGAGCAGTGGCGGCGGATTCGTTCTGGAGACGCGCCGATTGTGGTGGGGACGCGGTCGGCGATCTTTGCGCCTGCGCCGAATCTGGGACTGATTCTTGTGGACGAGGAACACGACCAGAGCTACAAGCAGGAGGAGACTCCGCGCTATAACGCGCGCGATGTGGCAGTGATGCGGGCGAAGCTTTCGGGCGCGGTGGTGGTGCTGGGGTCGGCTACGCCTTCGCTCGAAAGCTGGCAGAATGCGGCGAAAGGGAAGTATGCGCGCATCGAGTTGCGCGAACGGGTGATGAACAGGCCGCTGCCCGAGGTCGAGCTCGTGGACATGCGGCGGGAGTTTCAGGAGACCGGGCAGGAGCAGCTGTTTGCGCGGTCGCTGGTGGAGCAGACGAAGCAGGCGCTCGAGCGTGGCGAGCAGGCGCTGATTTTATTGAATAGAAGAGGCTACTCGTTTGCAGTGATCTGCCGCGCGTGCGGAGAAAAGCTGGAGTGCCAGAACTGCGCAATTGCGCTGACGCATCACAAACCTTCGGGCGAAGATGCGCACGCGCATGCGGGGCAGCGGCTTGAGTGTCATTACTGCGGGTTCAAGAGAACGGTCCCGGCGAAGTGCCCGAAGTGCGACAGCGAGTATCTCTACTACCTCGGCGCGGGTTCGCAGCAGGGCGAGGAGCGGCTGGCGGAGATTTTTCCGGGGGCGCGGATCGGGCGCATGGACCGCGACACGGTGCGCGGGCGGCATGACCTTGAAAGATTGCTGGCGCGTCTGCACTCAGGGGAGATCAATCTGCTGGTGGGGACGCAGATGATTGCGAAGGGGCACGATATTCACGGCGTGACGCTGGTGGGCGTGGTGGGTTGTGACCATGCGCTCTCGATGCCGGACTTTCGTGCGGCGGAGCGTGTGTTTCAGCTCATTTCACAAGTGTCGGGCCGCGCGGGGCGCGGAGAGCTTGCGGGGCGCGTGGTGGTGCAGACGTATTATCCGGATCACTACGCAGTTCTGGCTGCAACGAAGCACGATTATGCGGCGTTTGCGGAGCGCGAACTGAAGTACCGGCGGTGGATGCACTATCCGCCGTTTGGCGCGCTGGCAAATGTGCTGGTGCATTCAGCCAGGCTGGAAGAAGCGGCGGGGTGGTCGGCGGAGCTGGGCAAATGGTTCCAGAAGACCGCGTCGGAGGGCGTGCGTGTATTAGGCCCATGCACTGCGCCGATTGCGCGGATCAAGGGCGTGTACCGGTTCCACCTGATTCTGAAGGCGGGCTCGCGCAAGGCGCTGAATGCGGCGCTGCGCGGGATGCTGGCGCATGCGGAGTCCGCGGGCGTGCCGCGCAGGCATGTGACGGTGGATGTCGATGCGGTGCGGCTGATGTAGCAAGTTGCTTGGATATGCGCCACCGGAGCCAGGTACAACTGTTGGGCGGCAGGAACTTAAGTCTTGCCAGCGGCTCAATCATGCTCCGTTTGCTGTTATCTTCGTTGGAAATTCGTTTCGTGCACAGGAAGATGCTGAGTCGCGGTAGTGACTCGGCGTAGATCCAGATACGTTAGGATCTGATATTCCCGATTCGAGTCAATTGGAGTACTTGGTGGCAACGATTCTTCTCTTACTCGCATGCAGACGACCTGTAAAGAGAGTCCTTCACTCTTCATTTTCGTCTTCCTGTATCTTGAGATAGCGATGGAGACACACGGAACGAAGGTTTCTGATTTAAGCGCAATCGCCTTCGCGCTGGCTGGATTCACCTTTTGGGTTTTCGCGGATACCTCAATCAAGCTGGTGGGCAAATCAAAGCTGCCAGTTTATGAGATGGTCGCGTTTCTGGGCCTGTTCATGGCCATATTTCTGGCTATTTACGCACTGGCGCGGCGTCAGTTGCCGGTCCTGCAGCCGCACCGTTTGAGCCGCCAGTTGGCGAGGGCCTGTCTGGACATGGTAAACAATCTCTGCGTCGCGCTCGCATTGCGCCATCTCACCTTGACGCTGTTCTACATTCTTGTCTTCACAGCGCCAATCGTCATCGCGCTCTTGTCTGCAGTGTTTCTGGGTGAGGGCCTGCCATGGAAGAAGGCCGTCGCGATTGTCGCCGGGTTCGCAGGTGTCGTGGTTGCCGTCCACCCGTGGAGCAGCGCGCGCGAAGGCGACTGGATCGGGTTCAGTGCGTGCATGGTGTGCGTTGCATGTTTCTCGGTGAATATGGTCTGGTCGCGTGTGCTCACGAGAACAGAGACTCCCGAAAGCCTCGCATTCTTTTCAGGTCTGGTGACTGCCGCCGCCGGATTCGCGTTGATGACTTTCGTGCATGCCGAGCCGCTGACAATCTGGGTGACCGCGGGACTATTTTCCATGGGGCTGTTCTGCGCGCTGGGCACGCTGTGCTTTTACATCGCGGTAAAGCACACATCGGCAGCCAACGTGTCGCAATATCACTACACGCAACTGCTCACCGGAACGCTGGTCGCTTACCTGATCTGGCATGACAAACCGGGATTTTACGTCCTGATAGGTGGTTTGCTGATCCTGGCATCCGGGCTCTACATCGCCCTGGCGGCGCACGAGGTTGTGCCGCTGACTGAAGGCGCCTGAGCACCGGTCGTACTCGCGCGTCCAGAAGCTCTTCCCCTGCGCTGCGCAACTGCTTTTGCGCAATCTTCTGTACAGTGCACAGGCCCGTCACGACGATAGCCCAGGGAAGCATCCCGATAATTACTACAAATTTCCCTTGTTCCAATGGGTTACGCCACCACCATGCCGTGGGGATTGCATTGGCTCAGCGTCCAATTCTCATCATGTCCCCATCTTTGAGCACTTCAGGAGCCCTGGACTCACCTTTGTCTGCCATAGACGCAGCGATAAACGCATTGGAGAAACAGAATGTCAGAAAACAGTACTACTACTTGCACAGTCTTGCACCTGCGCTTCAAGTTGCGGGTACCGCCACGTGTCTTGCTTGCCGAGAGCCGCGCAGCCGCCACAAAAATTGCCTCAGTGGAAGGTTTGATCTGGAAGATATGGGTCTTGCAGGAAAAGGAGTCTGAGGTTGGAGGCATCTATCTATCTGCCAACCGTGAAACTGCAGAGGCCTACCTGAACCACCCGGTAATCCAGGCTGTGCGCAGCAATCCTGCGGTGGTATCCACCCAGTCCCAGCTATGGGGCGTAGAGAGCGACACTTGCTGCCAGCGCATTCAGCAGGTGAGTCTTTCCGATGCCTGGGATGCCTTGAATATGCATTACCAGCGGCTCATCGCCTGAGGCAAAAGCCTCCAGGCGCTCGAGCTCTGCGCGCCGTCCCGCGAGTGTTTCAGCCGCGCGCCGTTCCAATCTGTCACCCATGGGCATGGCCACAGTTTACGATGTGCTCAAGCGTCTTGAGGAAGGAGATTGATCAGGCTTGCCGGTCCTCCGGAAGTGCGCCGGAGGCGTCTTATATGCGCGCTTGAATGCGCGATTGAAGGCGGCTTCCGAACTATAGCCCAGGTCCAGGGCAACTTCCAGCACACTCTTTCGCGTTTTTTGCAGTGCTTCAGCCGCCTGCTTCATGCGCCAATCCGTCAGGTAAGTGATTGGCGACATTCCCAGAAAATGGCGGAATCGCTCCGCAAGGCGCGTACGCGAGAGCCCTACTTCCTTTGACAGGCTGGTCACGGTCCATTGCCGTGCCGGATCGCGATGCAGAACCGCGAGCGCCTTCGCCAGATGCGGATCACGTACTCCGGCAAGCCATCCGGTCTCTTGTTCCGGCAGCATGTTGATGTAGCAGCGTAGCGTCTCCACGAAGAGAACTTCCGACAACTTTCCAACTACGAGTGAGGTTCCTGCTTTCGCTTCTCCTGACGCGCCGACCGAAAAGCGAATCGAGTTCTCGATCCACTCGCCTGATGAGCCGGATGCGACTGGTACTCTCAGGATTCGTGGCAGTCCTGCGAGAAGTACTTCGCAGAGTCGCGGATCGCAAGCCATGTAGCCGCAAACGAACTTTGTTATTTCGCCACCCCCGCCAAACCGTACAGCCTTGAGCCCTTCATCTACGTTTTTGGCAAAGGCTCGAAAAGAATCGACAGGGTGTCGCGGAGTACCGTTGCCGATCAAGTGAGGATCGCCGCCAGGAAAAACAACAATATCGCCTGCGTTCAGCTCAACCTCCTTGCCGTCTTCCAGCGACGCATAAGCGCGTCCTTCGGTCAGGAAGTGAAACATGATCAGATGAGTGTCCGATGCGGGCAGATACGGAGCTATTCCCTCGGCACCCGATGAGCGCAGGCACCAGGGCGCACTGAATTCAGCATTGAAAAATAGTGCGCCGCGCAAATGAATTGCGCTTAGCACCTCCGAAAGAACATCCATTTCACTTGCACACTTTCAAAAATGGGCGTTTCAGACAAGGATGCGGGCGGTTCGGTCAAATGAGTGGGGCCCATCCACCGCACAATAGAGTCTGATCTTACCTGATCAAATCCGTTCAGAGAAAGAGTGAACACATGAATACAAAAGCTGTGGCTTCCCCCATGGACAGCGACATTGACCAGTTGAAGGTACGTCTGAAAGAGACCTGGATGACAGGAGATTACGATATCTTCTCGCGCTACATGGAGCCCGATGCGTATCTATTCTTCCGCAGGCTCGGAGTTGGACCGGGACAGAAGCTTTTGGACGTCGGGTGCGGAGCAGGGCAGCTCGCATTGATCGCTGCGCGTGCCGGCGCCCGGGTCACAGGATGTGACATCGCTACAAACTGGCTTGAGCGTGCGCGCAAACGCGCCTCGACCGAGGAGCTCGACATTGCGTTCGAGGAAGGCGACGCCGAGGCATTACCCTTCGAAGATGAGCAGTTCGATATGGTTACCAGCCTGGTGGGAGCAATGTTCGCCCCACGCCCAAATCGGGTTGCGAAGGAGTTGACTCGCGTGTGCAAGCCGGGCGGCAAGATCGCAATGGCTAACTGGACGCAACAGGGCTTCGTAGGCCAGATGTTCAAAATCATCGGCAAATACACCGCTCCAACCGGTACACCCTCGCCGCTTTTGTGGGGCGATGAGGCTCACGTTCGCGAGCGTTTTCGCAACGGGATTCTCGACCTCCGCTGCAGGCTGCGCTTCTACCAGTTCGACTATCCGTTCCCGCCGGAGACCGTCGTCAGCTTCTTCCGCGAAAACTATGGCCCGATGTCGCGCGCTTTCAGCTCGCTCAGCCCCGACGGCCAGGCTCGGTTGACTGAGGAGCTTGTCGCGCTTTGGAAGCATCACAATCGCAGCGCAGGCCACGGGACGCTGGTAGATGCAGAATACCTGGAAGTGATTGCCTATCGTGGAGAAGACGTCGCGGACATCTCTATTGCGCGATCGCGAGATCGAAAGCCGCAGAGCCGTCGTGCAGAATTACTTGCTGACCGAATTGAAGAAGGCGCTATGCGTCTTTCTCAATTCGCCGCCAACCTGACAGACCTGGAGTGGAACACTCCGGTAATGGAAGGTGGCAAGAAAGGGCGCACCGTCGGTGTGATTGTGCACCACGTTGCCAGTGTCTACCCGATTGAAGTGGACCTTGCGCGCGCAATTGCTTCGGGAAACACTGTCACGCAGGTCACGTGGGAAGCAGTGAGCGCTCTCAATGCAAAGCACGCGGTCGAGTGGTGCGCAGTCTCGAAAAGGCAGGCTCTTGAGCTCCTGCAAAAGAACAGCGAACAGGCAGCGGCGGCTGTTCGCGAATTCTCTGATGCAGAACTTGACCGAGCTGCTCCGTTCTCGCTGAGTTTCGGTGCTCCTGTAACTGCGCAATTCGTGCTTGAAGACCATGCCGTGCGTCATAGCTGGCACCATCTTGCACGCCTGCAGAGCACTTTAGGACAGGTCGCTAAGAACCCATCCTCACAGCTCCGCTGAACCTCTCCTTGCAGTTTCGCAGCCTGGCGAGCAGCTGGCGCCCGGTCACTCCGTATGCGGTAGGCTCGGCCGAAATCTTCGTGGCTGCCTAACCCCGCCCGGCTGAGAGTAGAGAGCCCGGGCGCTGCCCAGAGCCTGCACTATGTGGCCGACCGACTCGTAAACAGTGATCGACTTTCTGTGTGGCGTCTTCGGCTCAATGGTTTAATTGAAGAGATGGCGCGTCTCGACAACTTTCGGCTGGTGGTTTTTCGCACCGTTGCTGAACAATCAAGCTTTAGAAAAGCTGCGGAAGAACTCTACCTTACGCAGCCCGCGGTGAGCCTGCAGATCAAAGCGCTTGAAGAAGACCTGGGTGTGCAGCTCTTTGACCGCTCGGGCACGCAGGTCGCGCTGACCGGTGCAGGCAAAATACTTCTCGACTGCGCACGGCGGTCGAGCGATCTGCTCGCACAGGCTGAGCACAGGATCGCAGCACTCAGCGGCGAGCATGCCGGCGCACTGACACTTGGCGCATCCACGACCATCGCACAATATGTGCTGCCGCGGCTTCTCGGAGAATTTTGTGCCGCGCATCCGCGTACCATGCCTACGCTCATCAGTGGCAACACCGAAAAAATTGTGGATGCGGTTGTGGAGCAGAGGATTACGCTGGGTTTGATTGAAGGCCCGCCGCGCAATCGAGACGTAAAGACCGAGAAACTTCTTGAAGACGAACTTGTGCTGATCGTTCCTGCCTCGCATGAGTGGGCAGAGCGCGGTTCGGTGACTGTCGCCGAAATCGCCTCCGCTCCGCTGCTCATGCGCGAGCGCGGCTCTGGAACGCGGCGCATCTTGGAGCTGGCGCTGGAACGGTGCGGCATCCGGCAAAAACAGCTTCACATACTGATGGAACTCGACTCTACCGAAGCCATCAAATCCTCGGTCGAGGCAGGCTTTGGCGCGGGCTTTATCTCGCACTGGGCCATAGCAAAAGATGCACGCCTCGGCCGCAGCTTCAGGATGGTGCAGGTAGCGGGCTTGTGCATCCGCCGCGATTTTCTGGTGGCGACTCTGAAAGGCGCTGAACCTCAGGGGCCTGCTGCGGAGTTTCATCGCTTTCTGCTGGCGCACTCCATCTCACACGGCATGGTGGTCGCAAGAAAAGGCCGATAAGAGAAACTCATGCCTCATCACTCCTTCTGCTTGGACGCGCACTGAAAACCGCTCCACACTGGGAGCGTGTCAAAGAATATCTTCTTCATCGGACTGATCCTTGCCGCGAGCGGCCTGCTTTCGCCGCCTGTGGCGCTCGCGGCCGGGCTCGTATACGGCTTTTCCTTTGTGCATCCATACCACGTCGAGTCCCGGCGGCTGTCGAAATTCCTGCTGCAGGCCTCCGTTGTGGGCCTGGGCTTTGGCATGGACCTGCACCAGGTCATTCAGGTGGGCCGGTCAGGCTTTGCTTACACGGCCGCCAGCATCACTCTGGCTTTGCTGCTCGGCTGGACATTGGGCAGGCTGCTGCAGGTGAAAAAAGGAACGTCTTTCCTCATCTCTGCAGGAACGGCAATCTGCGGCGGAAGCGCCATTGCGGCAATCTCACCCATCACCAATCCTGACGAAGAAGAAATTGCCGTCTCGCTTGGCACAGTCTTCATCCTCAATTCGGTCGCGCTGCTCATCTTTCCACTCATTGGCACAGCACTGCACATGTCACAATCCCAGTTCGGTTTGTGGTCTGCGCTGGCCATCCATGACACGAGCTCTGTTGTAGGCGCCACGGCTAAGTTTGGCGCGCTCGCGCTGGCTATAGGAACAACCGTCAAGCTGGCGCGCGCGCTGTGGATCGTTCCGCTCTCTGTGGGGACTGCGGTTGTCCGCAAGAGCAAGGCGCGCATTCAGTGGCCGTGGTTCATTCTGCTATTCTGCCTGGCCGCAGTTGCCAACACCTATGCCGCTCTCTTTCGTCCGGAATACGCGACTCTCAAACATCTCGGCATTCTCGGCCTGACCGTGACGCTCTATCTCATCGGCACCGGGCTCTCTACAAAGACACTCCGGCAGGTGGGCGTGCGCCCATTGTTGCAGGGCATACTTTTATGGATTGTCGTGGCATCCACATCGCTCACGCTGATTCTGAAGGGATGGATTCATCTCTGACGTGCCGCGCGTGAGATTCGAGGTGGCGGCAGAAGCTCATTCTTCCGGCTTCAATGGACCTTTGAAGCGCTGCGTCAGTGCGTCGAGGCCCAGATGAAAGGAAGGTGGAGTGTATCCGCTGGGCAGGTACTGGTCTGGAACCGTGGTTTTGTTGCCGTCGCGCACGTTGGCATAATGCGAAGACATGATCTCGACGCCGGCTTCGTTGAATTTGTCCTGAATCTTTTCATGCAACTCGGAGTAAGTTCCGGCCATCAGGTTCGGCTGATCTGTGAAGGCATTGATCTCGTAGTGCACGTAAAAATCGTCGAGAGCCGTTTGCAGCACAAACGGTTTGGGATCGTGCAGGATATTTTCGCAGGAGAGCGCCGCGTCGACGAGAAGCTGATGCACGGTTCTCCAGGGCGCATCGTAGCCGATGGTCACGGAAGTGTGCAGAATCAGTCCCTCTTTCAGAGCCGAGGCACTGAAGTTGATGATGTGGCTGCTCAGCACCATGGCGTTGGCGATAGTCACGTCGACATTCTTGATGGTACGCACGCGCGTCACCAGCAGAGTCTTTTCGATTACATCGCCCGTCGTGTCTGCTATCTGCACGCGGTCGCCAATCTTGAACGCGCGCATATAGGTGAGAATGACGCCTGCCACAATATTGGCCACGGCCGATGTTGAGCCGAGAGAAAGCAGAACCCCCAGAAAGATGGATATGCCGCGGAAAGCAGGCGATTGGGCCCAGGGCAGGTAAGGGAAGATCACGACCGCAGTGAGCGCGAGGATGAGAACACGGACAATTTTGTAGGTAGGCTGTGCCCATTCCGGGTAAAAATCGGGGACGGTGATGGTGCCTTTGGCGATTTCGGTGAAGATGATGCGGGTAAATTTCACCACATAAAACGCGATGAAAACGATCACGGCGATGAAAAAGACGTTGGGCATGTAAGCCGCAATTGCACTGCCCACCAGCCGTAGCGGGGAGAGCACGTAGACGAGCAGGACGTGTGCATAGCCCCGCGTCCAGGGAAAGAAGCCGAGAACCAGCGACGCATAGAAGTAAAGCGCGACGAGGACGACGGCAAAACGGAGCAGCCGTGCGATCTCAATTGCAAAGTCTGTGATGCGGTCGGCGGGCAGCAATTCAAAGCGCTGGATGCGCAGTGAGCGAATCACTGTTCCACGCCATGAATCGAGCTTGCGATACAACTGCCGGAAGACGATGCCGACCAGCCGGAACAGGAAGAAAAGAGCAGCGGTGGCCAGCAAAGCATATGCGCCGCCCAGCAGCAGGCTTTTGACGCTGTAAGTGCTGCGATCAGCCTTGAGCGCGGCGGTGATCCGGTCTGCATACTCCTGCGCGAGCTTCTGCCGTGTGGTGCCGGCAGCGCGTGCATCCTGATCGGTCACGCTCATCACTACCAGATCGCCGGCCACAATGTCGGAAGTACCTTCGGCATCCGAGACTGTGACCGGTTTCGAACTGGCCGAAACATCTTTGGAAAGATCCTTGATGCGACTGGCGATGGCGTCTGCTCTGGCCGCCGGCGGGAACGACAGAACCCCTTGCACCGTGAAAATGGTTTTGCCGTCAACGGTGACAGGCGCCTGTGCCGGTGTACTGGACTGCGCCGTCTGGCCCGCCGTCTGATCGGCAAACAGCGGTGCACACGCCACACCGCTCATCAGCAGCAAGGTAAATATCCGCAGGAACGTTCGATTCATAGGCATGCCTGGACAATACCTGGACGCAAGGAAGTGAGCCTGAAACAAAGAGCGAGAGCATTGTAAGCAAGCCAGGCACAGCCTGACAGAGTTGATGCCGGCTCCTGAATCTTGCTTCTGCCACCGTGTCGCGAAGACGATTGCCTTCAGCGGCAATTACCTCAACAAATTGCTACGCTGCACGATGCAGCATGAGCCATATCCAAAGGAGAAATGTTTTAAGAGACGGGCGGCTTGACAGAAAGTGCCGCAGCTGGTGCAGTGGCCTGTTTGTGATGGGGATGAAGAATGGAGTGAGTCCAGGTTTCCGCACCTACCAGGACCAGTGTAAGCACGGCCATGGCAACCTGCAGCCTCTCCGAGCGGCGCTGCTTTTTGCTTGGTTCGCGGCGGCGCCACTCTGCCTCAGGCCGATTACGTAGATGCCATATCCATGCCAGCACGGCAAGATTCACCACCGCGCCAGCTACGGCAAAAATAAGCATAGGAATGCGGATCGCATCCCGGTGCAGGACTCGCACCGGCTCCCAGATGGTGCCCGCAGTCAGAGCGGCCAGTCCAATCCCTACCCGCAAGCCGTTTAGGGTGAGCACCGCCAGGCAGAGGTTCTGCAGCAGCGCCACTGCAACAGAGGCAAGCGAGAGCGCACGTATACCTTTAACATTTTCCAAGTGGCTCCTCCGCTTACTCCGGGCATCCAACCACGCAGAGACAGGGTATCGCAGCCGGGGAGGTGCAGCCAATCCAATTCCCGGTTGCCCACGTACTTTCATTGAGACGCAGGCTCAAAAGATTCAGTGGCCATTCGTCTCATTTTCCTTGTAACCTTTCTGGCAACGTGCCAATCCTAAGGTGCGTACCAGATTGCAGCGGAGGACGGTTCCTGCAACCCTCCTCCAGGCCATAACCGCGGATGCTCTCCGCCCAACCCCCCAGCGAGGTCAAAGAATCATGAAGAACCAATTCAATGCAATGCTGCTCACCGCTGCTCTCGCCGGTCTGGCCGGCGGAACCACAATCGCTGCCCACGCCCAGAACACGGTGCAGGCCAACGGCGCCAAGGTCGTTAAGGCCGGCCTCCGCTACACGGGTGCCAATGCCTTGGATGACAAGCACTCCTGTAAAGGCAAGAACGATTGCAAGGGACAGGGCGGCTGCAAGTCCAGCGACAACGGTTGCAAGGGCAAGAACAGCTGCAAGGGCAAGGGTGGCTGCGCAACTGACGGCTCCAAGATGCCCAAGGCATTCTTCGCTTAATCAACCAGCGGGATCGGCGCAAGGCCGTAATGCTGCTTTCGCCGGTCCCACTCTTCCTCTCGCGTCGCCATTCGTCACTCAAACTGCACAGTTCGTCACATAATTCCGCGCTTTCATTCCTGACTTATGCCCGGCAATCGTTTCAATGCGTTTCAAAATCACGGTGTCGGAATCGGCCTGCGCATTCCGCACTACGAGCACATCTTTTCGCGCAAGCCGGTCGTCGACTGGTTCGAGATCATCTCGGAAAACTACATGATTGACGCGGGCCGCCCTCTAGCTATGCTCGACCGCATCCTCGAGCAGTACCGCGTCGTGCAGCATGGCGTCTCCATGTACTTTGGCTCCGTCACCGCGCCTGATCCCGAGCATCTGCGCCGCTTGAAGCAGCTTGTGCGCCGTACCAAAACGCCGTGGCTCAGCGACCATCTCTGCTGGGGTTCGGTCGACGGCACATATACCCACGATCTGCTTCCGCTGCCGTACACATGGGAGGCCGTTCACCGTACCGTCGAGCGTGTCCGCATGGTGCAGGACTATCTCGAAATCCCGGTTGCGGTTGAAAATGTCAGCTCCTATGCGGCGTTCACCGCCTCAGAGATGACCGAGTGGGAGTTCCTGACCGAGGTGGTCGAGCGAGCCGACTGCGGCATTCTGCTCGACGTGAATAACATCTACGTCTCGGCCATGAACCACGAGTTCAATCCCCACGATTACGTGAATGCCGTGCCCGCGCACCGCGTGGCGCAGATTCACATCGCCGGTCATTCGAAATACGAAAAGTACATCCTCGACACCCACGACCATCCGGTGATCGATCCGGTGTGGGAGCTGTATGCGCGGGCTATTGAGCGCTGCGGGCCTACGCCCACGCTGCTCGAATGGGACGATCACATCCCCAGCTTCGATGAAGTGCACGCGGAGGCCCTCAAGGCCAACCGCTACCTGCATGTGCAAACACTTGAACTCGCCGAGGTGGCGCCATGAATCTCGAAGCAATTCAGCGCGAGGTGGCCGCCGCGGTCATGCAGCCGCTCACAGCCAACGAAAACATGCGCGAGCATGCAGCAGACGGCCGCCCCATGAAAGAGGTCGCCGCGTCGTTTATTGCTCCCAACAGCCGGCTGAATGCCTTTGAGCGCCTCGAAATCTACAACCGGCAATACTGGTATCGCATACTCGGTGCATTGGCTGAGGACTTCCCCGGACTGCGCGCAGTGATTGGCAGCACGAAATTCGACGCGCTTTCGATTGCTTATCTCACCCAGCATCCCAGCCGCTCTTTCACTCTGCGCAACCTTGGCTCGAAGCTCGTGGACTGGCTCGGCGCGCATCCTGAGTTCGCGGGCCGTCGTCATGCGCTTGCTGTGGATGTGGCGCGCATCGAATGGGCCTTCGTAGAGGCTTTCGACTCGGCTGATCGAACCCCGCTCACCCTGCCCCAGATCGCCGCACTCGGTGCTGACTCGCAGCTTGCCCTGCAACCGCATCTGCGGCTCCTGGCGCTCAACTATCCTGCGGACAACCTGGTTCTCTCGCTGCATAAGCGTGAAAAACGCCAGACCAGCGAGGCTGGAATCGGTCACGAAGACGCAGACGCCGCTCCGGTAAAGCTGCCTGGACTGCGCCGCCGCGAAATCTGGCTTGCCGCGCATCGCATCGATCTCTCGGTCTACTATCGCCGCCTGCAGCCTGAGGAGTTCGTGACGCTGAGCGCCATTCGCGCCGGCAAACCGCTTGCCGCTGCCATCGAAGCCGGTTTTGCTCAATCGCGCATTCCCGAGGAACGCCGCGTACTGCGCGTGCAAAGCTGGTTCAGCGAGTGGTCGCAGTTGGGCTGGCTCTGCGCTCCGGATAATTGAACTCAAGAGGGAACTGAAGACGCATGCAGCAGCAAGGCAGGTTTCTGACCGCTGAGTGGAAAAACCTGCTCATGCTCAATTATGCTGTCGATCCATCATTGCTTGAACCCTATGTGCCGGCAGGCACTGAGCTGGATTCTTTCGCTGGGCATACTTATGTGAGTCTGGTAGCCTTTGAGTTCAACCGCACGCGTGTTATGCAAATCTCGATCCCATTGCACCGTTCTTTTGAGGAGGTCAATCTGCGCTTCTATGTCAAGCGCGGGACACGGCGCGGCGTGGTTTTTATTCGCGAGCTTGTTCCCAGGTTTGCAGTTGCTGCGCTGGCGCGGCTCGCTTTTGGAGAGAACTACTCGTGCGTGCCGATGTCGCATCGGATTGAAACCGGTACAGTGGACGCCGCGGTACGAGCCGAGTATGTATGGGGTTCAGGTGCCAGTCGCTGCGCAACATGGATTGAGACACACGCAGACAGCTTTATTCCGGAAGAAAACTCGCTGGCCCAATTCATTACCGAGCACTACTGGGGATACACGTCACAGCGAAACGGCGGATCTCTTGAGTATGAGGTTCAGCATCCGCAGTGGCGAGTGCGTGAAGCAAAGAGAGCCGGGTTCGACGGCAACGCAGCCAGATTTTATGGAAGTGGATTTGCACAGGTACTATTGCGTCCGCCTGAGTCGGCATTTCTGGCCGAAGGCTCTCCCGTAACTGTCTTCAAGGGATTCCGTATCGCCTGATCGTTCAGAGCCACAAAATAGAGCGCTGCGCCGCCTTGCAAGAAAGGAACTACGATGTCCAAGTTTATCGCGACCTGCATACGAGCTTCTCAGCTCTTCAACTACCTCAAGTGTCCGCTGCTGCTCGCCATCCGTCTCTACTGGGGCTTTCAGTTCATGCAGGACGGTTACGGCAAGCTCACGCATCTCAGCCGCGTAACCGAGTTCTTCATGTCGCTCAATCTTCCCGCTCCGGGCGCTACGGCATTTCTCGTCGGCTCTGTCGAACTCTTTGGCGGTGCACTCTTCTTCTGTGGCATTGCCTCGCGTCTGACCTCGCTCATTCTCTTCGTCAATATGACCATGGCTTACCTGAGCGTGCCTGACGACCGCACCAACTTCTTTCACGTCCTGTCCAACCCCAGCGATTTTTACAACGCCACGCCCTACACCTACTGGTTTGCGGCGCTGCTCATTCTCATTCTTGGACCGGGCTGGGCTTCAGTGGACACGATCCTTGTGCGCAAGTTTGCGCCCGGCAGCAAAGCCTGACCGTCACGCTATGATGCACACAGGCATCCATGCGCATCGTTTACGTGCTCACATCGCTCGGCATCGGCGGAGCCGAGCGGCAGGCCCTCAACCTCGCCGAACGCATGCGCGAGCGTGGTCACGGTGTTGCCGTCTTTACGCTGATGCCCAGGTTACCGGAGGAGTGGCCAACATCGCTCCCGGTCTTTCGGCTCGGCCTCAGCAGAAATCCATTCAGCTATCTTCCCGCATTTCTCCGTGCCCGCCGCTATCTGCGCGATATCGGCCCGCACATCGTCCATAGCCACAGTTATCACGCGAACATCTTCGCCCGTCTTCTCAAAGTCGCCCTTCGCAAAACGATCGTCATCTCCACCATCCACAACATCTATGAAGGCAGCCAGCTGCGCATGCTGCTCTACCGCGCGACAGATTCGCTCAGCACCCGCACCATTGCCGTGAGTCAGGCCGTTGCCGGTCGATTCATAGCATGCCGTGCCGTGCCGGCCGCCAAATGTTCTGCAATTCCCAATGCCATTGATCTCGCCACATTCACGCCGGATGCTGCACATCGCGAGCAGCTGCGCGAGGTGCTCAACGCCGGTTCAGATTTCATCTGGCTTGCCATCGGGCGTCTGGCGCCGGCAAAGGATTATCTCAATCTGCTGCGCGCCTTCGCCCAGGTCCACGCCCAAATCCGCAAGCCGGTGAACGCCGTTCAGCTCTGGATAGCGGGTGAGGGAAGCAGCGAAGACACTGCAGCGCTTCATGCTCTCGCAAGACAGCTCAATCTTGCAGGCTCTGTGCAATGGCTCGGCCTTCGCCGCGATATTCCCGCCTTGCTCGACGCCGCCGATGCATTCGTTATGAGCTCGGCGTGGGAAGGAATGCCGCTTGCGCTGGGCGAGGCCATGGCGATGCAAAAGCCGGTGGTTGCCACAGACGTGGGCGGAGTACGCGAACTGGTCGGCGATGCGGGCAATATTGTTCCGGCCCGGAACGCCGAAAAGCTGGCTGAAGTCATGCTTGCTCTCATGCGTACATCATTCGCTGAGCGCGAAGTGCAGGGGCATGCCGCCCGCGAACACATTGCAGCACGCTTCTCTATCGATACGTGTGTACTCCAATGGGAGTCCCTTTACTGGAAGTTGTTCAGGCAGCCGTCATAATCGCAAAAGGCCGGAGCGCATCGCCCCGGCCTTTCATTGTCTGCAGACTGACTCAACAAATCAGAACGTGAATGCTGCCTGGAAGAAGATTCGCCGCGCCGCCGATCCCGAAGGCGAAGCGAACATGCCGCTGGCCAGGTGATTGGACACACGGAAGCGGCTTCCAGCGCTGGTAATGCCGGTCTCTTTGTCGTATGTCGGTGCAACCGTGCCCGAAGGCGTGCCAAGGTTGATGTCGTTAAATACATTCAGAGCCTGGGCGCTGAACGTGAGCGAATACTTGCGGCCCGTGTTCATCATGCCGCCGCGCATGCCGCCGCCTCCTCCGCCAAAGGGACCGCCGAAGCCGCCAAACCCTCGCCCACCGCCGCCCCGGCCTCCGCCGCCACCGCCGCGTGGGCCGCCTCCTCCGGGCTGCGGGCCACCGCTCGATTCAACCTTGGGTCCGATGCCCCACGACCGGCTTACCCGCAGATTCACCGCGATGGTTGAGGGGCCCGTGAGAGTATTCGGTGCCAACAGCGTCTCATTGGGGCCGGGAATCGTGTTAAGGCATCCAATCGACGACTGCGCATATTGCGAGGCTGAGCCCGTGGTCAGGTCTGCGGTGCAGGCGGACGCATCTGCAAGCGACGGACGATTGTTAAAGAAGTTGTCGCCCGACAGATCGTTGTTTGTTGTGGCGCTGTACGGTCTGCCTGCCTGCGCTACGAGGAAGGGATTGAAAGTCATTCCCCAGGGGCCGCTGTAATTGCCCATCAGAAAGAGCATCTGCGGCCGCACAAAGCTGGCCCGTCCGTAATCCTGGTTCAGATTGTAGGAGTTCGTAGGATTCGAGCCGTCACCGCCGTTGGAGTTTGCCCCCGTCCAGTTATAGAAGCCCATCATGCTGAACCGCTGCGAGAGCTGCGCGCGCAGATTGAGGATGATCTGGTTCTGCTTGAAGACGGCCTGGGGAAAGTACTGATCCACAATGCCGAGATTAGGATTGGGCCTCGTCCCAGTCAGCGTGTCGCTGCCGAACTGGAAGGTTCCGGGCAGGTAGGCATTCGAGTCGCGAACCACGAGCTGATGTACGCCAAAAGAATGCAGATAAGTGAAGGTAAGCGTCGCGGCGCGCGACAGTTGTCTTTCGAGGCTCGCGCCGAACTGCTCCGTGTAGGGTGCGTGATAGCTCGGTGTGATGACGTTGATCTGCGGCGCTACCGCATTGCCCGCGCCGCACTGTGTCGAGAAGTACTGTGCCGGATCCGCGGGCGCAGTGGCGGTGAAGCAGGTCGGGTTGGTAATGACCGTCTGCTGCTGTGCATTGGCCGTGCCGTTATACTGCTCCAGGCTCATCAGGTCGTCATACCCGAACCGGTCATAAAAGAATCCAAAGCCGCCGCGCAGCACGGTCTTCGTCTTGTGCGTCTTGTGGCCGTCCAGCGCGTAAGCAAAAGCGACGCGCGGTCCCCAGTCGCTATGGTCGGCAGTATGGTTCTGCGTCTCCCAGCGCAGGCCGCCCGAGAGCGTCAGGTTTGGATTGAACTTCCAGTCGTCCTGGAAAAACAGAGCGCCGTCGAAGACGTTGCTCCTGAACGATGTGGGACCCGTTGTATAAGTAAGCCTGTTGGGTGTGCAGCCATTTGTCGTGTCGGTGCAGCTTGCGGCAATTTCCGCAATCGTCTTACCCGCGGCGAGACCATTCAGCGTGTCGATATACGGCTGGACGGTTGAGAAACTGAAAGAACCGTTGAAGTTTGAATTGGTTGTGATTGCCTCGCGGTTGTCGCGCATCCACACGCCAAATTTGATGGCATGAGTACCGGCCGTCATGGTGGTGATGTTCTGCAATTCCAGATGGTCGGTGTGGCTGCGCGATGTCTGTCCTCCGTTGCCTCCCGCTGAAAAGTAACCGGGCGCGCCATAGGTAGGATCGGCGCTCACGGGTGTTCTGGAGCCGGATCCGCGCCGCCATTCGAAGCGTGTCTCGTTCACGATGCGATCGTTGATGATCTGCGAATCGCTAAGCTGTATCGTGTGCTCAATCACATTGGACGTCGAGTTCTGCGAGGGCAGGGAAGTGTTGCCAATCGATCCGCTCGTATTGTTCCGGAAAAACTGATAGCGAAGCGTGAGCGTGTTCTTTTGCCCAAGCTGCAAATCCACACGCGGCGATATCTCGGTATGCGTGGCCGGTGCGAAAAGCCCGCCCGAGATAGTACCCGGAACATAAGTATTCGTGGTCGGATCGAGCACCGCCGTGCTTGCCGTGTAAATGCTCGCATCCTGATTGTTGCGCTGCTCCACGCTGAAGAAGAACGATGCAGTCTTTGAGAGCGATCCGCTCAGCGTGCCGTTGAGCATGAAGCTGTGATACGGCGGAATCGTCTTGGTGAATGGGTTGCCGGTGTTGAATGAGTTGTCGTTGCCCATGCCAAAGAAGCGGCCGTGCAGCTTGTCGGTTCCCGGCTTGGTGAGAATCTCAATGCGCCCGTAGCCGAGCCTGTCAAACTCTGCTGAAAACGGATTCTGGTTAATGCGAATCTCGCGGATCGCCGACTTGGGCGGCAGTTGTCCGCCGGTAAAGCCGTCAATATAGATTTGTCCGCCGTTGGGGCCGGAAGAGGGGCCTGCCAGGGCAGTCAATTCATTTGAAAGCTCGTCGGGATCGTCCGAGAGCGCATCGAGATCTTTGTCCTTGAGCACAATAGAGCTGGCGTTCTCGCCTGCTTCCACGCTTACCTGCGGCGCACCCTCGTCGGTCACCACCACCTGCTGCTGCTCGGCTTCGATGGCCATCTTGATATCGACATTCTTGATCTGGCCCGCAGTGAGTGTAATGGGAGTAGAAACAAACGGCGCAAAGCCCGCATACGAAGCCTCAATCACATAGCTTCCCGCAGGCAGGCCATGCACCTGATAGGCGCCGGCTGCATCCGCAGTTGCACTGCCCGCCGATGCGCCTTTTGTAGTGGTTACAGTGATCTGTGTGCCGGGAATGAGTGCGCCGCTGGGGTCACTAATGTGTCCATGTAGCGTACCGGTGGCCACCGGTGCAGCCGCATCCTGGCCGTATGCGGACAGTATCGATACACAGCTCAACGCCAAAGCAAGAACAAAATATTTTGAGTAGTGCAAACGTAAATACACAGCTCCCTCGTTTCTTCCAAAACTCAATTAGTTATGCACGCGGCAATTTTCGTACGGATCGCGCAGCACAGCAGCTACGCTCCAGCAGCGTTTAACAGCATTCCGTGGCATCCAAATGCCGCACGAACCGGGAAATTGCTCTACTGAGCGGCTTCCTCGGCTCCGCCTGAGCCCATGCTCCAGTTCGAGAGCAGATCCTGGCTGGCCGGTGCCTCAAGCAGCGGCTCCACTCCAGCCAGCAGCGTGATCGCCGTTACTTCTGATGTCCCTTGTGTGGAAACCAACATCACCGCTTCGCCCTTTTGCAGATCGGAAAGTTGAATCGCAGGTGCGCGGCTCAAAAGCTGCTGCATATCGCCATTTCCACGCGTTCCGCCGGGTCCGCCTGGCCCACCTTGACCTCCAGGCCCACCCGGTCCGCCGCCCGGCCCGCCTTCACCCTGTGGTGAACGCCCGCCGCCGTTGGGTCCGCCTGCGGCCATTCCCTTGAGCCGGGCTGCAAGCATCTGCGCCATGCGTTCTGGCAGCCGGCGCATCTGCACCTGCGGTGTAATATGCACCGTCACCGGCTTTTTGGTCAGCAGGTCTTTCACTGATAGAGTGGAGCTCGCAGCATCAATCGACTGGATCGTTCCTGAGATATTCCTGAAGCTGCCTGAAACCACCGCATCCGCGGTAATCTCGGTTCCTTCCTCGTTCTTGGTTCCGCGTGCGCGCAGCTGGTCGCCCGGCTGGATAGCCGAAATAGGTGCCGGCTTGGCATCGGTAAAGCTCTCTGACGCCGGCGCATACCGCTCCAGCACGGTCTTGGGTGTCGTATGAACCGTGATCACCTTGAGAGTAGGACCGGCTCCGGTAGCCAGCACAATCGCGCCGCTCGATGCATCTACGCTCTTCACCAGTCCGCCCACGCCATGCTGCCAGGCCTCAGTCTCCGCCTGCTGCCTTTTCGCTACGTCCTCTGCCTTGATGGCGATCACGCGCAGCGCCTGCGGCGTGGAGCCTGTCGCATTCGGATCCAGATTCACCAGAACCCGGTCGCCCACCGCCAGTTCGCTGAACTGCATATCGACCGCCGAACTCAGGCTGGTCTGGCCCGGCTCAACCCGCTTGAGTTGCGCCGTTGAGGGCACCTGAACCTGCTGCGCGTCGCTCTGCGCGGGCTTCACCGTCAGCAAATCACCGTTGATGGCCGTCACGGTGCCCAGCAGCCGTGATGCGGCTTGTGCATGCAACAGTGGCGCGGCCACAAATAACGCCACCGCGAATCCAATCACGAACATCTGATGCGCCGCGCGCGCTGACTTTTTTCTCATCGTCATTTCGATTCCCCGGAGCGGTCTGCGCGCTCGCATCTCGCCTGAAGAGTGTCTCTGTTCTGTAGACGAACCAGTAGGCGAAAAGGTTGAGCCGCAGTGAAAAAGATATGGCCCCGAAATTGGTAGGGCCACTAAGAGAATAGCGAGTATAACTATCGATCTACCATCAGTTTTGTAACATTGTGTAAAGAAGCATCCAACGAATGGAGGCGAACCTTAAGCCTGCCTGAAGGCCGCTGCCTGGAATGAACGTCGTGTATGTGGCAGACCTGCAATTGAGCCGGCTATGGCTCTAATTCCGCCGTCTCAAGAAACGTATATCTTCCCGTCGCCGAGGGAATCACGTTAGTTAACTTCTTGTTATGAACTACGACCGTATCGAGATACCAAAGATTGAATGCCGGCAGATCGTGCGCCAGAATCTGCTGCACCTCAACATAGTCCGCGCGGCG
>DASZXD010000058.1:0-4626 GCA_035546015.1 Occallatibacter sp.
CCTTCCAGCCGATAAGGATTGACCGAGTTGAGCAGGTAAATGGGCGCGGTTCGAACGATCTCAGTGAGCACCTTCAGGCACCCATCGAAGTCGGTTTTGAGCTGGCAGGTGACCGCACCGTAGTCCATAGCCTGCGAGAGCTTGCCCCAGGCGATTTTGCCCTCAGGGATAAGCACAAGACTGTGCAGGCCCGCGCGCGCAGCGTAGGCGGCCATGGCGGCGGATGTGTTGCCCGTAGAGGCGCAGGCGACCCACTCGAAGCCGCGCTCCTTGGCAACGCTCAATGCGGCGGTCATGCCGGTGTCTTTGAAGCTCGAGGTGGGGTTCATGCCCTGGTGCTTGGCGTAAAGCTGGTCGATGCCAAGCGTCTTTGCTGCGCGCGGAAGATGATAGAGGGGTGTATTACCTTCGCGGAGCGTGACAGCATTGCCGAAGCTGTTGAGGATGGGCAACAGCTCGCGGAAGCGCCAGACGCCGGACTGATCGAGCGCCTCGCCGGACATGCGGCGCTCGCGCCAGAGCCACTTGAGGGCGCCTGGATTGGGACGGTCGGGGCCACGGCGCTGGGTCCAGCCTGGATATTCGACTTCAAAGAGGTCTCCGCAAACGGAGCAGCGGAAGTCGGGCTGCGCGTCAACGCCAGCGATCCGATTCCCGCATCCGAAACAACGTAACTGGTGCAGATTGTCGTTCATACCTTAGTGTTAGCCTACCAGTGTATGGCGACTTTTTGCTGTGGATGAAGATGCCGCTCAGACCGATGCTCCATAGATTTTTTCCGATCCTTCTGATGATTTTGCTAACGGGACCAATCTGCGCTCAGCCAGCAGCGCTGCGCGTGGCTGCCGCGGCCGACCTTGAGCCCGTGCTGCCGCCGATTCTTGCCGAATATGAAAAGCAAACCGGCACTGAGGTGGAAGCGACGTATCAGGCATCGGCCGTGCTGACGACGCAAGTTCTCAACGGCGCGCCGTTCGACCTGTTTCTCTCTGCCGACCTGAGCTTCCCGAAGCGGCTGATGGATGCGGGCGTAGCGGATGTGGAGGGTTCGACGACGCCCATCGTCTATGCAAAAGGCACACTGGTTTTGTGGGAGCGCAAGGACTCGCATCTGCCGCCTCCATCACTCGCGCTGCTGAGCGATACTAATTTAAAGCGGCTGGCGATTGCCAATCCCGATCGGGCACCGTATGGGCGGGCCGCTATAGCCGCGCTGACCAGCCTGAAGCTCTATGACACGCTGAAACCAAAGCTGGTGACAGCAGAAAACATTGCGCAGGCCGCTCAGTTTGTGGACTCAGGCAACGCGGATGCGGGACTGATTTCGCTTACGTCGGCGAAGACGCCGCGGCTTGCGGCCAGTGGGCGATACTTTGTAATGCCTCGCACTCTGTATCCGCCGATCGAGCAGGGCGCGGTGATTGTGAAGGCTTCGAACCGGCACGCCGAGGCGCAGGAGCTGCTCGACTTTCTGCTTTCGTCCAAAGTGCAGGCCCAGCTTGCCCTGAGCGGGCTCACTCCGGTGAAGTAAGAGCACGATGGACTGGCAGGCGTTCACTCTCACTCTGCGGCTGGCGACGGTGACCACGGCGATTCTGCTGGCGGTGGCAGTGCCACTGGCTGCGCTGCTGGTACTGGGACGTGGACGATGGCTAGCTGCATTGGAGGCGCTTGCAACTCTGCCGCTGGTGCTGCCGCCTACCGTTCTCGGATTTTTTCTGCTGGTGCTGTTGGGACCACGCACGGCCTTTGGACGTGGAATCGCAGCGGTGCTCGGGCATCCGCTGGCGTTTTCATTTGATGGGCTCGTGGTCGGCTCGGTGATCTACAGCCTGCCCTTTGCAGTGCAGCCGCTGGTGGCGGGGTTTGCGGCGGTGCCATCTTCGCTTGTCGATGCAGCGCGGCTTTTGGGCGCGAGTCCAGCGCGGGTGGTGGGCACGCTGCTGGTGCCGCTGGCACGGCGTTCGCTGATTACGGCAGCGGTGTTGAGTTTTCTGCATACGGTGGGCGAGTTCGGCGTGGTGCTGATGCTGGGCGGCGATATTCCGGGCTCAACGCGGACGCTCTCGATTCTGCTCTACAACCAGGTGGAGAACTTCGACTACGCAGCGGCGGAACGAACGGCTGCGATTCTGCTGGCGATGTGCGCAGTAGCACTGGCTGCTGTCTACTCCACAAGCAGACAGCGCGGAGGCGGCCGTGGTTGAACTCAAGCTCGACGCGCGGCGCGGCGGCTTTCACCTGATGGTGGAGTGCATATTCACGTCCGAGTGGACGGTGATCTTCGGGCCTTCGGGTTCAGGCAAGAGCACATTGCTGCGGCTGCTGGCGGGGCTGGATGAGCCCTCGCATGGACGCATGACGCTCGATGGCCTGGTTTTGACAGACACAGAGAGCCGTGTGCGTGTAACGCCGGGCAAGCGGCAGTGCGGCATGGTGGCGCAGCATACGGCGCTCTTCCCTCACCTGAGCGCGGCGGCAAATGTCGCATACGGGCTGGCTGCGATGGATCGTACGGCACGTGAGCGGCGCGTGGATGAGATGCTGGAACTGGCGGGCGCAACAGATTTGGCTGCGCTGCGGCCAGCGGAGTTGTCAGGTGGGCAGGCACAGCGGGTAGCACTGGCACGAGCGCTGGCTCCCAGGCCAAGGCTGCTGCTGCTCGATGAGCCCTTTTCTGCGCTTGACGGGGCTGCCAGCGATGGTTTGCTGGATCGACTGCAGGCATGGGTGCGAGCAAATCATGTGCAAACGGTGATGGCGACGCACGATGCGAGCGATGCACTGGCGATTGAAGCCGAGGTACTGCTGCTGCGTGATGGGCGGCAGGCAGCCATGGGACCCGCAAACGAGGTGCTCGCAGGCGAGCGCAAACGGCTGGTAGGACGTTTGGGAGGAGATACGCAATGAATCCGTGGCGGGAGATTCCGCTGGCCGATTACGAGGCGCACATGCAGTCGGACGCGGTGGGACAGGCTACAGCGCTGAGCGAACTGTTCGGCAGAGTGCTGGAGTTGCGCAAACCCGCATCTGTTGCGGTGCTGGGTGTGGCGGGCGGCAATGGGCTGGAACGAATCGACAACAACACAACACATCGCGTGGTCGGTCTGGACCTGAATCCGCATTACATCGCAGCGGTGCGAGAACGATTTGCACAAATCGCCGGGCTGGAGCTTCATGCAGTCAATCTTGCAGAGGAGGCTATTACACTGGAGCCGGTCGAGCTGGTGCATGCGGCGCTGGTGTTTGAGCACGCGGGCCTGGGATTGTGTCTGGACAATGCACTGGCGCTGATGGCAGACGAAGGAGCGCTCTCGGTGGTCGTACAACTGCCGAGTACGCAAAGTCAGGTTGTGGGAAGCAGCGGCGTCGCTTCGATCGGAAAGTTGAGCTCACACTTCAAGCTTATCGATCCGGCAGTGCTGACGCGCACGCTTGCGGAGCACGGGCTGCAACTGATTCACGAAAACATCTACCCTGTACCTGCTGGCAAGCAACTGTGGCTCGGCGTTTTCCGACGCGGCTAGATCTTAAACCGGAAGCATGCTCTTGCGCTTCGGGCGAATACCAAAGTGGAAGGTCTGCACAGTGAGCAGTCCTGAGCCAGCGCTATGTTACTTCGCGGCGATTACAAGCAGCGTTGCGTCATCATGGAAGTGAGCGCCACAGAAAGAAGACACCTTGTCCAGCAGTAGTGAATTCAGCGCGGATGCGGAACAGGATGCGTAGGCCTGCGCCAGAGTTCCGAGACTCGATTCGCCGAACTCGCGCTCATAGGAATCCATCGCCTCGGTAATTCCATCTGTGAAAAACAGAATGCGATCGCCGGGATCGAGTTGCACCTCTGTGTTTTCATAGTGCCACGATGGAAAGACCCCCAGGACTGCGCCGTTGCCATCGAGCATTCGATACGTGCCATGCGAAATGAGGATGGGAAAGAGATGTCCTGCGTTGCAGTAGACGAGCGTGCGCGTTTCGCCGTCGAGAACGCCGTAAAGAAATGTGACGAACTTGCCCACGGCGACATTTTCATGAAGCAGATTATTCACCTTATCGCAGAGTTCGGCAGGACTGGCTGCACCGGCAGCAAGCGTTCTCACAGCGGCCTGCACGTTGGCCATGAGCAGAGCGGCAGAAATACCTTTGCCTGCAACGTCGGCAATGCAGATGCCGAGCTTGTGGTCGTTGAGCTTGACTACGTCAAAGTAATCTCCGCTGACGGTACGCGCCGGTCGCCATGCGCCTGCGACTTCAAACCCGGCGAGCCGTGGAATCTCCTTGGGCAACAGGGATTGCTGGATCTCGCGGGCGCGCTGCAGTTCCTGCTGCTGCAACTCAAGCTGCGCCGCTCCCTGCTTGACTGAACTCTCAAGTTCTCTGTTGCGGCACTCGAGCCTGTCACGTGTGGCCCTGTAAAGATACGAAAACAAGCTGAATACCCAGGTTGCCACGATGGGAAATTTCCATTCTGTCCTGAGCAGTTGTGACAGGGGCTGCTGCGGTGTTGGAGGTGCGAACCACCATACGGCAACACTGGAGATGAAGTAGACCGGCGGCAATACGATAGCTACGACCAGCAGGAAGAGGAGCCAGTTGTCAGGGAAACGCCGCTTCCAGTAGATGAAA
>DASZXD010000059.1:0-4302 GCA_035546015.1 Occallatibacter sp.
GGAAGATGGCTGTGCCTTTGCCGCGATGCGCCGCGGACAGACATTCAGCAAGATAGAGCGGAACGACCACGCCAACCAGTCCAGCGCTCACGCCCTGCAGCAGCCGGCCCAGCAGCAGCGAATCGTAACCATGCGAGAGAGCAATCACCGGAATGCTGACAGCAAAGGCCAGGCCGCTGAGGATCATCAGATTCTTGCGGCCCATCCAGTCAGAGAGCAACCCGGCGAACAGCGTGGAGAAGACGCTGCCGAGCAGCACCGCGGCCACAATGTCAGAGAGTTGCGCGGCCGTGTAGCCCGAGGTGGCTTCGAGATAGGGATAGGCGCCGCCAATAATGCCTACGTCAATGCCGTAGAGCAGGCCGCCGAGGCCGGCTACCAGCAGAAGAAATACGTTATAGCGTCGCGTTGCGGCCTGGGAGCCGTTCTCTGTCATCGGGTTGAATTCCTCTCACTTGCAGTCCCTGGTTTGGGAGCCTTGAAAAATGGCAGGGAACCATGAATTCCTAGTCTACAATGATCGTATTCAATTCAAACGCTCATTATTTTGAGCTGAAAGTCGTGGAGATGCGGCATTCGAATCGTTCCCTTGCTTCCTTCGTCGTAACAATTCCGGTTTTCGTTGCGGCTGTCGTACTCTTACTGGCCATGCCGGCAGCATTGGCGCAGACCCAGGTACATTTGCTGCCCGCGCCGCGCGAGGCAACCTTCGGCGCTACGGTGGATTTGCCGTCGCGGGTGATTGTATCGGTGCCGGGGCACAACGAGCAGGACGAGTTTGCTGCGCGCGATCTTCAAGAGGCTCTCAAGCTCGTGAAGCCTGCAGATGAGGGAGGAGGCCGCGCTGCCGTTGCCGCCGCTTATCGGGTCACGCTGCTGCGCAACGATTCGGCACAGGGCAAGGCTCTTTTGGCGCGCCGCAAGCTTGACTTCGATCCGGCAATGCAGTCGGAGGGCTACATCCTCGTTGTCGATCCGCGCGAAGCCTACATCGTTGGCGCATCGAGCTCAGGGGTCTTCTATGGTGTGCAGACCTTCAAACAACTGTTGCCGCTGCCCGGCGCGCCGCACGTAATTCCGACCGGCACCGTGCGCGACTGGCCGGCGATGCGCTACCGCGGCATTCAGGACGATCTTTCGCGCGGGCCATTTCCGTCGCTCGAATTTCAGAAGCAGCAGATTCGCATCTTCGCCTCGTTCAAGGTCAACATCTATTCGCCCTACTTCGAGCACACATTGCTCTATCCGGATCATCCGCTGGCGGCGCCTCCGGGCAGCGCGCTCACGCCGGCTGAGGTGCATGAACTCGTCGCCTATGCCCAGCAGTATCACGTGACGATTCTGCCCGAGCAGGAGGCCTTTGGCCATCTGCACCATGTGCTCAAATACGACATGTATCAGGACGTTGCCGAGACTCCGCACGGGCATGTGCTCGCCCCTGGGCAGGACGGAACGCTGCCGCTCATCAAGGACTGGTTCACGCAGATCGCGCAGGAGTTTCCCTCGCCCTTCATCCATATTGGTGCAGATGAGACCTTTGATCTTGGCCTTGGCCGCACGCATGACCGAGTTGAGCAGCAGGGCTACGGACCGGTGTACATCGACTTCCTCAAGCAGATTCACGATACACTTGCGCCGCTCAACAGGCGGCTGCTCTTCTGGGGCGATATCGGCGATGCGCATCCGGATGCAGTGCCGGGCCTGCCGAAGGACATGATCGCTGTGCCATGGGATTACTGGGACTCGACCGGCTTTGACAAGCTGATCGAGCCCTTCGCCAAGGCCGGCATGGAGACCTGGGTAGCGCCGGGCGATGCCAACTGGAGCGAAGTCTACCCGGTAGAGAAGACAGCCTTGTGGAATATCCAGGGCTTCATCCGCGATGGGCAAAGGCTGGGCTCCACTGGAGCGCTCACGACAGTATGGAACGACGACGGCGAAGGGCTCTTCAACATGGACTGGTACGGCGTGCTGTTTGGCGCGGTGGCTGCGTGGCAGCCGGGCGAGAGCTCCATCGCCAACTATCAGGAGGCCTACGCGCAGGACCTTCATCTAGACGCCAGCGGCAAGATCAACAGCGCTGAGAGAGAGCTGATGGCCGCCGAAGAGGGAATCGCGATCTCCAAGACCGGCCTGAACAGCGACGATCTCTTCTGGGTCGATCCGTGGAGCACGGAGGGACAGGCAGTTTCTGCAAAGCTGTTGCCCAATGCGAACGACATCCGGCTGCATGCGGAGCGAGCTATCGTGCTGCTGGCGCAGGCGCGCATGGCGAATCCCGGACTGCGCGAGCCGGATGCGATCGAGGCCATGGATCTGGGCGCGCGGCGGCTCGACCTGATCGGCATGAAATTTGAGCTGGCTGCGGAGATGGCGGCGGCCTACACAAAGGCGAAGGCCCAGCAGCACGATAAGTCGCAGGGCTCAGTCACCAATAATCTGCTGGATGAGATCAGCAGCGGCAACGGGCGCTGCCAGGACCTGCGCGACGCATATTCTGCGATCAAGGGTGAGTATTCGCAGGTGTGGATGAGCGAAAACCGGCCTTACTGGCTGAATAACGTGACTGTCCGCTACGACCTGGAGATCGAGAGATGGCAGCGCCGCGGCAACGAGTTTCAGCAGGCGATTCGGGACTGGCAGAACGGCAAGGATTTGCCTGCGCCAGCGTCGCTGGGTCTGCCGGGAAGCACCGCACACTGACGGTTTTCTCGCAGCTCGGATGACAGCAAAACGCCGGGTGGACTCTTCGCAGGCAGGTTACGAAATGGTCACCGGGCACAAGAATCTTGCACCGGCCCGGCCACGGGAGATGCACACTAGAGCTATGGTCGGTTTAGGCGTGCGGCAGGATCAGCTCACGGTGATGCTTATTGACGACGATCTCGTCAGCCGCGAAGTGTCTGCAACGCTGCTCACGATGGATGGCTACGTGGTGCATACCATGGACAGCGGCGAGGCCGCGCTGGAGGCGCTCGGCAGCAGAGCCATTACGCCGGACGTGATCCTGATGGATGCGCAGATGCCGGGACTGAGCGGAACCGGCCTGATTGACGCATTGCGCGGCCGCAGCCGGGCGCGCATTATTACAGTGAGCGGAAGCAACCCGCCGCAAGCAGTGGCGGCTGCAGCAGATGGATTTCTGCTGAAGCCGCTCGATACGGAAGCGTTGCGGAGGCTGCTTGAAGGGCAAACGAAGAAGCCAATGGTGCCGGCGGCTCTGGGACCCGATGCGCCTGTCATCAGTCTGGAGATTCTGGCGCAGCTTCGCCTGCTGATGCCGGAAAAAGCTGTGCGCGAAATCTTTCAGGCGATTGTCGTAGACCTGGATCGGCGGACGGTGGCTCTGGAAGCAGCGATGGCCAGAGGCGATGAGGCTGAGGTACGTCGCATTGGGCATGCGATCAAGGGCGGTTGCGCTATGGCCGGAGCGCTGCAGGCGGCCCGGCTGGGCGCTCTGATCGAGAGCGCTGTGCTCGATCCGGCCGGTAACCAATCAGATAACAGCGCCATGTTACTCAAGGATTTACGTTTGGCTGCGCAAGCTCTGAAGAGTATGCTGGATGCTGAACTGCCCGCCTGACCCATAGCATCCTGTACGCCGTGGACCGGGCCCGTGGAGGCGAGCTACCGAATGGAGAAGAACATTCGAATCATCCTTGCTGACGACCATCCGGTTGTACGCATTGGCGTGCGCAACATGCTTTCTGAATCTGAAGGCTTTGAAGTTGTGGGCGAGGCTGCCGACGGCGACGAGGCCATTACTCAGACGCTCGAGCTTGCGCCCGACATTCTTCTGCTTGACCTCCAGATGCCGCGTCTGCCCGGCCTGGAGGCCATGCGCGCCATTGTCAACGGTACATCGACGGCCAAGATTCTTTTGCTTACGTCGACGATTACCACACAACAGATCATTGAGGCGCTGCACATTGGCGCACGCGGCATTGTGCTCAAGGATGCGCTGGCCAGCCATCTGCAGACAGCCATACGCACAGTTTATGCAGGCGATTACTGGATTGGCGGCAAGCGTGTTGTGAACCTGGTATCTGCTTTGCACGATCTGATGCAGCAGGCGCAGGTGCCGCAGCGCAAGACGTATGGACTGACGCCGCGCGAGCTTGAGGTGGTGGGCTGTATTGTGGAAGGCTGCTCGAACCGCGACATCGCCAAGCAGTTCTCGCTGAGCGAAGAGACTGTGAAGCGGCATCTTTCGAACATCTTCGACAAGACCGGAGTTTCAACGCGTCTGGAACTGGCGTTGTTTGCGATTGCGCATCATCTGGTCACGCCGCAGTCGTGAGC
>DASZXD010000060.1:0-1883 GCA_035546015.1 Occallatibacter sp.
ACAATATGCGGCCGCAGCAACCCTCCGCACGCGCAGTGCCCCACCTCGGCCAGGCTCGCGTACACTCTGCGATCCTCCACTGGCGGCGCGCCGCAGTCGTGCTCGCACCGCGACTTCGCCAGCTCTCCGTGCATGTGCAGCAAATTCACTGAGCCCGCCTGCTCGTGCAGATCATCCACATTCTGCGTACATAGAAAGAACCGCCCCGGCAGCTTCGATTCAAGCTCGGCCAGCGCAATATGACCGGGATTTGGCTTCGCCTTTTGCCCCGACGCGCGCCGCGCCGAATAAAACGCCCACACCTCTGCGGGATTGCGCTGCCATGCCTGAGGCGTGCACACATCCTCGATGCTGTATCCCTCCCACAACCCATCTGAGTCGCGAAAGGTAGGCAGTCCGCTCTCTGCGCTGATCCCCGCCCCCGTCAGCACAAAAATATGATCCGTCGGCGCTATCGAAATAGTCGGCATATTTTCTAGCTTCTAGCTGTGAGTGTTGGTGCGCGAGATCGTGTTGTAAGTTGAATCTGTTCGCCTGAGCAAGATAAGGCTGGAAGCTGAAAGCTAGCGGCTGGAAGCTGCCTTCACGGCTCCAGCAGAATCTTCCCCGTAGTCTTCCGTCCTTCCAGGTCGATCTGCGCCTGCGCTGCCTGCGCCAGCGGATAAATATGTTCAGTCCGCAGTTTGAGATCTCCATTCGCGGCCCACTTCAGCACATCCCCCGCGCGCCACTCCAGCTCGGCTCGCGTCGCAATGTAGTGCCACAATGTAGGCCGCGTAATAAACAGTGATCCCTTGCCGCTGAGCTGAATCAGATCGAATGGAGGCACAGGACCGCTTGATGCGCCAAACAGCGCCAGCAGCCCGCGAGGCCGCAGGCAGTTCAGGCTCTTATCGAATGTCGTCTTACCCACCGAATCGTAGACCACATCTACGCCCTTGCCATTTGTGATCCGCTTCACCTCGGCCTCAAAGTCCTGCTCGGTGTAAAGAATCGCCTCATCGGCGCCTGCCTCGCGTGCAAGCTCGGCCTTGGCCTGCGTTGAAACGGTCGCAATCACGCGTGCGCCCAGCCGCGCCGCCATCTGCGTCAGCAGCAGCCCGACGCCGCCCGCTCCCGCATGCACCAGCGCCGTGTCGCCTTTCTTCAGTGCAAATGTCGAATAGGTCAGATAGTGCGCCGTCATGCCCTGCAGCATCGCCGCCGCAGCCTGCTCCGGAGCCAGCCCTTCCGGCGTCTTCACCAGTTGCGCTGCAGGAACCAGCGCGTACTCGGCGTAGCTTCCAAGCACACTCGTCGATGCCACCGCGTCGCCCGCGGCAAAGCCCGTCACGCCCGGCCCCAGTTCTTCTACCGTGCCCGCAGCCTCGCTGCCCGGCGTAAACGGCAGTGCAGCCTTATACGTGCCCTTGCGAAAGTAGATCTCGATGAAGTTGACGCCCACGGCCTCGACGCGTATCAGCACCTGTCCCGGCCCCGGCTGCGGAATAGGCAGTTCGACCAGCTCCAGGACCCCTGGCCCGCCAGTCTCGCGAATCTGGATAGCTTTCATGACAGCGTTAAGAATGAACTGAAACCCATGATGAAGGCAAGCCGCTTATTGATATTTCGATGTCCCGAATTCTCTTTACTCAACCGTGTGTACTACACCGGCGCGGGCATTTGCAGAGATTTCATTCGGCGGCTGCCGAGCTGTCATCCTGCCAAAAACCTGAATCATCTTTCACGTACTTGGCAACAAAGCCGAACATCAGCAAAGATGCAATAGCGTCTATCCATGGATGTACTGCGTTGCCGAACAGGCCCATAATCATACCTCCGGCCAGTACCACAGCCACAACCAAGCGGCTCTGCCACTCCGTGTAAACGTAGACTCCTGCCAT
>DASZXD010000061.1:0-19285 GCA_035546015.1 Occallatibacter sp.
CGGGATGTCGACGGCGTGGAGCTGGATGGCGTGGCTGAGCTGACGCCAGTCAGTGGCGATCATGTTGGTGGCAGTGGGCAGGCCGGTGGCTTTGCGGAACTCGGCCATGATCTCGCGTCCGGAGAAGCCCTGCTCTGCGCCGCAGGGATCTTCGGCATAGGCAAGAATATTGTGCTTGCCACTGCAAAGCGCGATGGCTTCACGTAACGACCACGCGCCGTTAGGGTCGAGCGTGATGCGCGCATGCGGGAAGCGTTCGGCGAGTGCTTCGATGGCCTGCATTTCGCCTGCACCGGAGAGCACTCCGCCTTTGAGTTTGAAGTCGTTGAAGCCGTAGTGTGCGTGCGCGGCTTCAGCGAGCGCAACAATGGCTTCAGGCGTAAGTGCTGGCTCATCGCGGAGACGGAACCAGGTGTCGATTTGATTATCGGGTGCGGATGCACCGGTGCGGCGGTAGGCGAGGCTGGTTTTGCGGCTGTCACCGACGAAGAAGAGATAGCCGAGCACGGGGACGCTGGAGCGCTGCCGGCCTTCACCGAGCAGAGCCGCGACTGGCTGACCGAGGAACTGGCCAAGCAGATCGAGCAGCGCGGACTCGATGGCGGTGACGGCGTGAATGGTTACGCGGAGGTCAAATGTCTGCTGGCCTCGGCCGTCAGCGTCGCGGTCAGCGAAGCGCTCGCGGACGGCGCGGAGGATGGCGTTGATGGACGCTACCTCCTGGCCGACGACGAGTGATTTTGATTCTTCGAGGACCTGGCGGATTTTTTCTCCGCCGGGCACTTCGCCCGCGCCAGTGTTGCCGGCTTCATCTGCAAGAATGACGAGGTTGCGCGTGAAATAAGGGCCGTGTGCGCCGCTCAGGTTGAGGAGCATGCTGTCCTGGCCGGCGACCGGCACGACGCGCATGGATGCGACACGCGGCGAGCGGCCGACTGAGGCGAACGGCCGATTTTCCGCGCCGGTTGTGGTGATTGTTCCCATGGTTTGCCTGTCCGGGCACATCATAGCATTCACAATCGGTGCGTGAATTTCCCGTGCTGCACGGCACTTTACAAAGGCATGCGTGCTCGCATACAAGGTTTATGACCAAGTTCGAGCAAAATCAGGCGAACACAGTTTGAAACGAGGATTCCGCATGGGAAAACGGATGAACCGGAGAGAGTTTCTGGCTACGGGCAGCGCGGCGGGGCTGGCGGCTGCCTCTTTAACACCGGCAGCGGCCGCAGCAGCGGCACGGGAGAGTGCGAAGCCGGTGCTTATGAAGCTGGGCGACCAGACGGCGCCGACCAACGATACGCATCTTGCGTATCTGGCGCGGTACAGCGTGCGCAATATCTGCGGGTATCCGCAGATTGAAGGCGACCGGCTCTATGCGACCGTAGATGAGCTGAAGCGCATGACGGACATGGCCGCGAAGTACAACATCAGCGTGGACTGCATCGCGCCGCCGTTTCTGGCTTCGACGCACATCGACACGGAAAAGCATCCGGCGGTGATGCTGGCGGACAGCCCGGAGCGTGACCGCGACATTGAACAACTGCAGACGCTGATCAAGAACTGCGCAGCGGCGGGGATCCCGTCGATCAAGTACAACATGAGCATTCTGGGCGTGCTGCGCATTGGGCGTGTGCAGGGGCGCGGCGATGCGCTCTACCATCAGTGGAAGCTCTCGGAGGCAAAGCCGAAGACACCGCTGACACGCGCTGGCGTGGTGAATGCCGACCAGTTCTGGGAGCGCATTACGTACTTCCTCGGCCACGTGATTCCAGTGGCGAACGAGTACAAGATCCGTATGGCCTGCCATCCGCAGGACCCCGGCGTGCCGCCCGAGGGCTATCAGGGCGTGAACCGCGTGCTGGGCACGGTGGATGGGCTGAAGAAGTTCATCACCATTCAGGAGAGCCCTTATCACGGGCTGAACTTCTGCCAGGGAACGATCTCAGAGGATTTGCAGAATCCGGGCGAAGAGATCTTCGACGTGATCCGCTACTTTGGGACGCGGAAGAAGATTTTCAATGTGCACTTCCGCAATATCCGCGGGCATCGCGACGACTTTATCGAGGTGTATCCCGACGAGGGCGACGTGGATTTTGTGAAGGCGATCAAGGTGTATCGCGAGATTGGGTATGAATATATGCTGATGCCCGATCATGTGCCGCTGGCGCACAACGATCCGGATTCGCTGCAGTCGTTTGCGTTCTGCTATGGCTATATTCGCGGGCTGATCCAGTCGCTGAGCGAATCGGCTTAACTGAGCCGTGCTACCGTGTATACAAAAACAGGAAAATGTACCGGCGCTGAATGCGCGGAAGGAACAAGCCCACCTTGTCTGAAGACCGGCAAACACGCGTTCGTTACCTGATTATCACGATTCTTTTTATCGTGAGCTGCTTCAGCTTTGCGGACCGCTCGGCGCTGTCGCAGGCTGTGAGTTCGATGCCGAAGGAGATGGACCTGACGCCTCAGCGAATGGGCTATCTGCTGTTCGCATTCGGCTGGGCGTATGCGCTGGGACAACTGCCTTCCGGAGGTCTGCTCGACCGGTTCGGGTCAAAGCGCGTGTATGGCATCAGCATTGCGCTCTGGTCCATCTTCGCATTCCTCACCGGTTGCGCAGGCTACGTGACTGCGAGCCTGGCCTTCACGGTGATCTTTATTCTCAGAATCTGTTCAGGGCTGGCGCAGTCGCCGGTGTTTCCGGGGAACGGGCGCATTGTGGCAGCGTGGTTTCCTACTTCGGAGCGCGGGCGGGCATCGGCAATCTTCAATGCGTCACAGTATTTTGCGTTGCCGATTTTCGCGCCGATCTTCGGATGGTTGATTCACACCGCGGGATGGCGAAGCTGCTTCTGGTTTCTGGGCGGGCTGGGCGCGGTGCTCACGGTGGTGTGGGTCACGACGATCTATGGCGTGAAGGATCATCCACGCATCTCGCAGCAGGAGATCGAGTTCATTGAGCGCGGCGGGGGGCTGGTGAATACCGACGCCAAGGCCGGCGCGAAGAAGAACACGCTGACATGGGGCACGGTCAAGATGCTGCTGAGCTACCGGATGCTGGTGGGCGTTTACATCGGCCAGTACTGCATCACAACGCTGACGTGGTTTTTCCTGACCTGGTTTCCGCTGTATCTTTCGCAGGCGCGGCACATGTCTGTGCTCAAGGTTGGGTTTGCCGCGGCGGTGCCGGGGCTGTGCGGCGGTTTCGGCGGCATTCTGGGCGGAATTATTTCAGACCGGCTGTTACGCAGCGGCTGCACGCTAAGCTTTGCGCGCAAGCTACCGATCATGGCGGGCATGGCGCTGTCGATGACGATCATTGCGTGCAACTACGCACACTCGCAGACGATGATGCTGGTATTCATGTCGCTCTCGTTCTTTGGCAAAGGAATTGGCGCGCTGGGCTGGACAGTGATCTCCGATACTTCGCCTAAAGGCCTGGTGGGCATGAACGGCGCACTGTTCAACCTGTTCGGCAACACTGCCGGGATTACGACGCCGCTGATTATCGGCTACATCGTGGAGAAGACGCACTCATACAATGGAGCGCTGGTGTTTGTAGGGCTGATTGCATTCTGCGCGATTGTGAGCTACGGGCCGATTGTGGGCGAGATCAAGCGCATCGAGCTTGCAGCCGGGAGTGCTGCCTGAACCGCAGTATGGGAATTGCGCGCGGCGAGAATTTAAGCTAGCAGAGACAAGGAGGACGTGCTCATGCCCGAGTGGCCGGGAAATCTTCCGCGCAATGCGTTCAAACAGGCGCTGGCAAAGTGCGAGCGGCAGGTGGGGTTGTGGTCGGGCCTGGTGAGCGTGCTGGGAGCAGAGATTCTTGCCGGCGCAGGGTTTGACTGGATTGTGATTGACGGCGAGCATGCGCCAAACGACATCTCCACGCTGCTGCCCCAACTGCAGGCCATGCGCGGCGGAACAGCGGAGCCGGTATTTCGCGTGCCGTGGAATGAGCCGGTGATTATCAAGCGTGCGCTGGATGTGGGGGCGCGGTCGCTGCTGATTCCATTTGTGCAGAATGTAGAAGAGGCGCAGCGCGCTGTGGCCTCGACGCGCTATCCCCCGCTGGGGATTCGCGGCGTGTCGGTTGCTCCGCGAGCGAACGATTTTGGGCGGGTGCAGAACTACCATCGCAATGCGCATCTGGATACATGTGTGCTGTTGCAGATTGAGACGCGCGCGGCGCTCGCGCAGATCGAAGCGATAGCGGCGGTGGATGGTATTGACGGCATTTTTATTGGGCCGAGCGATCTGGCGGCGGACTTCGGTCATCTGGGCAATCCGAAGCATCCGGAGGTGCAGGCGGCGATCAAAGACGCGGCGGCGCGGATTCGCGCAACGGGAAAATCTGCGGGCACGCTTTCCGGCAGCGTGGACGATGTGGAGTTTTTGTTTGGGCTGGGTTTCAACTTCACGGCTGCGGGCAGCGATGTGGGCATTCTGGCGCGGGGCGCGGAAGGCGTGGCTGCGCGGTTCAAGAAAAATTAAAGGAGAAATACGATGGCAACGATTGGATTTGTCGGGCTCGGCATCATGGGCCGTCCCATGCTCAACAATCTGCTGAAGGCCGGGCACACTGTGATTGCGTATGGGCGTACCGCTGAGAAGCTGGATGCATGCGTGAAGGACGGCGCACAGCGCGGCGCATCAACCAGCGATGTGGGCACGCGCGCGCCAATTATCATCACCATGCTTCCCGACGGGGCGGAAGTGGAAGAGGTGGTGCTGGGCGAGGATGGGATTCTCGCGGGCGCTAAGGCGGGCACGCTGATCATCGACATGAGCTCGATCAATCCACTGGTGTCGCAAAAGATCGCCAAAGTATGCGCGGCGATGGGCGTGGAGTTTATCGATGCGCCGGTGAGCGGCGGCGAGCCGAAGGCTATCGATGGAACGCTGGCCATCATGGTGGGTGCCAGCGAAGAGGCGTTTGCAAAAGCTGAGCCGATTTTGAAGTGCATGGGCTCGAGCGTGACGCTGACCGGGCCGGTGGGAGCGGGCAATACGACGAAGCTGGCCAATCAGATCATGGTGGCCTGCAACATTGCGGCGATGGGCGAGGCGCTGACGCTGGCGACGCGGTGCGGGCTGAATCCTGAAGTGGTGGTGAACGCAGTGAAGGGCGGACTGGCGGGCAGCGCAGTGCTGAACGCGAAGGGACCGATGCTGATTGCGCGAAACTTCAAACCGGGATTCAAGATCAATCTGCATCAGAAGGACCTGCGCAATGCGCTGCAGACGGCCGAAGCAAATCATGTGTGTCTGCCAATTACGGCGCTGGTGCAGCAGATGCTTTCTTCGCTGATTAGCGCAGGCAAGGGCGACCTGGATCACTCGGCGATCGCGACGTTTGTCGAGGGGGTGTCGGACGTTGAGGTGAAGGCGCCGACGGCGTAGCGATTCAGTGCTGCTGCGGTTTGCATT
This sequence comes from Occallatibacter sp., assembly GCA_035546015.1. GTDB lineage: Bacteria > Acidobacteriota > Terriglobia > Terriglobales > Acidobacteriaceae > Telmatobacter. The sequence goes on from DASZXD010000061.1 coordinate 5,434, forward strand.
TTCCCAGGTCCAGAAATCCGGACCTGGGGTAGCCCTTTTCGCGCTGAGTGGAGAGAGGCTGGCTGAGAACCTGCTTTCCCGCCCGGCATTTGTGTTCGATCAGAGCTTGCCCCAGCCACCGCCACTAGGGGTTTCTATGCACAGCACATCGCCTTTGGCGAGACGGCGGCTGCACTTTCCGGGCAGTTCGACTTCTTCGCCATTCTGAGTTTTTGTCACGCTTGCCCGACCGGGCGCACCGTCTTCTCCGCCTTCGAGTCCGTAGGGGTGAAATCTTCTGCGGTCGGCAAGAAGCGTGACTTCAGCATCAGTAAGCAGCTCGATTTCGCGGGTGAGGCCGTCGCCACCGTGGAATTTTCCTCCTCCGCCAGAACCAGAACGATATGCGTAACGGCGCATGCGAAAGGGATAAGCGTACTCAAGGGCTTCAATGGGCGTGTTGAGCGAGTTGGTCATGTGCGTCTGCACGCCGGAGATGCCGTCGAGTCCGGGACGCGCGCCCATGCCGCCTGCAGCGGTTTCGTAATAAGTGAATGGCGCGGAGGTGCGCGGGTCAAGGCCGCCAATCGTCAGATTGCTCATGGTTCCGGCGCTGGCTGCAGGAATGCGCGTGGGTATGGCTTGTGCAAGCGCGCGCAGCAGTACGTCGACAATGCGCTGTGAAGTTTCGACGTTGCCGCCAGCGACTGCTGCCGGTGGACGCGCATCGACGATAGAACCTGCGGGCGCGTGCAATGCGAGCGGGCGCAGGATGCCTTCGGTGGCAGGCGCATCGTCGCTCAACAGGCAACGCAGCACGTAGAAGCATGCGGAGAGCGTGATGGCGCGGACTGCATTGACGCTGCCGGCGACCTGCGACGAGGAACCAGCGAAGTCGGCTTCGATTGCGCCCGCTGCGGAGTCCAGCGTGAGGCGGACGGCGATTCGGATCGGCTTGTCTGTGACGCCATCCGAGTCGAGCCAGTCTTCTGCGGTGAATTCGCCGGCGGGCATGGCACGCAGTTCTGCACGAACAAGGCGCTCGGAGTAGTCGAGCAGTTCGTCGATGAGCGCGTTGAGTCTGGCGATGCCGTGTTTCGCGGCGAGCTGCAGGATGCGCTGCTCACCGACTCGGCATGCGCCGATCTGGGCGTCGAGGTCGCCTTCGCGCTCATGCGGAGTACGGACATTGAGCAGGATGAGATTGAGCACATCGCGGTTGAGGTGGCCGCCGCGCACGATGCGCACAGGAGGGATACGGATGCCTTCTTCAAAAATTGTGGTGGCGGGGCCCATGGAGCCTGCGTAGCGACCGCCGACGTCGGCGTGGTGCGCGCGGTTGGAGACGTAGAAAGCGGGGCTGCTTTCACCCGCGGGAAAGATGGGCAAAACCATAGTGATGTCGGGCAGGTGCGTGCCACCGGCGTAAGGGTCGTTGAGGATGGCGATGTCACCGGGTGCAAATTCGATGGCGGAGATGGCGGACTGAACGCTCATCGGCATGGAGCCGAGATGCACGGGCATGTGGTCGCCCATGGCGATGACGCGGCCCTGGCTGTCGAAGATGGCGCAGGAGTAGTCGCGGCGCTCTTTGATGTTGGGCGAGAGCGCGGTGCGCTTGAGCGCTGCGCCCATCTCTTCTGCGATAGAGTGCACGGCGCAGTGGAAGATGGAGAGCTCGATCGGATCTATGGCACGTGCGCTCACGCCGTGGCCACCTCGTTTACGTCGATGACGAGATTGCTCAGCGCGTCTACGCGTGCGGTGCAGCCGGGCGGGATGAGCGTGGCTGCAGTGTATTCGGTAATCATTGCGGGGGCCTGGATGACGTCGCCGGGGGTGAGGCTTTCGCGGCGGTAGAAGCGTGTGGGGCGGAAATCGCCATGGAAGTAGCCGCCGCGCTCGGCGTAGAGTGCGGCGCGGCCATCGCCGGGAACCAGCTCGCACTGTTCCGGCGTAAATGGCTCACCGGGTGCGGTCATGCGCAGGCGGAGGTTGACGATTTCGATGGGACGCGCGGAGTCGGAGAATCCGTAGCGCTGGCGGTGGAGTTCGTGGAAGGCCTCAATGGAGCGCGCGGGATTTCCGGCATCGAAGGGAAGATCGAGCTCGTAACCCTGGCGGGCGTAACGCAGATCGACAGTGCGCTGCGCAGCGCCGGTGAGACCTTCAGCGGCGAAGTCGGCTGCGCCGTGCTGCTCAAGTTCGGTGAAGAGCGGGGCGATGTTATTGATGGCGCTACCGGGGAGCATGACGGTGCGGGAGTAGTCACGCACGGTGTCTGCGAGCAGAATGCCGACAGCGGATAGCGCGCCGGGGAACGCGGGTACGAGGACGCGCGGAATGCGAAGCGCGGCGGCGAGCGAGCAGGCGTGGAGCGGGCCTCCGCCGCCGAAGGCTACAAGCGTAAAGTCACGCGGGTCGTGGCCACGTTCGACGGAGATGACGCGGATGGCTTTCTCCATCTGCGTTTCAATGACACGCAGGATGCCAGAGGCGAATTCTTCTACTGTGGCCAGCGAACCTTTCAGCTCGCGCATGAGCTTTTCAGTGCGCTCTCGGTCGAGCGCCACGCCTCCGCCAAGAAAGCTCTCCGCATCGAGACGGCCAAGGAGGAGATTGGCATCGGTGACTGTGGGCCTGGTGCCGTGGCCGAAGCAGATGGGGCCGGGATCGGCTCCGGCGGACTCCGGGCCGACGCGGAGCATGCCGCCGGCATCGAAGCGTGCAATCGATCCACCGCCTGCACCGGCAGTGTGAATGTCGAGCATGGGCACGCCGATGGGCGCACCGGCAACAACGGATTCACTTGTGCGTTCTGCACCATCGGCGGCGTTCTGTGCGAGAAAAACATCGGTGGATGTCCCGCCCATGTCAAAGCCGATGATGCTGGTAAAGCCCGCGGCATGGGCCATGCGGCAGGCTCCGACGACTCCGCCTGCGGGGCCAGAGAGCACGGTGCGCACGGGCTCGCGCGCAGCGAGGCGCGCAGAGACGATGCCTCCCGAAGATTGCATCACACTGACGCGGCCGTGAGTTCGCTGCTCGAGTGCGAGCAGATAGTTCTGCATTTTGGGCGCGAGATAGGCGTTGACGACGGTGGTGGAGGCTCGCTCGTACTCGCGGAATTCGGGGAGAATGCAGTGCGACGCGGAGATGGGGATGCCGAGTTCGCTCAGCGCTGCTTCGATGCGCTTTTCGGTGGCGGGATTGGCGAAGGAGAAGAGCGTGGAGATGGCTGCAGATTGCGCGCCGCTCGCACGTATCCCATTGACGAGTGCGGCAAGTTCTTCGCCGGTTGGCTCGCGGAGTACTTCGCCTTCTGCACTTACGCGCTCGGGGACGCCAAAGCACAGCTCACGGGAGACGAGACAGACAGGGATAGGGGCGAACCAGTCATAAAGGCGTGCGCGGGCCTGGCGGCCAATGGCGATGGTGTCTTCGAATCCCGCGGTAGTGATGAAGGCGACGCGCGCGCCGGTGCGTTCGAGCATGGCGTTTGTGCCAACGGTAGTGCCGTGGCACAGGTCTGCTTCTTCATTCCCGGCAAGTTTACGGACGGCAACGAGGACGGCCTGCGAAGGGTCAGCGGGCGTAGAGAAGATTTTAAGCACGCGCAGGCGGCCGCCTGCGAGGCAGACGCAGTCAGTGAATGTGCCGCCGGTGTCGATGGCGATGCGCAAAGGGCGTTGGCTTTCCTTTTGTCAATTCGTACAGGCCGTATGCTAGAAGACTAAAGCACACACATCGAGATTCGCGCAGAGGAGACCATTTGCCGAACGGCCTTACGAGCTGGCTTGCCGAATCCGCACCGGAGCAGCGGCGCGCGCTGGCGGCGGCAAGCCTGGGCTGGATGCTCGACAGCATGGATGTGATGATCTATGCGCTGGTACTGGGCGAGGTGCAGAGGGAGATGCATCTGACAGCGGCGGCGAGCGGAGCGATGATGTCGGCGACGCTGCTGGCGGCGGCTGTGGGCGGACTTGCATTTGGATGGATTGCGGACCGGTTCGGGCGAGTGCGGGCGCTGACCTGGAGCATGGTGGGCTACTCAGTGGCCACGGCGCTGTGCGGGCTGACGCATACGGCGGCGGAGTTGATGGTGTGCCGTATTCTGCTGGGGCTGGGGATGGGCGGCGAGTGGGCCTCAGGTGCAGCGCTCGTGGCAGAGACATGGCCGGCGCGGCATCGCGGCAAGGCACTGGCGCTGGTGCAGAGCGCGTGGGCAGTGGGCTATGCGCTGGGCGCCGCGCTGGTGGCGGTGGTGATGCCGCGTTTCGGATGGCGGGCGGTGTTTTTTGCCGGTGTGGTCCCTTCGCTGGTGGCGCTCTGGGTGCAGAGCCGCGTGCGCGAACCGGAGGCCTGGGCAAACACACGCAAACGCACAGTGCCGGTGGCGCAACTGTTTCGCGGCGAGCTGGGACGGAGCACGCTGGTGTGCGCAGCGATGAATGCGGCAGCGCTGTTTGGATGGTGGGGACTGTTCACGTGGGTACCGCGGTTTCTTTCGATGCCCGTGTCTGAAGGCGGGCGCGGGCTGGATGTCGTGGCCACTTCGGGCTGGACGATTGCGATGCAGGCAGGGACGTTTCTGGGCTATGTGTCGTTCGGCTACATTGCGGACCGGTTCAGCCGCAAGTGGACTTACATTGGCTACCTGACGGTGGCGGCTGTGCTGGTGCCGGTGTTTGCGTTTGTGCGCAACGCGGATGCGCTGCTGGCGATCGGGCCTCTGGTGGGGTTCTTTGGAACGGGATATTTCTCGGGATTCAGCGTGATTACGAGCGAGCTTTTCCCGACGCATCTGCGCGGGAGCGCGATGGGGTTTGTGTACAACATAGGACGGGTGACGAGCGCGGCGGGGCCTTATCTGGTGGGGCGGATCTCGGAGACCGGCGGAATGAGCGCGGCGCTGTGTGTGACTTCTGCGGCGTTTCTGCTGGCGGCGGGGATTGCGTGCGGGTTGAGAGCCGATTCACAGAGGACTGGGTGACGTTGATTGGCTGAAGAATTCGGCGATGGCGTTGACCACGGTTTCCTGCTCGTCTTCGCGGAGTTCGGGGAAGATGGGCAGGGCGAGGACTTCGCGGGCGGCGCGTTCGGCTTCAGGGAAATCGCCATCCTTGTAGCCGAGGTGTTTAAGCGCATCCTGCAGGTGGAGCGGGACGGGATAGTAGATCTCAGAGCCAATCTGGCGGGCGGTAAGAAAGGCGCGCAGTTCGTCGCGGCGCGCGGTGCGGATGACGTACTGATGCCAGACGTGATGGTTGCCGGGCTGCTCCTGCGGCAGGACTATGCCGTGCTGCGGGTAAGGGCCGGGGTCGGCGAGGCCAGCTTTTGCAAACAGATCGCGATAGAGGGATGCTAGCCGGCGGCGAGATTCGTTCCAGCGCTCGATGTGGCGGAGTTTGACGGAAAGCACTGCGCCCTGGAAACCGTCCATGCGGGCGTTCCAGCCAAGCTCGTCGTGATAATAGCGGCGACGCATGCCGTGCTGGCGGAGGGAGCGGGCCCGGTCGGCCACCTCGTCTGAATTGGTGGTGACCATGCCGGCATCGCCGGCAGCACTGAGGTTTTTGGTGGGATAAAAGCTGAATGCGGCGGCGAGGCCGAGAGCACCGGCTTTGCCTCCATTCTGCTCGGCGCCCCAGGCCTGGGCAGCGTCTTCGATGATCGTCAGTCCATGCTTTGGTCCGAAATCAGGGAAGAAGCCGGCGCACTGGCCGTAGAGGTGAACGGGCAGGATGGCGCGGACGCCAACGCCGCGCGGGCTGTCCAGAACCGACTCAACGGCGGCGGGAGAGAGGTTAAAGCTGACCGGGTCAATATCGGCCAGAACGGGGGTTGCGCCAGCGCGGAGGATGGAGCTGACGGAGGCGAAGAAGCTGAAGGGCGTCGTAATTACGGAATGGCCCGGTCCGATGCCGGAGGCGGCCAGGGCGAGCCAGAGGGCGTCAGTCCCCGAGGCGCAGCCTATGGCGTGGGCGACGCCGAGTTGAGCGGCTGCCGCGTGCTCGACTGCCGATACCTGCTCCCCAAGAATGAACTGCTGCGTCTCTAGCACATGCTCGAGGGCGGCTAGAAGCTCCTGATGGAGCGGCTGGTACTGACGCCGGAGGTCGAGCATGGGAATGGGCTGGGAGATACCGGAGGGACGGGAGGCGTCTTGCACGCATCTATCTTAGCAGTGGGCTTAGCAATGGGTTTAGCCGCGGGTTTGAAGGCGGGCTGCCGGCTCGAGTGGCAACCGGCTTCGAGAGGTCTTTCGCCCGGTTTTCAGGTAGCCTACTAATGGTAGTACCATTACCGGGAAACAATTTGCGGTACAGCGGAGTTGAAATGGATCGCAAACCTCTATATCTTGGTCACATTGCGGGCCCCGGCGGCTACGGGAATTCCGGAACCGCTCCCGCGGAATTGTAATCTCACCGAACGGCAGTTGCAGGGCAAATCAAAATAAGAAAGCAGGAGATCGGCACATGGAGAACAAGCCGGCACAAAACATCCAGGATACTTTTCTGAACACGGTTCGGAAGGACAAGACCCCGATTACGATTTATCTGGTCAGCGGCGTCAAGCTCACCGGAAAAATCCGGTCCTTCGACAAGTATTCCGTGCTCTTGGAGAACAACAGCCAAGAGCAGTTGATTTTCAAACACGCCATTTCCACCGTGGTGAGCAACCGGAGTGTGATGCACGGCGAGCATCGGCCGTCGGCGGTAGCGGCTGGCCTGGGCCCGACCCCAGTTACAGTGCCATCCGTTCCACAGACTGCGGAGCAGCGATAACAGACGGGGAGCATCCTCGGTTGGCAAGCGAGGAGCGCACAACCCGTGGCTACGTTTTGAGGTCATCCCAAGCGGCGGAGTCAGCAGGACCCGCCACAACGGTTAGCGGCGCAACAGAGCGCGCGGTGCTGGTGGGAGTGGACTTCAGCCGTACCCGAAAAACCGCGTTGCATACGCGGGCAGGTGGAGTGTGCCTCAACGACAATCCTGAAGCAGGTTCCGATTCGGATTTGGAAGATGCAATGCGTCCCAAATCGGATCAGTCTGCATACGAGCTGAATTCGACGGGTTTGGATGCCGAGGAGTCGCTGGCGGAGTTTCGCGAGCTGGTGGAGAGCGCCGGCGGCGTGGTGGCGGCTGAGCTCATGCAGCGGCGTCCGCGACCCGATCCGGCTACGCTTGTGGGCGCGGGCAAGGTAGAGGAGATTGCGGGTGTGGCAGCCTCAGCGGAGGCCGACCTGGTGCTCTTCGACCACGATCTTTCGCCGACGCAACTGCGCAATCTGGAGTCAGCGCTTCCCTGCCGCGTGCTGGACCGTACGCAGCTCATTCTGGACATCTTCGCCCGGCATGCGCGGACGCGGGAGGGCCAGCTTCAGGTAGAGCTGGCGCAGTTGCAGTATTTGCTGCCGCGGCTGGCGGGGCGCGGCAAAACAATGTCGCAGCTTGGCGGCGGAATCGGCACACGCGGACCGGGCGAAACGCAGCTTGAAACCGACCGGCGGAGGATTCAGCGGCGGATCGATCAGCTCAAGCTCGATCTCGAGGCCGTGCGGCGTGTGCGCAAGCAGCAGCGACAGCGGCGCGAGGCTGTGCCGGTGCCGACGGTGGCGCTGGTGGGCTATACCAACACGGGCAAGAGTACGCTGTTTAATGCGCTCACAGGCGCACAGGTGCTGTCGTCGTCACGGATGTTTGCGACACTCGACCCGAAGCTGCGCGCGATTGAGTTACCGAGCCGGCGGAAGGTGCTGCTTTCGGACACGGTGGGATTCATCCGCAACCTGCCGCACACGCTGGTGACGAGTTTTCGCGCCACGCTTGAGGAAGTTGCGCAAGCCGAGGTGCTGCTGCACGTGCGCGATGCAGCGTCCACATACGGCGACGAGCAGAAGGCGCAGGTGGAGAAGGTGCTGGGCGAGCTGGAGACACTGCAGAAGCCGCGCATCGAGGTGCTGAACAAGATCGATCTGCTCAACGAAGCGGAGCGGCCGGCATTGCGCGAACATGCGGCGACGCGCGGGCAGGCGGCCGTCTCTGCGCTGACGGGCGAAGGACTGGAGGAGTTGCTGAGCGCGATTGACAAGGCGCTGTACTCCGATCCGGTGATGGAAGCCGAGCTTCGTGTGCCGCAGCACGAGGGCGCCGTGCTCGCCGCAATTGAAGCGGGCATGGTGATCCATGCGCGTGAGTACGAGGGCAATCTGGTGCGGCTGCACGTGAGCGGGCCCGCGTCGCTGGTGGGGCGGTTGCGGCGGTTCAGGGTACGCGGCGCGTGAGCTTATCGGGTTTACCAATCATGATCAAAATATTGCCTGGGGTTGCAGATTTACCGTGCGTTTTTGAAACGCCGGTATCCTGAGATGTTCGATGCCAGGGCTGGAGGGGTTTTTGTGAATACCGTCGAGAACAACGGCCGTACGATTACCACGCTCTCAAGCCGGGAGGTGTATCGCAACCACTGGATGCGGCTGCGCGAGGATGAGATTCTGCGCTCGAACGGGCAGAAGGGCATCTACGGCGTGGTGGAGAAGGATGACGCGGCAATCATTCTGCCTATCGACAACGGACTTGTATGGCTGGTGGAGCAGTTCCGGTACACGATCGAAGAGCGCGCTCTGGAGCTGCCGCAGGGTGGATGGGAGATGGAGATCGAGCATCCCGAAGAGCTGGCGCGCGGCGAGCTGCGCGAAGAGATCGGCATGGACGCGGCCGAGATGCACTACCTGGGCATGATGTGGATTGCCTACGGGTTCACGCGGCAGAAACAGCACGTCTTTCTGGCTTCCGGGCTCACACCTGTGGAGACGGACCCGGACGACGAGGAACACGATCTTAAGACACACACGGTTACTGTGGACGAGTTCGAGCAGATGATGCTGGACGGGAAGATTCGCGACGGCTGCACGCTGGCGGCGTGGGGGCTTTATCTGGTGTGGAAGGCGCGGCAGGAAGCGGTGTAAGCTACGCCTTCCCAAAGAAGCCCTAAGGCCGCTCGGCTACGGGAATCCATGCGGTGGGATATGTGGGGCCGATGTACTCGGCGCGGGGGCGGATCAGGCGGTTGTCGTCGAGCTGCTCGATGACGTGTGCGGCCCAGCCGGAGATGCGGCTGACGGCGAAGATGGGCGTGAAGAGATCGATGTCGATGCCCAGCGTGGTGTAGGTGGAAGCAGAGTAGAAGTCGACGTTGGCGTTGAGCTTCTTCTCCTTGTTGATGTAGAGCTCGATGGCGCGGGACATTTCGAACCACTTGGGCAGGCCGGAGTCTTTGCAGAGCTTTTCGCTCATGCGGCGCAGGTGTGTGGCGCGGGGGTCTTCGGTCTTGTAGACGCGGTGACCGAAGCCCGAGATCTTCTGCTTGGCTGCGAGCATTCCTTTGACATACTCGACCGGATCGGCGCCGGCCTTGTCGATGGCCAGCAGCAGGCGCATGACGGCCTCATTCGCTCCACCATGGAGCGGGCCTTTGAGCGCGCCGATGGCGCCGGTAACGGCCGAATGAATGTCAGAGAGTGTGGCGGCGATGACGCGGGCGGCAAAGGTGGAGGCGTTCAGCTCGTGGTCGGCGTGGAGGATGAGTGCGATATCGAGTGTGCGGGTAGCAGTTTCTGAGGGCTTTTCGCCGTTGAGCATCCAGAGGAAGTTGCCCGCGTGGGTGAGCTTACGGTCGGGGGGGATGATGTCTTTGCCCTTGCGGATGCGATCGTAGATGGCGACGATCATGGCGATCTGCGATGTGAGGTGGAAGGCCTTGCGCACGTTTGCGTTGTGCGTATTGTCTTTCTCATCGGCGTCGTAGAAGCTCAACGCCGACACAGTAGTTCGCAGCACCTCCATGGGCGTGGCCGATGTGGGAAAGCTGCGCAGCATGTCGATAACGCGCTGGTCAAGCTCGCGGGCGGCGGCAAGCTGTGCCGAAAACTCGGCAAGGGTGGAAGCGTTAGGCAGATAGCCGTTCCAGAGCAGAAATGTGGTTTCTTCAAAGGTCGAGTGCTCGGCAAGCTCGTGGATGTCGATTCCGCGGTAGGAAAGGACACCGGCTTCCCCGTCGATGAAGCAGATTCCGGAGTTAGCGGCAACAATGCCTTCCAGGCCTTTCCCAATAACAGCAGTCGACATAGCCTTCGATTCTCCCTTTTTATGCGCTAGATTTCAGGTTTACGGCGAGCAGATACAGGCCAGAGTGTCTCGCCTGAGCGAAAAGAGCTGTAAAGATGTTTATAACCGAGCGGTTCCATGCTTGTCACGGCAGGCGTGCCGTCCGGGACCGGCAAGCGGCGGCTTGCGGCGCATAATGCGGGAATGGCTTGCGGAGTGGCCGTTACCGACGTTGGAATATCCTGCAGGTCAATATCCTGTAGTTCGAGAAGCGGCCTTCAGGGTACAATCAGCGCGAGTTCCTCTGGATGGAGATTGTTCCGCGGCAACCGCCAGGCGTTATGAGCGGGTCCCGCGGAAGTTTCAAGCTTGCTCTTGGTTGAGACGTCTAATCCAATAGTTCCGGTGCGGTCCGCGAAAGAGGCCGGCATAGGACGAAAGGCAGGAGATGAGCGAAATCGACGATACTCCCCGAACATATTCCGGCGCGCTGCTGGCGGCGCTGGCTGTGTCTCTGCTGGCCGCGATTGGCGGCCTTGTATGGTGCGCGGTTCTTGGCAGCAAGCTGACAACGCAACAGACTGAACTGGCAGACGCCAAGCAGCAGAATACAAAGCTGGCCGCGCAACTGCGCGAGACCGATGCACGGCTGAGCGTGACCACCGACGAATTGAGCAAGTCGCTGGGGCTGACGCAGAAACAGCTCGACGACCGGGCACAGGAGATCATCCGGCGCGAGCAGGCCGACAATGCACGGCTGCAGGCCGCACAGCAGCAGACGGCGCAGCAGGTGAGTTCGGTTTCCAGCGACCTGTCCAACGTGAAGACCGACGTGGGCGGTGTTCACACCGATCTAAGTAAAGCCCAGACAGACGTTGCCAGCGCTCTGAGCCAGTTGCAGAGTGTCCGCGGAGACCTGAGCAATACCAACAGCGTCATTGCCCGCAACCACGACGAACTGGTGCAGCTCGAACACAGGGGCGACCGCAACTACTACGAGTTCACACTGACCAAGGGAAAGAAGAAGCCGGTTGGAACCGTAAGCCTGGAACTCAGGAAGACCGACCAGAAGAAGAGCAAGTTCACGCTCAATATCTACGCGGACGACAAGACCTACGAAAAGAAAGACCGCAACGTGAACGAGCCGCTGCAGTTCTACAGCGGCAAAGACCCGGAACTCTTTGAGATTGTGGTGAACACGATCAACAACAAGAACGAGATCAGCGGGTATCTCTCGACACCGAAGAACGTGCCAGCACCGGCCTCAGGGCCTACGGGGCAATAACAGCCGGAACTTACTGTTCCTGAACCGGAACGTTCGGCTTGAGTACCAGGTTGGGTTGATAGCGGAAGGAGAAGGTAAAGCTCAGATCCTTCCGCGACGCCCACTGATCGCGCGTGAACCTGAAGGCGGAGACGATTGTACCTTCGACAGTCTGGCCAGGATTGATGGTGGCGTCGAGGTGCAGCGCCGCGTTGTGCGGCACGGGCATGGCTGGATAAGCCAGAAAGATGCGCTCGTAGTCGGTAGCCGAAGCGGCGTAGCTCGAATAGATTCCGTCAGGCAGCGTGGCGTTGGCCAGCGCGTTCGAGAGGAATAGCGGCGTACTGCTCTGATTCTTGAGCCGGACCTGCGTGAACACGTAAACCTGGTCAAAGCTTTCTTTGGGCATGGGCGCGCCGTTGGCGTCGTAACCTTTGCTCTCCACGTGCATGGGATGCGCCCACACGGCGACAATATCGCCTGTGACCACGGGCGGCTTCTCTCCGGCGATGAAGTAGGCCGCAATGGCGATCGAAACCAGTACCGTGGCGACGATAGCGGCTATGACGACGTGACTGCTGCCTTTGGTGAACTCCTCGCCGCGCGCGGCGTCGTCCAACTGGTCGGGGGATTCCTGATGGAGGAGACTCATAGCGACCTTATCTTAGCGTGACAAGAGCAACGGAAGCCACGAATTCCTTGCTTCCGCCGGTGGAATTCCGGTACCAATTGCGAGGAACTGGTAACTCCTTGCACTCACTACATTTTTCGCAGGAGAGCTTCGTACCTCACTTTGGCGAATCCACCCTGCGCACCGAGACATCCCAGTTCATTGATCTCACGATTGACCGGGAGGCCAAACTGGGATGAAAAAATCAACCACTCTAGCGGTTGCGGGGCTTGGTGTGTTTGCCCTCCTGCAACTGGTGCGCCCGTCCATTCCGGCGAGGCCGGCCATAGCCGAAGTGCAGGCACCGCAGGCGGTCCGGAGCATTTTTGAAAAAGACTGCTATAGCTGCCACTCGGACGAAAGGCGTCTTTCGTGGTTCGACGAGATCGTGCCGGCATACTGGCTGGTACGGCACGACGTACTGACCGCACGCAGGCATCTGAATTTCTCGACTCTGGGATCGAAGCCGGCTGCCGCCCAGCGTGCAACGCTTTTTGAAGCGGTAAACATGATCCAGCTTGGCGCGATGCCGCTGCCACAGTTCGTACGGCTGCATCCGGAGGCGAAGGTGACGCCGGAAGAACTGGACACTCTCAAGAGCTATCTGGCACCGTGGGGACCGCTTACGCCGCAGCCCACAGCCGGACAGACTGCGCATCAGGGACATGCGGAACTGACCGAGGCGCAGCCGGAACTGAACGGCGTGGCCTTCGATCCGGCATTTGAGGGGTGGTCGCTGCTCAGCGTGACAGATCGCGGCGACAACAACACGTTCCGGTTCATTCTCGGTAATGACGTTGCGATGAAGGCGCTGGCGTCTGGGAATATCTCTCCATGGCCGGACGGAACGAAATTTGCCAAGATCGCGTGGCAACAGGCTCAAGACGACGGACTGGTAAGACCGGGAAACTTTGTCCAGGTGGAGTTGATGGTGAAAGACGCCAGCCGCTACAAGGCAACCGAAGGCTGGGGATGGGGACGATGGCGCGGGCTTGATCTCAAACCGTATGGAAACGATGCCGGGTTTGTGAATGAGTGCACGGGCTGCCACAAGCCGCTACGCGGCAACGACTATGTCTACACGATGCCGCTTGCGCCAACAACGGTTCCGGGAACAGAGGTTGTGAACAGCCGCGCAGCCAGCTTTGGGCAAACGCCTCTGCCGCTGACATGGCGGCCGATGACTTTGTTTGTGGATCGCAAAGCGAGGACAATTTCTGTGCTCTTTGGCAAGAATGGAGTATTGGCGCTGGTGACCTGGAACGAGCGCGACGATCCGCACTGGTTTGGGGCGCGGATTCCCGATCAACCGGTTTCACTGGAGACGATGGAAGTTGCGCCTGACGGCGAAGCCGGCTCGTATCGACGATTTAACAGCGCGGGCCAGCTTGAAGATGCACTCCCCAATGCATTTGTGGCACAGCGAACGGCGTTTCTGCTTGGCCTTGCGCCTGCACAGTTGCCCTGATCACGGGGAAGCCTTTGCGACGACGAAGGATTCGCAGCGGCTAAAGCCGGATCTTGACTTTGCAAGCATCTTCAGCACAACTAAGTGACCGTAGAATTCCGGTGCCGATTCCTAGAAAAACAGTAACTTTTGACACGAACGAACTATTTGGCCGCGCACACGGCCCCGGCAGCCGGGATAGGATAATCAGATGTAACTGGGAAAAAGGGCCTGCATGAAAAAACCCGCAGTCGTGTCCGCTGGCGCGCTGGGTATACTGGCGTTGCTGCAGCTGTCATGCCAACCCACCAAGGCTGTGCCAGCAAAAGCTGAAGCACAGGTTCCGCCAGATATCCGCCGTATTCTGCATCAGGATTGCTCCA
>DASZXD010000062.1:0-15500 GCA_035546015.1 Occallatibacter sp.
GTCGGTCATCGGCGCCTGCGGGCTCGCCGCCGCAATCGCCGGATGCGAATCGATGATCGACGCGGAAGTATAATAGCCCGGATACGAGATGCCCCAGATACCGACCTTCCCGTGGTTGTTCGGCACATTCTTTAGCAGAAAATCGACTGTGTCCGAAGTGTCTGAAGAGTCATCCACATCTTTCGGCGACTTCTTCACGTCGATGTGCGGCCGCATCTCCACGAAATCGCCTTCGCTCATCCACCGCCCGCGCACATCCTGATAGACGAAGATGTAACCCGCCTTCTCGAACTCGTCCGAAGGCCCAAGCCGCGGTGGATACTTGTCCTCACCGTAGGGCGACACGCTGTACGGCGTGCGGTCCATCAGAATCGGATATGGCCCCGGATCGTCCGGAAACGCCGACACCTTCGGCACGTACACTGCCGTGAACAGCCGCACCCCGTCGCGCATCGGTATCCGGTACTCGTACTTTGTGTAATGCGACCGGACAAAGTCTTCCTTCGATGCATCGGCCGCCGGCTGCTGCGCATGCGCGATTAAGATTACGTAGCAAAAAACAGGAAAAATTACAGCAAAAGAGCGAGCGACCTTGAACATCGGGCAACAGTCTCCAGTGAATCAAGAGTAACGTAGTCGCCTTTGTCACTGAATGGAATATCCTGCCGAACCTTGCCGGAGGAGAACACGAACTCCGCATCCTCTGGTAGAGTTTGGTGCAAGTGAATCATGCGTAAATTATCGATCCTGGCTGTACTGGCCGGCGGTGTCGTCGACGTTGTCTCTTCCGTGCTGCTTGGTATTCCATTCGGCATTTATGCACTTTTCAAAGTTCATGCCGCCGATATACCGAAGGACCAGTTGCCGTCGGCAGTTGCGGCGGTCATGCATCATGGTCAGATTTATTTCGGAGAAATGCTCGTCGGCTTCGCCTGTTCAGTACTTGGGGGATACGTTGCGGCGCGGCTGTCAGGTCATGATGAGCTGCTAAACGGGTGTCTGGCTTCATTCCTCTGCGTGGCGCTTGGGGTTTTGGCACTCATCGCTGGCAAGGAATCTGATCCAATCGGGCAGCAGATTATGTTCTTGATCGCCAGCCCTCTCCTCAGTCTTCTAGGCGGATTCCTGCGCCTGAAGCAGAGGCTGGCAGCCGCGCAGGCAGGCTAGACATTATGCTTAGTCTTCCTAAGCCTGCTGTCCCTCGCCCCGTTTCCTGATGCCGCCCTTATCCCCAGCGTGTTAGAAACGTAAGAACAGGGTACAGGAGGGAGAGGTTGCACAAAGCAGTTCAGCGCTGCACAATCGCCCTTTCTTCGCCATCCCTGAATCCGCTGTAGTGGAAAGTCCGCCAACGACTCATGAGCGCCGGCCACTCTGTCGAACTGGACACGCTGTTCGGAGACTACCCCCTCGACCACGCCTTCGACGAAATGCGCGAGGCCTCCGGCGAGTTGCGCCCGCACTATCGCGCGCTGGCCGAGACCCTTGCCGGCCTGCCAGCAGACGAGTTGCAGCGCCGCAAGCAGTCGGCCGATCTCTCGTTTCTTACCCAGGGCATCACCTTCACCGTCTACGGCCGCGAAGAAGGCACCGAGCGCATCTTCCCTTACGATCTGCTTCCACGCCTCGTTACCGCAGCCGAGTGGGACCGCATTGAGCGCGGCCTCACCCAGCGCATCACCGCGCTCAACCTCTTCCTGCGCGACGTCTATTCCGACTGCAAAATCCTCAATGACCGCGTCATCCCGCGCGACCTGGTCTACAGTTGCAAGCACTACCGCCGCCAGATGCGTGGCCTGCAGGTGCCGCGCAACGTCTACATCGCCGTCGTCGGCACCGATCTGCTGCGTCTCAACAACGGCGAGTTCGTCGTCCTCGAAGACAATCTCCGCGTGCCCTCCGGCGTGAGTTACATGCTCACCAACCGCCGCGTCATGAAACGCACCTTCCCGCTGCTCTTCCAGAGCTACGGCGTCAAGCCTATCGAGCACTATCCGCAGCTCCTGCTCTCCACGCTGCGTTCGCTTGCACCCGAAGGCCGCCCTGAGCCCAATATCGTTCTGCTCACGCCCGGCGTCTTCAACTCTGCCTACTTTGAGCACACCTATCTGGCCCGACAGATGGGCGTCGATCTGGTCGAAGGACGCGACCTCGTCACCCACGACAACGTCGTCTACATGCGTACCACCGACGGACTCAAACGCGTCGACGTCATCTACCGCCGCGTCGATGACGACTTCTCCGATCCGCTCATCTTCCGTCCTGACTCGGCTCTTGGCTGTGCCGGCCTCTTCAACGCTTATCGCGCCGGCAACGTAACCGTAGCGAATGCATTCGGCACCGGCCTCGCCGACGACAAGGCTGTTTATGCCTATGTGCCGCGCATGATCCGCTACTACCTCAACGAAGATCCGATTCTTCCCAACGTTGAGACATTTCTGTTGAGTGAAGACAAGGAGCGCAACCACGTTCTCGCCAATCTCGACAAGCTCGTCGTCAAGGCTGTCGGCGAAAGCGGCGGCTATGGCATGCTGATTGGCCCGCACTCCACGGCGCGCCAGCGCGAAGAGTTCGCGCGCCAGATTCAGGCCAATCCACGCAATTACATCGCGCAGCCCACGCTCGACTTCTCGCGCGCGCCATGCCTCATCGGCGACCGGCTCGAGCCGCGCCACGTCGATCTGCGCCCCTACATTCTTTTTGGAGACAAGGTCAACATCGTGCCCGGAGGCCTCACCCGCGTCGCTCTTGAAAAGGGCTCGCTCGTGGTCAACTCCTCACAGGGCGGCGGCAGCAAGGACACATGGGTTCTGGAATAACTTTCGGTAGCAGCGAAGTTCGTGAAACAACCACGAAGATCAGCTTTCCCGCCTTTCCGTTTTCCTTTGCGGAGAGTACGGGAGACGACTCCAACGCATCGCGAGCCGGATCGACAGGGAGACCTCTCACCATGCTTTCGCGCGTCGCTGACAGCCTCTACTGGATGAGCCGCTACCTCGAGCGCGCCGAGAACACCGTGCGCCAGCTCGACGTCACCATGAGCCTCATGCTCGACACCAGCACCGCAAACACTGAGGCCCGCTGGCAGCGCATGGTGGCCGCGCTCGGCAAGCCCACAGCCATGGAGTGGAACGGATCGCTAGAAGACATGGCCCGCAGGCTCGTCTTCGACTCGCTCAACCCGGCTTCAGTCACGTACTGCGTCAACGCCGCGCGCGAAAATGCGCGCCAGGTCCGCGAAGAAATCTCAACCGAGCAGTGGCAGCGGCTCAACCGCCTGTATCACCAGATGCACTCGCCGCATGTGCAGGCGCAGTTCACCTCCAACATCAGCGATGCGCTCGCCTCCATCATCGACGGCGTCTATCTCTTCAAAGGCACGACGGACACAACCATGATTCACGGCCAGGGCTGGCAGTTCATCCGTCTCGGCCGCTATCTCGAACGCGCCTACTCCACCGCTACGCTGCTTGAGGTCTACCAGCCCGATCTCTTTCAGCACTCGGCAGCCGAGCGCGCCGGCCATCTGCATCTCGAACTTGTCGGCCTGCTCCGCTGCTGCACTTCTTTTGAAGCCTACTGCCAGGTCTACACCGCAGATCTCTCGCCCGACCGCATTCTCGAATTCCTCCTGCTCAATCGCGACTTTCCGCACGCCATCCGCTATTGCGTCGACGGCACCCGCCAGGCGATCGATGGCATTCAGGAGTCGGGAGGCCGGCGTCCGCCTGAGGCGCTCCTCTCGTGCCTCGGCAAGCTCCACGCCATGCTCGGCTACGCCACCATCGGTGAAATCCTGGCTGGCGACTCCGCCGCATTCCTTCACAACATCCGCGAGCAGTGTCTGCGTATTCACGACATGGTCTACCGCTACTACATCCACTACTCCATCCAGTCCGCACTGGCTGTCTGAGAGCACGAGCATGAACTTCTACGCCATCCGTCACCTCACGCGCTTCCGCTACTCCCGCCCCATCAGCGAGAGCATCATGGAAACGCGCATGCATCCGCGCTCTGACTCCAGCCAGCATTGCCTCACCTTTTCACTCTCCGTCAGCCCGCGCTGCCGCGTCTTCAGCTATCGCGACCATCTCGGCAACAACGTGCAGCACTTCGACATCCCCGGCGAGCATAACCAGCTCGTCATCGTCGCTGAATCGGTCGTTGAACAGCAGCCCATGCCCGATGTGCCCGCATTCCTCTCGCCCGACGCCTGGGACGCACTCGACGATCTCATCGCCGCCGGCGACTACTGGGAAATGCTGCTGCCCAGCACCTTCGCCGTAGAAACTCCAGCCGTCACAAAACTCGCAGGGCAGATGGACGCTGTCCGCCGCGATGATCCGCTCATGCTCGTCCGCGAGCTTAATCAGCGCCTCTACGATTACTTCGATTACGTGCCCCGCTCCACGCGCGTCGACTCGCCCATCGACGAAGCCATCACCACCGGCAAAGGCGTCTGCCAGGACTTCGCGCACACCATGATCGCTTTGCTGCGTCACGTGCGCATCCCTGCGCGCTACGTTTCGGGCTATCTCTACCGCGGCCGCGAAGACCATGACCGCTCAACGCCCGACGCTACACATGCATGGGTTGAGGCGCTCATGCCGCATCTCGGCTGGGTCGGCTTCGATCCAACGAACAACCTCATCTCGCATCATCGCCACATTCGCACCGCCGTCGGCCGCGACTACGCAGACGTCCCGCCCACCCACGGCATCTTCCGTGGCAAAACCGACAGTGAGCTCTATGTGGCCGTGCAGGTAGACGCCAGCGAGCAGCCGCCCGCACTCGACCGCCAGCTCCCCATCCCCGAGGACTGGAGTGTCCTCGTTGAACGCGCGCAGCAGGCCCCTGCAACCGACATTCCGTTTCTCGATATGCAGCAGATGCAGCAGCAGCAACAGTAGCGGCAGGGAACAGGGATCGATACTCTAACCCCTCTACGAATGCATCGACTCCGTCAACTCGCTGGCTCGCCTACTTGCCCGTCGCATCTGCGCCCATGGCTTTCAGCCGCATCTGCGCCAGCTCATAGGTTGACGTAGAGAGATCGATAACCTCATCCGGCTTCTTCAGCTTGCGATAGTCGGCAATCGCAATCTCCCGCTCACCGTACTGCTCTGCAATGCGGCCCAGCACATACCACACGGCATCATTTGGCTCATCCAGATTCCACATATCCATGGCGCGCAGCAGCAGGTCGCGCGCGTTCTTGGTATCGCCAATCTCCGCATACAGGCACGCCAAAGTGTGCAGAATATTCGGAGCGTCCTTCTGCAGTTGCGTGGCGCGAATCGCAGTGGCCACATCGTCCTGGGTCACCTTGCCGGTAAAGAGCGCATCCCATGCTTCGTTGTTGAGCAGGTTCGCATCTTCCTTGCCCAGATCCGAGAGCTTTTTACCCCACGTGAGCGCCGCCGCATAGTTGCCCCGCGCGGCCTCCACGCGCATCTTCATCTGAAAGGCGTCAACATCGTTCTCAAGCAGTTTCAGCCGCGCGTCGGCCAGCGCCGTTGCATCGTCATAGCGTCCAAGGCCCATCAGCGCCAGCCCATCGTCAATAAATGCCTGCCTCGATGCGGGCTCCTCCTTCAATAGCGCCGAAGCAACATCGAGCATCTTCGAGAAATTCTGCTGCAGCAGATAACCGCCCGCCAGCGCAAGCTGAATATTGCTGCGCTCGCGGTCGCCAACCGCGCTCTTCAGGCCCTCCTCCAGAATGGGCACACCCTGCGCAACGGTCGGCTTGGTTCCCACCAGGATAGCTGCAGCAGCCAGCTTCATCTTGCCGGCGTCCGGCGCTTGGCCCTTGATCCAGAAGCGCGGAAAAACCGGCCCCCCGAATGGATCGTCGCCGCCCTCCAGATGCTGATCTTCACGCACCCAGTCAAGCAGCGCCTTGGCGCCCTTCAGGTCACCTGCCTGAATCCTGTCCAGCATCTCGAGCCCGATTGCATTGGGCTGGTCGAGTGTGTCGAGCACCTTGTACTTCCCATCTTCCTTCACCACAAAGACCGGACGTGGCGCGGTGTTAAAAACCTTGATCATCTCCCTGTATCCGATGCTGTCATCACCGTCGCCCTTGGGATCGACCATCTGTAGCAGCAGATCTGCAGTCACGTCGATCGAGCTGTCTTCACGCGCCAGGCGGCTGGTCAGCTCTTTGCCGGCTTGCAGATTTCTCTTCCTCGTCTCCGCGTCTTCAGCGTTGATCACTTTCACCGCATTGCGGCTGAAGGCTGCCTCAAACTTCGCCTCCGTAAGATCGGGATCGAAGGTATTCAGCAGGTATCGTTTCACGGCGTCTTCAGGCGTGTTGCCAAGCTGCACCTGCTCGTGATGCTGAGCATTGCGCAGCATGTTCGCCAGCCCAAGCAGCCGCGCCGCATCGTCGCCCGCTGCGCCTGCCTCAAAAAAGTCTGCCGCCAGTTGATACTGCCTCACGTTCATCAGCATCTGGCCGGCCACGCGCACGGTCTCCTTAAAGCTATCGTTATCTGTCGCCTGCTTGTTGGCCTCGGCCATTCCTGCCTTGCTGCCCTGCAGCACCGCCATGCTGGCGCTCATCAGCGCTCTGGGCTGTGGATTCAGCGCCTGTGCCGCCTTATACGCATTCGCAAAATCCCCGCCGTAGAAATATGAAAACGACAGATTGTTGGTCAGGCCGATCGCTGCCAGCTTGTCCTGCCCCAGCTTCTGATAGGCCGCGATGGCCTCCTTCATATGCGATCGGCTGCCATAGCGAAAACCCGCCGCATCGTATTCGAGCAGAATGGCAAGATCGCCCTGTGACGAATCGTCATCCGGATCGAGCCTGACCGCAGCGCGGTAGGCGTCGGCTGCGCCCGCAAAGTCGCTTCCTGGACGCAATTCGCGGCCTACCAGGTCGTGCTTCAGAATCTGCGCAAGCACGCGCTCGGCAAGCGCCGAGGTCGGCTCAAGTTTCACGGCAAGCTGCGCCTCAGATCGCGCCGCCTCGCCCATGCCGGCCGCAAGCAACACATTCGCCACCTGCAGGTGATGCACAGCCTCATTGGGATTGAGCGCCACCAGTTCGCGATAGCTGGCCAGCGCTTCTTTCACCTTGCCCTCGCGCAGCAGCGCCGCGCCCTTCGGCTCAAAATTCACAAAGATCGCCGGTCCGGCAATGATGTCCGCCACCTGGTTGCGCAGCGTGGTCGCCTCTGCCGCTGTGTAGCGGCGCTTCACCGTGTCGAAGACCAGCTTCGCATTCACGGCCCCGTCATTCTGAACTGAGAACTTCTCAGTAAGCAGCGCCGGGCCAAGCTGAATTGTCGCGTCCTTGGGAAGCTCTTTGGGCACAAACCCCGCCGGTGGAATAATGCGATAATTCCACTCGGTCGCAAACGGCATATTCAGCCACCAGTCTGCGGTGCGTGGTTTTTTCGGCTTGTCCTGGCCTTTATTCTTCTGGTCCTCAGTTGTGTCTTTCTGCTTCAGGCTGTCGGGCAGCAGGTCGAAGATGGAGTCGAGCCGGATCGCCGCCTGCGCATTCTCAAGGCCCGTATAGCCGCGCTGAGCCTTCTCGCAGCCCAGCGTGAGCGCAAAGGGCATAGAGAGATCGGCTGGATCGGTGCGGTCCACTTTGCTCAGGTCATCCGATATGTACTCGCCGTGCACATACCCGCGCAGCCTGTCGCGCATATCCTTGTCGGGCTTGTCCGCATAATACGAGCGATAGTCAGCCTCGAATGCGCCGGTGGGTCGCGTAATCTCCTCAACGCTCGCGTAGCCATTGTCAGCAAGCTTAAATGTACGTGACTCCACAAGCCCGTTTGCCGTAGACGACGACTCGGGAATCTTTACCAGCGCGGTGGTCTCCGCGCGGGCCACCAGCGCCATCCGCCCCTGGTCACCCATTGGCAACTCGCCCAGCGTAGCGTAGCGATCGGTCGCGTCGATCCATAGATCCGGTTTGCCCGGTACATACACGATGGCGTGATCGAACATCCCCATGCCCGGCAGCTCGGCGGGAACATCCAGCCGTGACCCGGCGTTGAGCAGCGCCACGTAGGCAGGAATATCCGCGGCGCGCAGCATCGCCGCCAGTAGTGTTGCTTTGTCCTTGCAGTCGCCATATTTTTTCGCCAGCGTATCTGCCGGGTCATGCGGAACAATCGCCGCTTCGCCAAATTCGATGCCGGTGTAGCGCACCTCGCGATCCAGATAGTCGAGAATGGCGGCTTCTTTCTCCCCCGTCGTTTTTTTGCCCGCAATGAGCGGCTGCACCACCGCCTTTACGGCTGCAGAGTCCGCGCGGGCATCCACGATCTTCCCGTAGTCGGTGGCAACGCTCTGCCATGAGCTGCCAGTGGAAAACTCGATTGTTGGAAAGCGAACATGGTCGGGCGGAAGAAAGGTGTCGCTCACATCGACTGGGTCGATCAGGCCCAGATCGAATGTCAGGTGCACACGACCGTCTGACTCGGTGCGTACTGGCTTCAAATCGGGCAACAGCCGCAGATTGGTGCGCAGTGGCAGGGATGCGGGTACATCAAACACCGCGCGGCTGTGCGCCACCGGGGCTCCCGCCAGGCCAAGCTCCAGGCGGCCCACGCGGCCAGTGCTGAAGAGCGGCTGCGTCTCGGTTTCGGTATACTCTTCTTCCACCACCACGCCCGCAGCAATGGCGGGCAGCGGTGCGCGAACCTGCTTGCCATCGCCATAGGTCTTGTAGTCGCCGTCGCGTGCCGGCTGTTCGTTAATCGTTTTGGGATCGAGGGTATGAACCGTAAAATCGGGCGCAATCACCCGTGCGCGAATGACAGGCCGGGCCTGGTGCCAGGGCTCCCACTCCACTGAAAGCGCGTCCCAGTTTTCGGCCCCGTTCTGTGTGATGACCTTGTAGATGAAATGGCCCACATGCACCATGCGACCGGCATCGTCAAAGGTATAGGTCTCGTCCTCGTCCAGCTCTGTTACATCGGCCCCATCGGGCACGGCAACTGCCGATGCCGCCTCGTACAACGTCTTTGGATCGACAGAAAAATGCGGCGCGTTCCAGGGCTCCGCAGCAGTAGGCCCAGTTACAGGGGCAGGGGCAGGCGCCTGCCCGTGAACAGCGACGGAAACAGCAGTCGTAAGTAAAAAGGAGAGAAAACAAGGCCGGCAAAAACGGAAACAGGAAGGAACCACGCAGCACCCGGTGAGATTGGATTCGTGAACTCAACGGTAATCCGAGTGGTGATTCTGCGCAAGCCCGCGCGGGCAGCCATATCTTCTGCTCGTAAATGGAACCCTAAGCTGCCAACTGGCTAACTCGCTGCTCCGCTGACCTGCTCGCTGGCAATCTTCCTCAGTTCCGGCAACACCCGCCCCAAAGCCGCCGGCGCAGCATCCCGCGTCCCCAGCGCAAAGTACACATCGCGATAGTGCTTGTACAGCCGCTCATACACCGCAGCGGAATTCGCATCGGGCTCCACGGTCCGCAACGGCAGGCAGACCGCAGCCTGCGCTTCCTCAACAGATTTGTATGTGCCCGCCGCCAGCAGCGCAAAGATCCCCGACCCCAGGCTCGTCGGAATCCCGGCCGGCACCAGCACCGGCTTATTCAGCACATTGGCATACACGCGGTTCAGCACTTCGCTCTTCTGCGGAATGCCGCCCGCGTTGATCACTCGATCGATGCGCACGCCGTGCTCGGCCATTCGCTCCAGAATGATCCGCGTATGAAACGCTGTGCCCTCAATCGCGGCAAACAGCTCGTCCTGCGCCGTGTGCACCAGGTTCCAGCCCAGCGTCACGCCGCCCAGTTCGGGATTCACCAGCACCGTACGGTCGCCGTTATCCCAACTTAATCGCAGCAGCCCCGTCTGCCCCGCTTTATAAGAGTCCAGACCTTCGGAGAGCGCGGCAACTGTTGTATTCGCGCGCTTCGCAATTGCGTCAAAGATATCGCCCGTAGCCGAAAGACCCGCTTCAATGCCCGTGTATCCCGGATGCACGCTTCCCGGCACCACGCCGCACACGCCCGGAACAAGCTCCGTCTCATGCGCCATGGCAATGATGCACGTCGACGTGCCCACCACGTTCACCGCATCGCCCTCGCGGCAGTTCGAACCAATCGCATCCCAATGCGCGTCAAACGCGCCCACCGGAATCGGAATCCCCGCGCGCAGCCCCAGCTCCGCCGCCCACTTCGCGCTCAGATGCCCCGCTACGCGATCGCTCGTCAGATACTCGCCGCCGATCTTCGCGCGTACGCCCTTGAACAGCGGATCGACCGCAACCAGAAAATCCTCAGGCGGCAGCCCGCCCCACTTGGGATTCCACATCCACTTGTGACCCATCGCACAAACGCTGCGCTTCAGGCCGTCTACTGTGGTCACGCCGCTCAGCGTTGCCGCCACCATGTCGCAGTGTTCCAGAGCCGTCACCAGCTTTTCGCGCTTTTCAGGATTGTGCCTGAGCCAATGCAGCAGCTTCGCAAATCCCCACTCGTGTGAGTACACGCCGCCGCACCACTCGATGCCCTCAAAACCCAGCTCATGCGCCTTGCGCGTAATCTCTTCGGCCTCGGCAAAGGCACGGTGATCGCACCAGAGATAGTACTCGTCGAGCGGCTCGAGCCCCTCGCCCACTGGAATCACGCTTGATCCTGTGGTATCCAGCGCAATCGCTTCTACAGCGTCGCCGCTAACGCCGGTCGTCTTCAGCACCTCGCGCGTCGCGCTCGCGAGTGCCACCATCTGGTCTGCATGCGCCTGCGTCGCATGGTTCGGGTCCTCGCGCCGCCGATGCAGCGGATACGAAGCCGAAGCCGTACCAATTGGCCCCTTCACGCTATCAACAAGAGTTACGCGAACGCTCAGTGTTCCAAAGTCGACGCCGGCAACAATCGCCATCGAAGTGTGCACCTCAGGTAAACGCTTACCAATCCGCACACCAGACTACACTATCGCCACACTGCCCGCATAACCACGTATACGCAGGCCCGTTCGCTCGCTAACCCTTCTTGTTGCCCGGCAGCATCGCCGTCAGCTTGCCCATCAGCCCTGTCTTGGCCGGCTGCGCAGCAGCCGACGCTGCGCTCGGCTTCACAGCAGGTGGGACAGTCTTAGCGGCGGGCTTCTCTGCTTGCGATGCGGGCTCGTCACCACTCGGCACAGGCGTACCCGTAGTTCCAACCGTCTCCGCATCCGCAATCTGCGGCGAACCGCTCGTCATGTTCTTCACAAGAATCGAAATCCTTCGGTTCGAAGGATCGTAAGGATTGTTCTTTACCCGCAGCATCATGTCGGCATAGCCGCGCACCTGCGTCACCTGGTCCTCGCGTACTCCACCGCTCTGCAACAGCCGCCGCGCTGCGTTCGCGCGATCCGCCGACAACTCCCAGTTGCTGTAATTCGCATCCGTCGAGTACTGCGCTGCGTCTGTGTGTCCTTCTATCAGCAGATTGTTCGGCAGCGTCTTCAATTCACCGGCCAGCAGCGCCAGCAACTCCTGCCCACTTGGACTCAGTTGTGCGCTCCCGCTCTCATAAAAGGTGCCGTTCTTGGCCTCCAGCAGCTCAATCCGCAATCCTTCAGGCGTAATCGTGATCTCGATCTGCTTTGCAAGCTTCTCCAGTTCCTTCTTCGCTCTGATCTCCGCTTCAAGCTTCTCTTTGAGCCGCTGCAGATTGGTGGCGTCCTGAATCGTTTCAACACCATTGCTTGCCATCGTCGTGCCCAATTGGCTCGCCGTACCCTTCGGATCGTTGAAGTACCCTGCAACTGCCTTCTTCACCTTCTCGCTTGAGCTCATCAGCCAGAGCACAATGAACAGCGCCATCATCGCCGTCACAAAGTCCGCATACGCCACCTTCCACGCGCCGCCATGATGGCCGCCGTGCCCGCCCTTCTTTCTCACAATGACGATCGGTTGCGTCTTCCCCGGCATAATCCCGCCTTTTCTTCAACTCCCAGCCGCTCTCAACCCAGGCACGAAAATGAGCGCCTCACGTCAGGACTTTCAGACGTGGGAAAGCAAGCCCCAGACTCCGCCACAATCCGCTGACTTGCTCACTCGCTGACCTGCTCACTCGCGATCAAGCCGCCGCAGCCTCAGCCGCGCCGCTCTGGTTCTTGCAGTTCTTCTCCATCTCGTCGAAGGTCGGACGCGAGTATCCGGGAATCGCGCGCCGTCCCATCTCGATTGCAATCATCGGAGCCGCGCCTTTCAAGAACGCGAGCAGCAACACCCGCAGCACGTGCAGATACTCGTTGTGCTCATCCGCAGCCTTGCGCATGCTCGAGCTCAGCGGCCCCACAACGCCATAGCACAGCAGGATGCCCAGAAACGTTCCCACCAGTGCCGCCGCCACGTGTGCGCCAATCTCTTCCGGAGGCCCGCCGAGCGCGCCCATCGTAATCACCACGCCCAGTACCGCTGCCACAATCCCAAGGCCCGGGAGCGAGTCCGCCACCGTCGTCAACGCATCCACCGGCTGCAGGGCTTCATGATGGTGCACCTCCATGTCCAGTTCCATCATCTGGTCCATGTCAAATGGTTCCACGCCGCCCGTGATCGCCATGCGCAGCGTGTCGCATAAAAAGTGCAGCGCGTGATGATCGCCCAGAAACTGCGGATAGTTTTTGAAGATCGCGCTCTCCTGCGGTTTCTCCACGTCATTCTCAACCGCCAGCAGGCCTTCCTTGCGCACCTTGTTCAGGAACTCGTACATCATCTTCAGCGTGCGCAGATAGCGTTCCTTTGAAAAGTGTGAGCCCTTGAGCGTGCCCAGCAGCCCGCCAATCACAGCCTTGATGATCCGCAACGGGTTCGCCACCAGCAGTGTGCCCACAGCCGCGCCCACCAGGATCACCAGCTCTGCCGGCTGAATCAGCACAGCCAGCTTTCCGTGCTCCATCAAAAAGCCGCCGACAACGGCTCCAAACACAACCAGAATGCCTATGATGGCAAACATGTTTTAACTCCCGGCGCCAGTGTGATGCGATTGCCGCCTTCTCTTATGCTTCCTGTCATTGCACGCCGCGCACGCTCCAGCAGCTGCGCCAGCGTCTCGTCCTGCCGGCTCTCTGCCTGCGCCGCACCAATGCTTACCGTCAGCGATACCCGGTCTCCCCACCAGCGAAAATCCGCGGTCCGCGCCAGCCCCGCCAGCTTCTGCCCATGAGCCAGCAGCATCTCTGCCGTGCGCTCGTGCGCAATCACCAGGAACTCGTCGTCACCCCAGCGGCCAATCACTTCTGACGGTCGCAGCCCCGAGGCCAGCGCATGCCTCACTTTGTCGAACATCGCGTGGCAGGCCGCCCCGCCATGTGTCCTGCGCAGTTCGAGCGCCTGGTCCACGCCGATCCACAACACGCCCAGCGGCGGCCCTCCCTGCTCAAAGTCTTCAAACTCCGCGCCCAGCCGCTCTTCCAGCTCAGCCTGGCTCGCCGCCACATCTGCATCTTCTTCGTACTCGCCGTGCGGCAGCGCATCCAGACTTTCTGCCGGGTGAAACACCGCCGCCGTTCCAATTCGTCCGCCCATCCCATCGCGCAGCATCAGCGTCCGAGCCATCACCGGAACTTCGTGTCCTAGTCTGTGCCGCACGCACGTCAGTGCTCCGCGCACCACATGATTCGCAATCTCCAGCGACCGCGGTCCGTTCCGCAGCAGAGGCTCCAGTTCCTCGGGAACCCGCCTCAGCTTCAGCTCCATCCCTGCATAGCCGGTAATGGCTTCGGCGGCCTGATTCCACCACACCACTTCGTCCGCTTCGCTGAAAACCGCAATCCCATCCGGAAGACTGTCCAGCGCCGCTTCCAGCAACTCCATACGATCGCTCATCTGCGAGCCCTCGTGAGCACACACATCCGTGCCGCCGGCATGCCTGCATTCAGCAGACCCGCCGCCCGGCACTTCAAATAAATCGCGCTCTACCTCCTAAATCGGCGGCAACTCGCGCAACTTCATTCGTTTTCTGCGAAAAGTGGGAGGATTCAAATCGGAAAAAGAAAAGTAAGAATTCGCAACACTTCTCTCGATAAGATCTTTACTGTTCCGTCTCAGGCGCCAGGTGCCGGTTGTCGAAGTGTAGCCGCGCCATCCACGAGTTCCGTTTCGCATGCAGCACCGGCGAAAGAAACTCCAGGCTGATGTTGCCCACAAAGTACGAGAGCAGCCCGTAGTTCCCCGAACGAAACGCATCTTTCGCGCCATACCGCCGCGGGTACCATCCATAAACCGCAGCAAAATTCGCCGCATACGGAGCCGCTATCGCCGGCAGCGCAAATGCCCTGTGCCCGTCCGCGCCCTGGTGCACAAACGCCGTCGCAATCACCGCGTGCTTCAGCCGTGGTCCCACGCCTCTGCAGGTGCACCGGTAATACATTGTGTCTTCGTCGAAGACCTTTGCCAGCGCATAACGCGTGCTGATGTTGATGACTGAATTTCCGTAATCGGACGCATACCGCTCGCCGAATCCTGCCCATCCCTCGCGCCAATCCGGAGGCGTGCGCCGCGCCTGGTGCCATCCAGCCACCACCATCGTCCACGCCATCGGATACGGCCCGAACGCCTCATTGAGATAGTTATTCAACTTCACCTGTTGCGAAGGTTGCAAATAAGCAGCAGCCGCTGGCTGCCGGCCCGCAAAATTCGCTGAAGGCGCAGGTCGCTGCGCGGCCGGGTCCATCTCGGCAGCAGGCACAGGCGCTGAAATCATCTGTGCCCCCGCAGCGCGCCACGCTATCACGGTCGAAAAGAACAGAAGAAAAAAACGAAGGGCTTTCAAATCACAATTCCCGCCTGTTCAGTGAGATGCAATTTGAAAGCGCTGTGCAGCCCAAAACACGAAACGTATTGAAGCGCGGCCAATCGCAGGTGAAATTGACAGTTTCGAATTCGCAGCGATAGACTCACGCAATTCCGGTCTACTATTCCAGGGCTCCTTTCAGGTGAGTTTCAATCTGCGTCCGGTGCAGGCTGGCATCCCCTGTGCCCTCTGTCTCCGGCCGCAGATCTCCGCTCAAGAACTGAGCAAGTTTTCGGCAGAGCACATGTGTCGGCGTGCTCGGGAGGAAAGCATGAGCTGGATCGGACGCAAGAAACTGGCATTAGTGCCCCTGTACAGGCCACATGCCTTTCCGCCAGATCTGCCACCTGCAGACTGGACTAACCAGATTATGCGGCGCCTTTTTTACGACCCGGATCCATCGACTGGCCGGGACCGGTCACTCCGCACCTATATTCACACCGTGTCGTCCGGAGTGGCGGACCTTGATGGCGTAGTGCTGCCCATGCAGACTCTCGATGAGCAGGACGTGCCGCCCGATGCGCTCGACGGGCAAATGGGCGCTCAATTGCGCAGTGAAGGTTTCGACGCTGCTGCCATTGTCATGCTCGGCGGAGTAGGCGCAGGAACGAGCAGAGGCTTCTGGTCGCGCTTCGTCATGCTCGAACAGGTAGGCGTGTGGGCCATGGAGTTCATGCATACCCTGACCGGATTCGCCGACCTCTACGTGAATAACGGCAATATGTTTTCG
>DASZXD010000063.1:0-32909 GCA_035546015.1 Occallatibacter sp.
GATCCGATCACGTTCAGATGCACCAGGATGTCCCGGATATAGTACGCCAGGACGATCACCGTCATGCCAATTACGAGCCACTGCGTGACGCGCAGTACGGGCTCAACTTTCGAGACCCTGGCGACTATCGCAGCCTGCGCATTTCTTTCGTGTTCGAAGGAGTCATCGAGAAAGATCTGGTCTTCTTCGTCGCGGGTAAGGCTGGAACGATAGACGTGCAGACCGGCCATCACAACGACTAGAGCGCACCAGACCGTCCACATAATCGGAGCAAATGTCATACCCACCTCCAACTGACGTTGCCGGGTCCCAGAACCGGCGGGTCCGTTGAGGGAAACGCGGGCTCGGGGTAGTGGGGCCTTGCTGGCTGAACATCATAGTCTTAAATTGGTGCAATTGTCTTGAATTATGTCCGTGGAATCTGCGCGAAAACACGCGAATACCGGAGTCTGCAGGCGGTTTTGTGTCCGGCTGGCAGCGGATCTCCGGCAATGGGACGCCACCTGCGACCTTTGCCTTCGCAGCGGCATCACATAAAAGATGCCCGCAGAGATCCGTGGCGGCACTTGTCATCCGTCCTGCCGAAAGGTACTCTTGAAATAGGGTAATCAATAGGAAACAGGGAGAAACCCATGGCTACTGCAACCGCAACACCAACTCAGGAATCCGTCAAGAAGCCGCCTATCAGCCTTACGCCTCAGGCAATTGCCAAGGTGCGCGAGATTATGGCTACCCAGGATCCGCTTCCCGCGGGCCTGCGCATTGGTGTGGTTGGCGGGGGTTGCTCTGGCTTCCAGTACTCCATGGCCTTCGAAAACCAGAGCGGCATGATGGATAAGGTCTTCAGCTTTGATGACCTGAAGGTGTTTGTCGATGCCACTTCACTCATGTATCTGAACGGCTGCACGGTTGACTATGTGGAGACCCTCGAAGCCGCTGGCTTCAAGTTTGAGAACCCGCAGGTAAAGTCGACCTGTGGATGCGGCTCTTCTTTTAGCGTGTAAGCCGCAAAGCTTTCAACCCGTCAAGGGAGCGGCCCGCCTCAATGCGAAGGCGGGCCGTTGTGTCTTTGCGCTATTTCTGCGCCAGCTGAATTTGCTATTGCGGGGTCGAAGTGCTTGGCGTAGTGGTCGAACTCGAACCTGTAGTTGGCGTAGACGAGA
Organism: Occallatibacter sp.; assembly: GCA_035546015.1. GTDB lineage: Bacteria > Acidobacteriota > Terriglobia > Terriglobales > Acidobacteriaceae > Telmatobacter. The sequence goes on from DASZXD010000063.1 coordinate 1,164, forward strand.
ATGGCGAGTTGGAGCCGCCGATGGGGCTGGACATACCGCTTGCAGGCTGGCCGATGTTTCCGGTATTGCCGCCGCTCATGGTTCGCATATCCATGATCGGGTCGTAGGTGAACTCCCACTCGTTGTAGTGGTCCTTCTTCTTCCAGATCAGAATGGACTGCTTCGAACTGCTTGGCTCAAAGCCAATGATGCCGGCTCCGCCGAACGTCTGCCCTGGGGTGTTGTTTCCGCTGGTGCTGGAGTCGCTTCCGCCTGTACCGGTAGTGGTGCTGGTAGTCGTGGTCGATGAAGATCCGCTGGTGCCTGTCTGGCCGTTGGTTCCTGTAGTGCCGGTCGAGCCCGCGTCTGAGCCACTGGTCGTGCTGCTTGTTCCGGTCGGGCTGCTTGTTGACGAGCCGAAGATGCCGCCGCTTGTAGGGTTGAACAGCGCATTCGACGGCGAGCCGTTGAGGCCGCCACCTATGCTGTTGCCGCCGCTCGGCCCAATACCCGCCAGCGAACTGCCTGCCGCCAGCGGTTGCCCAAAGAATCCCATCGCGATGGGTGCCTTGTTCTGGCCAAACATGATCGGCTTCCAGTCATCTTTGCCCGTAATGGGATCGGTGTACTTCTTGCGCAGAAAGCGGATGTCATTGGTCTTCACCAGCGCGTCCACGCTCGGCGGATAGGCGTGAAACTTGCGGTAGTAAAGCTGCACGGCGCGAATGTATTGCTTGCCGCGCTCCATCGTCTCTTCATCGCGGTCGCGCTGGATCGAGCGTGCCATGCGTGGCGCAGCCACCGCAAGCGTCATCATCAGCAAAAACAACAGAAACATGACAGAGAGCAGCAGATAGCCCTCTTCTGAAGGTTTAGGTCTGCGCCGGTTTGTTGTCAGCTTTTGCACCATGCTGCTTATACCGGATTAGGAATTGGTGTAGAGTGCGTCGATACTCTCAAGAGCTGTTTCCCTGAAGAAAACGGTGCCATGCACGTTATCGCATACCCAACGTGAATTCCTAATCCGGTCTAGAACGCCGTTAGCGTGAGCGTCTGCGTGTTGTTGTAGCCCATATCCGTCACCTGCACGCTGGTCGGCTTGATGTTCTCGATCCTGTATCGGTGGTCGACGATCTGCCCGGCAGTGGCGATGAAGATATCTTCCCCGTGCACAAAGAAGGCGCGTATGGTCTTGTCCTTACTCTCGCTATAGCCAAAGTATTTGAGATCGATGGCTGGCGGCTTGGGCGTAGGCGGCGGCTGCGGGACGGTCACTACCGGTGTGCCCGGACGCGGCGGCGCAACCGGCTTGGGAATATTGACCACCGGCGCCGAGCTTGCCGAAAAGATGTTGCGCCCCGTGCCCTCGTAGCTCACGTCTTCGCTCTGTGCCAGCAAATCGAACTGCAGCGTGGGATCGATGCCCGCATTGCTTAGCTTTTCTGCTTCCTGAGCCGCCGCACCGGGTTGATTGGCAGACGAAGTCTGTCCTGCGGGCCTGGTTGTAGTTCTCACCGGCGCGGCTGCACGTGGCTGTGGAGGCGGAGGTGTCGATGGTCCGGCGAAATTCGAATAAAGCTCATATCCGCCTGCACCGAGGATAACGACGAGCAGTGCGATCAGTATGTAAACCTGCTTCTTGTTCTCGGTTCCCAGTTGGAGGGCCATGGCTACTCGCCCTCCTTGCTTGCTGCAGGATTCTCTGCTGGCTGTGCGCTCTGCGAAGGCGTCGGCGGCAGGCCGCTGGCCAGAGCATCCGCAGGACGCAGCCACGTGGAAACCTGCATGCGCAGGCTCACCGTTCCGCCCTGTTGCCCGGTCAGCGTCATGTCTTCGATAAGGAAGAAAATCGGATCGCGCTCCAGGCTGTTGATGAAGTGCATGATGGCCGGGTACTCGCCGGTGATGCTGGCATCCAGAGATATCTCAGTCAGGTCGCTCCCGGGCTTTCCCTGCGTATATTCCACGCGTGTGAGCCTCACGCCCGATGCCACTTCGAGCTCACCAATCCGCCCGGAGATGGTGGAGTAGTTCGGCGGAATGCGCTTTGCATAAAACGCATTCACCTGCTGGCGTGACTGCTCAACGCGCTTGTCCAGGCCGCGCAGCGGCGCCGTCTGCAGTTGCATTGCCTTCAGTTCCACCTGCTTGCCTGCCAGCACATCTGAAGCGTGGCTGTCGATCGCAGCCCAGTCCAGTCCCACGCGCACAGCAAGAAAGATGGTGACCGCAAGCAGAAGGCCTAAACCCACGTAGTGCCACGTGAGCGGCGAGGTGAGCCGTTCGCGCCAGGGCGATATATGCTGCTGGCTCATCGCGCACCTCCGGGGCCGGTATAAGGCTGGCGGTCATTCTTCTGCGTGAACGGCGGAGCTGTGTGCGGTGTTCTACGCGTTCCCGGCGGAGGCGTATTCAACTCATCCTGCGCAGCCGAATCCTTCTCGGCTTTCTTCTTTGCGGCTGCTCGTTCCTCTGGGGTCGGCGGGTTATATTCCGTCAGCAGGTCGAACTCAAATCGGTTCGACGCGCTCACCGGCTCCATTCGCTGGTTCGGCCCGTTGCCGCTCGACTCCGCACTCTCGCCCGCAATGCGCGGATTGAGGAACCGTTTCGAGTGTTCCAGGTTGCGCACCAGCTCCACCGAAAGATCGCGCGGCCCCAGTACCCGCAGTTGCAGCGTGATCTGGCCGTTCTTGGCGCGCACCGGCTGAATCTGCGTCACCTGCACACCCGCTGGCAGCACAGTCTCCAGATTCTCCATCGCCAGCGTCCACGAGAACGACTTTTGCGCAAAGAGCTGGTTGAGCATCTCCACCTGGCTCACCAGAGCCGCGTTGTCCGGGCGCTGCATCATGGCCACATAGCCCTGCCGCTCATGCTGAATGGTTGTAATTGCACCGTCGAGCGAGTGCTCGCGTGCACGTGCCGCTTCAGCTTTCTCATGCACCTCGTGCAACCCGAGCAGCAGTAGCAGTGATACGCCGGCGCACACGCCCATTGCGATGCGCAGCCGCTTGATTGGCGGTCCAAGGTCGACGAAGGGGCGGGAGGCGAGATTGAGCGCAATCCTCATCGTGCGGCTCCTGCCTCCACGTTGCCGACAGCCAGCGCTCCGGCTACTGCGGCAATGCTCTCGTGGCCCAGCGGTGTAAGCACGCCGCTGGCCGGCCGCTCCGCCAGCTCCACGACAGAAAGATTAGGCTCGTCAAGCCAGCCGGCAAACTCATGCGCGTCACGGTTACCCATGTAGTGCAGCGCGCGCGGAGGTGCGCCCAGCTTGTCCTCATAGTAGGCGGCGGCCACGGCAATGTTGCGGCGAATCTCCGCGAGCCGCTCTTCGTGGCTCTCCGGAAGCTCGAGGGTCCGGTACAGCAGCAGATCCTGTCCTGTGGCAATGAGCGTCGTAATGGCCGCATCGCTCAGGTTGGCTGCCAGCACAGACTCGTAGGAACCCGCGATCTCCAGCGCGGCTAGGCTCGAGGGCAGCACTGCGCCGGGCTCGTAATCGGCGGCGCGAACGGCAGCCTCATATTCGGCTAGAATCGGTCCCGGCATCACCGCCGTGAGCACTTTGCACTCGCTCTTGCTCTGGCTCAAAATCTGATAGCTGATGCTGGCCTGCTCCACGTCAAAGGGAACCATCTTGCGTAGCCTGAAACGCAACACTGGGATCGCTTCTGCGGCTTTGGATGAGAGCGTGTCGAAATCGAGAACGAAGACTCGCACCGTCGTGTCAGGCACAATCAGCGTTACCGACCGTGAGCGCGGCGAAACCTGGTCCAGTGCCGTCCGAATCGCCTCAGCCACGGCCTGTGGCGCGCGCAGATTCGTGTGCTCGATGCCGGGAATGAGCGCCTCAGCAGGCAGTTGCGCAAAAGCATAGACGGGCGGCTGGCCTGCACCTGGCAGCGCCGCGGCCAGTGCGCCGTCTGCCGAGAGCTCAACCGCCGCCGGTGGACGTCCGACAGGCTGTGCGCCGGTCTTCGCTTTGTTGAATATCGATGCCACTAACGTGAGGCCTCAATGAATGTGACTTTATTGATCTCTTTGAGCGTCGTCAGCCCGCGCCGCACGCGCTCCAGCGCCGACTCACGCAGAAACGTCATGCCTTCCTTCTGCGCCAGCTTGCGGACCTCGGATGTAGGCTTCTTTTCGAGAATCAACTCGCGGATCGGATCGGTCAAGTCCAGCAGTTCGTGGATGGCGGTTCGTCCGCGATAGCCTGTGCCGCCGCATTCCATGCAGCCAGCCCCCTCGCGAAAACCAAAGCCTCGCCACTCGGCAGGATCGAGGCCGCTCACCGCAAGCTCCTCGTCTTTGTAGAAAACCGTGCGTGCACAATATTCACATATAGTACGCACCAGCCGCTGCGCCAGGATGCAGTTGAGCGCGGAGACAAAGTTATAAGCCTCGACGCCCATATTCAAAAAACGTCCCAGCACGTCGACCACGTTATTCGCGTGGACGGTGGTAAACACTAGATGTCCCGTCAGCGCGGAGTTGATGGCAATCTGCGCCGTCTCCTGGTCGCGGATCTCGCCCACCAGAATCTTGTCCGGGTCGTGACGCAGAATCGAGCGCAGTCCGCGCGCAAACGTCAGACCTTTCTTCTCGTTCACCGGAATCTGCGTGATGCCGCGAATCTGGTACTCGACAGGGTCTTCAATCGTAATGATCTTATCTTCGTCGCTCTTGATCTCATTGAGCGCCGCATACAGCGTAGTCGTCTTGCCCGAGCCCGTCGGCCCCGTCACCAGCACCATGCCATACGGCTCGCGAATATAGCGCCGGAAGCGCCGCAGGTCCGACTCCGCAAAGCCCACCACATCGAGTGTGAGATTGCGGAACTTCTCGCTCATCGACTCTTTGTCGAGCACGCGCAGCACGGCGTTTTCGCCATGCACTGTCGGCATGATCGAAACACGGAAGTCGATCAGCCTGCCCTTGTATCGCACGCGGAAGCGCCCGTCCTGCGGCACGCGCCGCTCGGCAATGTCCAGTTCGCTCATGATCTTGATGCGGCTCAGAATCGTCGAGTGATGCTCGCGCGCAATCGGCGCCATCGCAGCCTGCAGCACGCCGTCAATACGGTATTTGACGACAACGGAGTCGTCATTGGTCTCGATGTGAATATCGGAGGCGCGCCGCTCCAGTGCAGTGAAAATTGTCGTATCCACCAACCGGATAATCGGGCTGATGTCTTCTTCGCTGGTCAGCTTTTCTATGGAGATGTTTTCGTCGGCATTCTCTTCGCCGGTGACCACGTCGAAGGTGAGTCCTTCGCTCGCCTCATCCAGCACACGTTGCGACTGCTCCGTCTTCTTCAGCAGGTCGGTGATCTGCGAGAGCGTGGCCACCCGCGGCTCGATCCGCTGTCCGAGCAACCCGGCAATCTCATCCAGCACCATCAGCCGCGAAGGGTCGCTCACCGCGATCACCAGCGCATCCGGTCGCTGCTCGATCGGCACAAAGTTGTAGCGGAACATCAGTTCCACCGGAACCGTACGCAGCAACTCATGCTGAATCTTGAAGTTCTTCAGATCGACAAACTCGGCGTGATACCGGCGCGCCAGCGCCTCGGCCTGTTCGCGCTCGTTGCCGGCTACAGGAAGCATAATGACATTTGCATCGGCCATAGCGTTTTACCCCGACATGCCGCCTGCCTGTCCCAGCGAGAAGATAGGCAGGTAAAGCGAGATGAGAATGAAGACCACGACGACACCCATGACGATGAGGATGGCCGGCTCAATGAGCGCTAGCGCGGCGGCCAGCGCCGTGGCCACATCTTCTTCAAAGAACTCCGCCACCGAGTTCAGCATCTGCGGCAACGCGCCCGTCTGCTCGCCCACGGTGATCATGTCCGTTGAAAGCTGTGGAAAGACCTCCGTCTTGGCCAGCGACTCGGCCAGGCTCTTGCCCTCGCGCACCGTGGTGATCGACGAGCCGACAGCGCGCGAGACCCGTCGCGACGAAATCGATCGCGCTGCCGTTTCAAGCGATGGCACCAGCGGCAAACCACCCGTCAGCAGTGTAGACAGCGTGCGCGAAAACAATGCCACCTGGTACTTGAGCCAGATCTTTCCAAAAATAGGCAGCCCCACGCGTACGCCGTCCACAAAATCGCGCCCGCGCTCGGTAATCGAAAACCGGTACAGGATGAACCCGGCAATCGCAAACCCCAGCACCAGCCACAGAATGTTGTGCTGCATCCATTTGCCGAAGGCCAGCAGCCAGACGGTCAACGTGGGCAGACGCCCGCCAATCTGGTCATAAAGCACGGCAAACTGCGGCACCACAACCGTGAACATAAAGGTCATCAGCCCGCCCACCAGCATGAGCAGCACGGTTGGATAAATAAGCGATCCAACCAGCTTCTTGCGCAGTGTGAGCGTTACGCGCTGAAAGCTGACATAGCGTTCCAGCACTTCCTGCAGGTTGCCCGAGCGCTCGCCGGCAAGCAGGGTCGTGGTATACATCACCGGAAACCCGCTCTGTGCCTCGAAGGCGTCCGAGAGCGATTCGCCCGTCTTGATGCGGTTGGCTACATCGTCGAGTTGCCCGGCAAAGTGCGCCTGCTTCTGGATCTTGCCCAGCATCTGCAGCGAGCCCAGAATCGGCAGGCCCGCGCGGATAAGCGTAAGGAACTGCTGGTTGAAGATCAGAAACGGTTCGAGCTTGACCTTGCGACGCCGCCCTAGCCCACCACGGGCTTTGATGGAAAAGACGTGGTAACCGGCCTGGGTAAAGCGCAGGCGCAGCTCCTCGGCGGTCGTCGCCGTCTGGATCTGCTCCTGCATGCGGCCGCGCTCATCGGCCAGCTTGATGACAAACTCTGCCATAACTCCGGTCACCGGCCGGGACAAAAGCAGCGCCCGACAAGTCTTTCAACAACACTCTGCTCAAGGGTATCAGTATCTGCAACCAAATAGACGAGTTTGCGCGCCACAACGTTCGCCGCTGGTTCCCAGGGGGGCAATCCGGTGGAATCTCCCCTTTTTCAATGGTTTGCCGCGTCAGTAGCCGTTGGACACCAGCCACGCTTCGGTCAGCTCAAGCTCCGGTTTTTGTGCTGTCTGGGCCTGCAGTGCAGCCAGCTTTACCAGCACATCTGCCTCGATATTCACCGGAGTACCCGGTGTCAGGGTATGCAGATTGGTCCGCCAATAGGTTAACGGCAGGATAGCGATGCTTATCTCCTGCCCGTCAAAGCCTGCAATAGTCAGGCTGATTCCCTCCACAGCCACCGAGCCTTTGTGCACCATCCATTGCCGGGTGCTCTCAGGAACCCGTACCTTGAGCGTCCAGTCCGTTGTTTGCCGGTCAAACTGCGGGCTCGATTCGGGAATCACCGGGTCCAGCGCCGTCATAACACCGGCTCCATCCACGTGCCCTTGCACAACATGCCCGCCCAGCGGGCTCCCGGCAGCCGTAGGCAGCTCAAGATTGACCTTTGCGCCGGGTGCGAGCGACCCTAGCGAGGTCCGGTCCAGCGTCTCCTGTGCCAGATCGGCGTGGAAGTAGGTCGGATCGACGTCCAGCGCCGTAAGGCAAACCCCCGAAACAGCCAGCGAATCCCCTTCGCGCAGCCGCGCGGCAACTCCCGGGGCCTCAACGGTAATGCGGCGCACCCCGCCGCGCGATTCCAGGCTCACAAGCGTCCCTGTCTGCTCAATGATTCCGGTGAACATAGATTAATTGTAGTGCTGAGGCCCGAAGCGAACCGCGTGCCTGCCGGATGCGTAAAGCTCTTTCGAGCAGGTCATCCTCTCTGGTGTTCCTCAGCGGACACCCTTGTTCGAAAATGAACGGCTTGCGATGAAACAAATTGTGACGAGTAGTCGTTAGATGTAAGCAGGCCGCGGTGCCTGCGAGCGTCGCAGGGAAGTCTAAATGGAATGCGAACTGCTACCTGTGAACGAGAGTAGTGCCTGGGAGATTTCACGCGGATGAAGCAGTTTGGGCCTTTCCGGCTGGATGCGGCAAATGGATGCCTGTGGCGCGATGGCGCACAGATCTCTCTGCCGCCCAAGCCATTTGCGGTGCTCGAGTACCTAGTGGAGCATTCCTGGCGCTTGGTCACGCACGACGAACTGCTCGACGCACTCTGGCCTGATACCTTTGTGCAGCCGCAGGTGCTCCGCACTTATGTGCTGGAACTGCGCAAGCTTCTCGGTGATGACGCCGATGAGCCCCGTTTCATCCAGACTCTGCCCAAACGGGGTTACTGTTTTGTAGCGGCGGTCTCCGATGCGCCATCGAACGGTCACGCAGCTACGCACACGGCATCTGAGTTAAAGCCCGCCGGGTTTGTGAACCGTAGCGATGAGCTTTCGCGGCTTAGGGCAGAGTTCGACCGCCTTCAGCGCAGCCAGCGGCGCGTGGTGTTTGTCACTGGCGAGGCAGGCATCGGCAAGACAGCGCTCGTAGATGCCTTTTGTCGGCCTGAGAACCTGGACCAGTCTGCGGCCATAGCCCGCGGCCAGTGCGTGTCCGGGGTCGGCGTCACAGAAGAGTACTATCCGGTGATGGAGGCTCTGGGCCAGTTATGTGCCTCCGCAGACGGTGACGCAGCCTGCCGTATTCTCTCGCGCGTTGCACCTGCATGGCTGGCCCGTATGGGCCGTCCGGTGGAGGCGGCCGCAAGCATAAAAAATGAGCGCATGCCCGGCGATCTCTGTGCAGCGCTCGAGGAGCTCGCTGCTATAAAACCGCTGATCCTTGTGCTCGAAGATCTGCACTGGGCCGACTACGCCACGCTCAGTCTCATCTCCGCACTGGCCATGCGCCGCGCGCCGGTGCGGCTCATGGTGCTGGCTACCTGCAGGCCGCGAAGCGTGGCCTCTGGACATCCCCTCAAGACGCTCAAGCAGGATCTGCGCACGCGCCGGTTATGCGAAGAGATCGCGCTAACCCCGCTCAATCGAGCGTCGCTCAAGCAGCTTGTGAGCGGCGAACTGAAGCAGGACGAGCCTCCCGAAGGCTTGACGGCATTTCTCCATCGTCACTCGGAGGGCAATCCGCTCTTTGCTATTGCCATCCTTGAGCACCTTATCGCGCAGGGCCATTTGGCATACGTCAAGCGAAAAGGCATAGCCCTATGGGAGCTGTGCACATCTCTGGACGATGCCGGTGCCAGCGTGCCCGAAGAGCTGGCGCAGATGGTCGAGCTCGAGATCGAGCAGCTCAGCCCGTTGGAGCAGAGCGTGCTGGAAGCAGGAAGCCTCACAGCCGTGGCCTTTCCCGCGTGGGCAGTCGCTGCAGCGCTTGAAAAAGATGCAGTGGATATCGAGGAACTCTGTGACACTCTTGCCCGTCGCGTGCACTTTGTTGAGCGCGCCGGGCAGGACGAGTTGCCCGACTGCTCCAGTTCCGCATTCTATGTCTTTGCGCACGGACTCTATCGTGAAGTGCTCTACCAGCGCCAGACTGCGGCACGGCGAGCCCGCCGTCACGAGCGGATTGCAAACCGCCTCGGCGAGCTATTTACCGGCCGCGAGGCCGATGTCTCCCGTGAGATGGCGATGCACTATGAAGCTGCCGGCAACTGGCGTCGCGCGGTTGACGCCTTGCGTGCGGCGGCGCAGCATGCGGAGCAACGCAAGGCCCATGCCGAGGCCGCAGACCTCCATGAGCAGGCACAGCGCGTGGCCCGGAATCTAAATGGTAACGAGCGCAGCGGCGCAGGTAGGCGTCAAGGAAAAATTTGACGCTTTCTGGACAGGAACTTGACGACTTTCGTTGCTGAAGATGGCTAGTGTGTTTCGCAGGCAGGAGGTCAACTCATAATGCGATTCACGCTTCGTTCCCACGTTCTGGCGCCGGTTATCCTCATGGCCGCAGCCTTCACTGCTCACTCCGCCATGGCGGAAACAAAACTCGACGTGCCTTTCAACTTCACAGTGGACGGCAAGCCATGCCCAGCAGGACAGTACACTGTGCGCGTAGACGAGCGAGCGAACGCAGTGCACATGACTGGCGCTGCGCGGGGCTTTACTTGGCTCCTGGTTCCGGACAACTCCTTATCGAACAACAATCGCGTCATCTTGAAATTCGACGAGGTAGGTTCGCAGCACATCCTGCGCTCGGTGCAGTATCACAACCAGACCACTACGCGTCTCGACAAACGCTCGAAGGTGACTGACAGCGTGCCGGCACAGAGCATTACCGGCTTCTAAATCAGGCGACCGAAATTCTTCAGTTCCCCAAGTGAAGCGAGGGTGCAACCTGGGACTGCGCCTTCGCTCTTTTTTGCATCGAACACCGCTGCCTTACTGATCTCTAATCTCTGAACCCTGAACTCAGTTTTTCGGCCACGGATCTCTCAGCAGAGAGCACAGTCCCAGATCGTTTCCGTATCGCTCCACCTCCACATCGGCCATACGCACAAAGCTGGCCATGCCGCGAAATGCGGGCACCGCGTCCGAGCCCATAATCTGCGGCGACACGAAGAGATGGATGCGGTCCACCAGCCCCGCTGAAAGGAGGGCCGTATTCAGCCGCGTGCCCGTCTCAGTTAGCAGTGTCAGAATCCCTTCCTGTCCAAGTTGGTCGAGCACTCTGCCCAGCGGAACGCGCCCAGCCTCGGCGGGCAGCACTTCCACACGCACGCCGCGCTCTCGCAATTGGTTGGCCCGTTGCTCGTCGGTAGAGACGGTATAAATCAGCAGATCGTTCTGCGCTGACGCCACCATCTTCGAGTCCAGCGGCATCCGCAGTGCCGAGTCCAGCACAATGCGCACCAGTGGCCGCCTGCGCCGCAGTCCGCTCCGGTCCGTCAGCATAGGATCGTCAGCAACCACCGTATCCACGCCAACCATCGCTGCGTCTACCTGCCAGCGCAGCGGTTGCACCGCGGCCCGCGCCGCCTCGCTCGTAATCCAGTAAGGCGCATGTGCCGTATGCATCCCAGCCGGCGGCGCAATCCGCCCATCGAGCGACATCGCCACCTTCATCAGTACCAGCGGCCGTTTGTGCTGGCTCCAGCGAGCAAAGCCTTCGTTAAGCCGCCGCGCCTCCCGCTCGCACACACCCGTACTCGTCTCAATCCCTGCCGCGCGCAACCGTTCCATACCATGACCTGCGACATTTGGATTGGGATCGGCCGTCGCCGCCACCACCCGCGCCAGCCCCGCGTCAATCAACGCGCCAGTGCAGGGCGGCGTGCGCCCTGTGTGATTGCAGGGCTCCAGCGTCACATACGCTGTGCCCCCGCGCAGCCTTTCGCCTGCATGCTCCTTCGCTTCGTGCAGCGCAACCACTTCCGCATGGTCCACAAGGTCATACTCATGCCACCCCTCGCCCACCACCTGTCCCGCGCGATCCAGAACCACGCATCCCACGACAGGATTAGGTGAGCAAAGCCCAATCCCACGCCGCGCAAGCTCCAGCGCCCGCTGCATCCAGTAAGCGTCGAATTCAGGTTGCCTGTTCATGCCGCGTATCAAGAGAACACTTAAGTGTATATGTGATGCCCTCGGACACGATTTGCAGACAGCCGCGCAGCTGAAGCAACAGCAGAGCTGACACGACCGATGAGCCGCTCTGTGATTGCGCCAGGCATCGACCCGATGTATGCTTAACCCTGCCCCAAAACTGACAATTGAAATGCCGGCCTGCGCGCTTCAGCACTCGCTAAGGAGCGAACGGCGTAGCAGACCAACTGGAGGAGTTGATGAGCATTCCTACCTATGAGCAATGGCAGCGCGATACCAGCCTTGGGATCACCAAGCCGCGCAGCGGACTACTGAAGTCGCTCGATGCCGCGATCGAAAAGTACAACAAAGCCAAAACCCAGGACAACCTGTGGGCCATCAAAAATGCCTTCGAGGACTGGAAACGATCGAAAGGGAATCAATGGCAGCAGAGTGACCGCAATCGCAATGGCGCGGTGACCAAGCTCGCGGCCGATCTTGACCGCCTCGACTCCCGGACTTTCCAAATCACCCGCATGAGCATGGCTGAGCTTCAGGCGCTGGAATATATGAAAGCTGAGCGCATGAAGACCATTCAGAAGCTCTTCCTTGATGCTCATGGCAATGCAAAGCCTGTCGTATTCAAAGCCGCGAACCTGCAGCACGCCGCTACTCAGGCGGCGAACAACGTAAAGGCCAAGTCTGCCGCTGCCGTTCAGTCGCTGCAGAACAAGCTTTCCTCGCAGCCCCGCGCTCCAAAACCCTTCGCGGTTACCGGCATGGGGACCAGTCCGGGAGGCGGCGCAATGGGCACGAACCTGGGCGCGGGCCGCACCACCAAAGACATCATTCAGGCCAAATTGGGCGAGATGGTGCAAAAGTTCTTCGAGGTCGATAGTCTCACCATGCTTGGCCCGCTCACCAACCTCGTCATGTCCATCGTGGCCGAGTGCGCCACCAGCGCGGCGCCTGTGATCGGACACGTCAAAGACGGAGTAAGCGCCATTAGCGATTGGATCGAAGTCGGCGTGAATTATTATCACAGGTCCACAATCTCCCGCTGCAGTTATGCCATTGAACTGGGCGCTCCGGCCGCCGCTTTCTCCGCGCTCGAAGGGCTCCTGCAGGAAGAAGTCAAAAACGCTGCCATCAGTGCAGGCATTTCCACCACATCATTTGCGGTCAAAACCGGAATGGTCTTTGTCGACGGCGGTGCGATCAGCGGTCCCGTAACCGGGGCCATGGCTGCGCTGGCTGAAATTGCGCACAAGTTCTACCTGCTGGGTATGGAATATCGTGCGACGAAAGACGCAAACAAGGCCCTGAAGGCGGGCACGCTGGACATCACTCTGTTCAAGACCTATCCGCTCATGGGCTGCTATCTGTTGAATTGCGCCACCCTCAGCGACATCATCCCCATCAACTGCTTTGCCACGCCCGGCTGGATGGACTACATCGAGAAGCTGAAAAAGGGTGCCCTCGACAACATCATCAAGCAGTCTGAAGCGCTCATCGACAAGTCGCCATGGGAGATCAAGGACATGCCAAAGCGCCCGGTGGGTTCGAGCGGAGGGCTTCTCTCAGAGGCCATGCGGTTCGGTAAGATGGGTTCCCCGCTGTCCGATCTCGCAGATCTTCGCAACGTAGGGAAATCCGGTTGAGAGTTCGTCTGGCTCCTGCACAACGGCGAGTTCTATAAAACGAATCCGATCAATTCTCTGGTGCCGTGCCCGTATACCCCGTCGCGCCCGCTAGCTAGTGAGTCGGTGTGAAGGGTACGGGCTTCAGCCCCGTACGTCAATCCAGGCAAAGTGAATGAGGCTTTAGCCCTGAGATCCGGAAAAGCATGAGACTGCGCGGATCCAGAACTACCCCACCAGCGACTCCACAAACTCCGCCGGTGAAAACTCCAGCAGATCGCTCATCTGCTCGCCCACGCCCACAAACCGCACCGGCAGGTTCAGCTCCCGCGCAATCGCCACTGCAATGCCGCCCTTAGCCGTGCCGTCCAGCTTGGTAAGCACAATACCGGTCACGCCCGCCGCCTCAGTAAACAGTCGCGCCTGCTGCAGCCCATTCTGCCCCGTGGTCGCGTCCATCACCAGCAGCACCTCGTGTGGTGCGCCCGGCACCAGCCGCGCAGCCGTGCGCCGCATCTTGTCCAACTCATCCATGAGACCGGATTTTGTGTGCAGCCGCCCTGCCGTATCCACATACAGGTCCTGAATGCCCCGTGCCTTCGCCGCTGCAATCGCGTCATAAAGTACCGCCGCCGGATCGCCGCCCTGCTTCGTCTTGATCATCTCCACACCCGAGCGCGAAGCCCACACCTCAAGCTGTTCAATCGCCGCCGCGCGAAACGTATCCGCCGCGCACAGCAGCACTGTACGCCCCTGCGCACGGCTCCACGCTGCCAGCTTGCCGCTGCTCGTAGTCTTGCCCGTTCCGTTTACGCCTACCAGGAACGTAACCTTCGGCGGAGTATCCGGCGCGGCAATCGGGCGCTGCGGCGCTTCCAGGATCGATTGCAACTGCTCCTTCAGCAGCATGCGCAGCTCCTCGCCGCCTTCAATCGCATGATGCCGCGCGCGGTCCCGCAGTGCATCGAGCACCGCCGTAGTCGTCGGCACGCCGAGGTCGCTTGAGAGCAGTGCCGTCTCCAGCTCTTCCAGCGCGCTCTCATCCACGATGCGCGTCATCGCAGAGATATCTGCAATCTTCGCCGCAAACGACTCACGCGTACGCGAGACAGCCTGCCGCATCCGTTCAAAGAAGCCCGGTTTTGCTCCCGTCTCAGCCTGCTCGGCCTCGCCCGTCGCGGACGCGGTTTCGCTATCTTTCTTTCCGCCAAAAAGCCTGATCATCATCTGTACCTGGTTTCAGTTTATAGTGCCTCCATAGCGCCTTTGCGGGCCCACCTTGCGAATCCGCCACGCTGAGCGCGCATCCATTAGGTATGCGTTCCATGCAATACAACCTTTGTCCCTCCTCATTCGCCGCGATCCGGTTCGGGATTTGCCTCGAAGTTCGATATTCTTGATAAAAGGCCGTTTGCCCCCAAATCTGAACTGCGCGGCGAACCCAACGCAAACATAACTTGACGGAAAATCATTCAGGATCAGCCATGACTACGGACCACAAGCATCCTCTCGAAAAAATCATCGAGAGCCGGATCGCCATCATTGACGGAGCGATGGGTACCACGATCCGCACCTACGGCATGAAAGAGGCCGACATCCGCGGCGAGCGCTTCAAAGACTCGAAGAAGGACCTGCTCAATAACGGCGATCTCTTCTCGCTCACGCAGCCCAAAATGATCGGCGACATTCACCGCCGTTTTCTTGAGGCCGGTGCCGACATCATCGAGACCAACACCTTCGGTGCCACCAGCATCACGCAGAGCGAGTTCTTCGTTGACGACCCGCGCGAGCACGGTGGCCGCAAGGATCCTGGGTTCTATCAGAAGGTCATCGAGAACCCCTACCTGAATGACCTCGCCTGGGAGATCAACGAGACCTCCGCACGTCAGTGCCGCGAATGGGCAGATCGCGTGGCCAACGCCAGCGGCCGCCAGCGCTTCGTCGCCGGAGCCATCGGCCCGCTCACCGTCTCGCTCTCCAATTCGCCCGATGCCGACGACCCCGGCTTTCGCGTCGTCACCTTCGACCAGGTCAGGCAAGCCTACGCGCACGAGGTCCGCGCACTTATCGCCGGCGGCGTCGATCTGCTGCTTGTCGAAACCATCTTCGACTCGCTCAACGCCAAGGCAGCGCTCGTCGCCATTCAGGAGGTCTTCGAGGAGCAGGGCAAAAAGCTGCCCATCATGATCTCGGCAGCCGTCGGCCGCGGCGGCGAAACCCTCATCTCCGCGCAGACCACTGAGGCCTTCTGGAATGCGGTCCGACACGTCAAGCCGCTCTCTGTTGGACTCAACTGCTCCCTAGGCCCGCAGCTCATGTATCCGTTCTTGTCCGAGCTATCCGAGAAGGCTAACACCGCCATCTCCTGCTATCCCAACGCAGGCCTGCCCAATCCGCTCTCTGAGACCGGCTTCGATCTCGGCCCCGCCGACATGGCCCGGTCGCTCAGCGAATTCGCGCACGGCGGCCTCATCAACATCGCTGGTGGCTGCTGCGGCAACACGCCCGAGCACATCGCGGCCATCGCCAAAGCCCTCGAAAACCAGCCGCCGCGCCAACTCCACACGCACGAGGCCGCAGCATGAGCGCGACCACCGAAACCAGACCCCTTCGACTCTCCGGCTCGCAGCCCTTCACCCAGCAGTCCGGCGTCTACATCATGATCGGCGAGCGCACCAACGTGGCTGGCTCGCCCAAATTTGCCAAGCTAATCAAAGAAGGCAAATACGAAGAAGCCGTCAGCATCGCGCGCCAGCAGGTAGAAAACGGTGCCAACGTCATCGACATTTGCATGGACGAGGGCATGATTGACGGCGTCGCCGCCATGACGCGCTTCCTGCTGATTCTGGCCGCTGAGCCTGAAGTCGCCAAGGTCCCATTCATGGTCGACTCCTCCAAGTGGGAAGTCATCGAAGCCGGTCTGAAATGTATGCAGGGCAAGGGCATCGTTAACTCCATCTCGCTCAAGGAAGGCGAAGAAAAATTCCGCCACAACGCTGCCACCGTCCTCAAGTACGGCGCTGCAGCCGTAGTCATGGCTTTCGACGAAAAAGGCCAGGCCGCTGACTACGCGGACAAGATCCGCATCTGCGAGCGCGCTTACAAAATCCTCGTGAACGAAGTTGGCTTCGCTCCCGAAGACATCATCTTTGATCCCAACATCCTCACCGTGGCCACCGGCATGGAGGAGCACAACAACTACGCGCTCGACTTCATCAACGCCACGCGCTGGATCAAGCAGAACCTGCCCCACGCCAAGGTAAGCGGCGGCGTCTCCAACATCTCCTTCAGCTTCCGCGGCAACAACAAGGTCCGCGAAGCCATGCACTCGGCTTTTCTCTATCACGCCATCGCCGCAGGCATGGACATGGGCATCGTCAACGCCGGCATGCTTGAGGTCTACGAAGAGATCGAGCCTGAGTTGAAGACTTTGGTTGAGGATGTTCTGCTCAACCGCCGCCCTGATGCCACCGAGCGCCTCGTTGAATTCGGCGAAGCACTGAAAGCTCAGGGAGCGGCTTCAGGCAAAGAGGCAGGCGAAACCAAAACTGAAGAGTGGCGCAACGGAACAGTCGAAGAGCGCCTCTCGCACGCGCTGGTGAAGGGAATCGATCAGTACATCGAGACCGACACCGAAGAAGCCCGCGTCAAGCTGGGCCGTCCTCTCGCCGTCATCGAAGGCCCGCTCATGGACGGCATGAGCGTCGTTGGTGATCTCTTCGGCGCAGGCAAAATGTTTCTGCCGCAGGTGGTTAAATCCGCCCGTGTCATGAAGAAAGCCGTCGCTTATCTGACGCCCTTCATGGAAGAGGAAAAAGCCGCGCTCGCCGCCGCAGGCCACGAGATCAGGTCGCAGGGCAAAATCGTGCTTGCCACCGTGAAAGGCGACGTGCACGACATCGGCAAAAACATTGTCGGCGTGGTGCTCGCCTGCAACAACTACGAAGTTATCGACATGGGCGTCATGGTGCCTGCTGAAAAAATCCTCGAGCGCGCCAAAGAAGTCAAAGCCGACATCATCGGCCTCAGCGGCCTCATCACCCCATCGCTCGACGAAATGGTCCATGTCGCCCGTGAGATGGACCGGCAGGGCTTCAATCTTCCTCTGCTTATCGGCGGAGCTACAACCAGCCGCGCGCACACCGCCGTCAAGATCGCGCCCAACTACAAAGAGCCTGTGGTCCACGTTGCCGACGCCAGCCGCGCCGTCCCGGTCACCACCAGTCTGCTCAGCGATGACGGCAGGCAGGCCTTCGTCGATCAGCATCGCGCCGAATACGAATCCATTCGCAAGATGCACGCCGTGCCGCGTGTCAAACTCGTCTCGCTTCAAGAAGCCCGCAGTCGCCGCACGCCCATCGACTGGAAACCCGAAGATATTGCCACGCCCTCATTCACCGGTGTGCGCGTCCTCGACAACTTCCCGCTGGCCACGCTCCGCGAATTCATTGACTGGACGCCCTTCTTCCACACATGGGAACTCAAAGGTGTCTATCCGCGCATCCTCGACGACGAGAAGCAGGGTGCTCAGGCACGCCAGCTCTTTACAGAAGCCAACTTGCTGTTTGACACCATCATCGAAAAGAGTCTCATCACTGCGCGCGGCGTCTATGGCTTCTTCCATGCCGGCAACGTCGGCGACGATGTGGAACTTTACTCCGATGACTCACGCAGCAGCATCCTCGAACGTTTCCACTTCCTCCGCCAGCAGTCTGATCGCGAAGGCAGCGAGCCCTGCCGCTCGCTCTCTGACTTCATCGCGCCCAAAGACTCCGGCTTGCACGACACCATCGGCGCATTCGCCGTCACCACCGGCATCGGCCTCAAAGAACTCTGCGACAGCTTCCGCGCCAGGCACGACGACTACAACGCCATCATGGCCGAAGCTGTCGCCGACCGCCTCGCCGAAGCCTTTGCCGAGTGCCTGCATAAGCGCGTCCGCGACGAATGGGGCTACGGTTGCAATGAGAACCTCACCAACGCCGAGTTGATCCAGGAAAAATACCGTGGCATCCGCCCGGCGGCTGGCTATCCCGCCTGCCCCGATCACACTGAGAAGGGCACGCTCTGGCGTCTCCTCGATGTGGAAGCTGGCACCGGCATCAAACTCACCGAGTCCTTCGCCATGTGGCCCGGCTCGAGCGTAAGCGGCCTCTACTTTGCGCATCCAGAGTCCCGCTACTTTACACTCGGCAAAATCGGCCGCGACCAGGTTGAAGACTACGCCGCGCGCAAGGGTATGACCGTTGCAGAAGTCGAGCGCTGGCTCGGCCCGAACCTCAACTACAATCCCGCGGAATAACCCTGCGGCAATACCTCAAACCATCTGTTATCCTGAGCGACCGCGCACTGAGCGCAGCGAAGTGAAGGGAGTCGAAGTCGAAGGCTCGCTGTGGCGAGGACCTGCGGCTGCTTTTTACGATGCATGTTGCATCACGGAGTCAGATGCAGGAAGAAAAGTCCTCGTCAAAATCATCGTGCTGCTTTGCATATTATTTCCGCACTTCATGCAACATTAAATTCAGAAGACAGGGGTTGGCCCCCACGAAGGGCCGGAAGTGCGCGAGCGCTTCCAGCCCTTCGTTTTTTCCCACCTATGGGTAGCTCAAAATCGAATTGCTTTAACGAAACCCGCCCTTTTATTACTGCCGCGTGAATATCGGCCAGTTATATTTGCACCGTTTTCGCATCACTTTGACCATCCTTTTACAGCGGCACGCACATACTGCAAGCGTGATCCCTCGTATACGGCTGAAGGTTCCCATCCGGCTTGCTCCAAGCTCCACGAACCTTGTGGAGATCGCATTTCCCACCATCGCCCCGCCGCCATTTGCGGTTCCTGCCTGGCCGGATATCCGCGCCGAGGTCGGCAACTACCTTCTCCGCCTTGCGCAGGCTCGCGAAGATCGCGAGGCAGCCTGCCGTCTTCGCTTCCGCGTCTTCAATGTCGAACTCGGCGAAGGTCTCGAAAGCTCCTATGAAACTGGCCTTGACACCGACCGCTTTGACGAAGCCTGCGATCACCTTATTGTCGAAGACAAACTAAGCCATCGCGTCGTTGGCACATATCGCATGCAGTCGGGCGAAACCGCCGCGCGGCATCTCGGCTACTACTCCGCGCAGGAGTTCAATCTGGCTCCTTATGAGCCGCTGCGCCCCGGTATTCTCGAACTCGGCCGTGCCGCAATTGACCGCGAGCACCGCACGCCCGAAGTGCTCACATTGTTATGGCGCGGCATTGCGCAGTATGCTCACGACATGGGGCTTCGCTACCTGCTCGGCTGTTCGTCACTCAACTCCTGCGACCCGGCAGAAGGCTGGCAGATGTATCGCCAGCTTCACAACTACCGTGTCTCTCCCGAGTTCGAAACCGTGCCGACTGCGGCTTATGCGTGCCCCGTGGAGCCGGATTCGAATTCGCAGGATCGGAGCGCACAGCCGCTCGCCAGCGAGCAGAATCGGGAGTCGTCGGAGCGCGAGCCGGTTAAAGTACCCAAGCTGCTCAAGACCTATCTCGCCATTGGCGCGCGCATCGCCGCGCCGCCTGCCTGGGACCGCGAGTTCCGCACAATCGACTTTCTTACGCTCCTCGATCTTCGGTTGCTCTCCGCCTCGGCACGCAACCGCTTTCTCGCGCCGCTCACGCAATGATGCTGCGCCGCTGTCGGCGCGCTGTGGCGCTGGCAGGTGCACTCGTACTCTGCTTTCTTCGCTACTGGAGCATCCGCCTGCGCGGGCCGCTCACTCTGGAGCGCCGTGCCCAATGGCTGCAGTTGGCGTCGCGCAGTGTCCTTGCCAGTCTGGGCATTCGCTATCAGGTTAAAGGTCCGCTGCCCACCCGTGGCCTTATCGTCTCCAATCATCTCAGCTATCTCGATATAGTCATTTGTTCTGCGGCCATGCCGTGCTTTTTCGTCTCCAAAGTTGAGGTCGACCGCTGGCCATACTTCGGCAAAGCTGCGCGCGCCGGCGGCACAATCTTCCTTGATCGCACCAGCCACGCCAGCGCCAATGCCGTTGCCGCGGCAATCGCCGAGCGCCTCGCTCTACCGGTTCCGGTCCTGCTCTTCCCTGAAGGGACAAGTACTGACGGCAGCAAGGTTTTGCGTTTTCACTCGCGTCTTATCCATCCCGCCACTGACATGCAGGCTCCCATCACGGCTGCTGCAATTCGTTACATTCTTTCCGGCAACGCTGAGGAGCGCGAACTCTGCTGGTATGGAGACGCCGGATTCCTCGGTCACTTGTGGAAGGTGCTTGGCGTACTCGGTTTTTCCGCGCAGGTCAGCTTCGGCGAATCGCGTGTCTATACCGATGCGCGCGCTGCAGCAGTACAAACGCGCGACGAAGTTGCAGCCATGCGTGGACAAGGCACGCCATCTCCAAATAAATTCGAGCCGGAGACGCGGCGGCACGACGTGGCGTGAACGATCATCATGTTAAAAGACTGAAGAATCTCAAACCCGCAAAGCGCGAGCCGGAATGCGTGTAGACGCTGCGATCCACTGCATCGCCTTCGGGAGCAGTGACAGCGCTGGCATCGCAACCGCGGGTCCTGCCTGAGTCACCATTGCCCGCGAAAGCCACGTAGCCAGCCGCATCCCGCCGCTGAGCTGAGCGCGTAGAGCACTGCTGTACTCCTCAACAGATTTGCCGGCAAGAAACATCTGCGCGGCAAGCGTAGCGCTGTGCAGCGCAATGGATATCCCATCTCCAGTGAATGACGGAATCACCGCCGCCTGATCGCCCACGCGCCACAGCCCGTGCATGTCGTGTGCAAGGTACCCATAAGGAATGGGCGAGATAGCCAGCGGCTTCGGCCACATCGCCTGTGCATCGTTGAGGTAATATCGCAGCCGATCGTTCCCGCTCAGCAGCGCTGCAAAGAGTTCGTCCCATCCACCCAGCGCGCGCAGCACAGAACGCCGCACTACAAAGCAGAAATTCGCTGCGTCTCTCTCAATCAGCGAGAGTCCACCATACCCGCCGTGAAAGAGAAACAGCTCCATGCTTTCCCGCAACTCTTCAATGCGCGCACAAGGCAATCGCCAGTGCATCTTGAAACCGATGAGATCGTTTTGTCTGCCGCGGCCGCGCTTCCATCCATGCAGGTCGTGCTTGCCGGTTGCCAGAAACACAGCTTGAGCACGCAGAGATACACCATCACTGAACCCCACATGCCATCCGCTGTCGTCACGAACGAGATTTTTTACGCAACTCCCACGCCGCACTTCGCAGCCGCAATCCTTTGCGCGTTCAAGCAGTGCTGCATCCAGCACGTAGCGGGAAAGCGACAGCGCACGAAAGGGAAGTACAGTCTGTGCCGTTTTGCTGCCCGAGGAAACACGCAAAGAACAGATCGAGGCCGTGCCCAGATCGTGTGCTGAAATCCCGATGCGCAGCAGATAGTCGACAGCTTCGCGGCTCAGAAACTCGCCGCAGACCTTGTGATGCGGCCCACGCTCTTTTTCAAGCAATGTAACCGCGTGACCCGCCTGCGCAAGCAGAATCGCAGCCATCGAACCCGCAGGCCCGCCACCAACGACGACACTCAGCGTTCCTCTTGAGCCTGCATTCATAGCTGCTTGCTCCGTGCCACGCAGAGCCGTGCCGGTGTATAGCCACGTATTGAGACCTGGCCATTGTTCAGCCCAGCCGCATCACAAAGTCTTCGCCAGTCCTCCGGTCGAAATGCCCGCGCAATCGAGACCGGGCCATCGTACTGCACAAAAGGATGAAGCCGTACAAGCTTCGCGAAGATACGGAAAAGATGATAAGGCACAGTATTGCGGGTTAGGTCGTTCACAAACCAGCCAAGCGTTGCGTGCCGTTCCATCCATGCAAGAAATTGCACAATTGCATCGTCGCCAAGATGATGCGCAAAGAGCGAACTCACCACAAGATGGACCGGCTTACGTGGAATGTAGGCAAAGATATCCCCAGCAATCCACTCGATATTGTGCTCCTCCGTACTCGCCTCCGACGCAATCGCAATTGCATCGGAGTTGACATCGAGGCCGATCAACTCAAGGGCAACACTACGCGCCTTTGCCCATCGTGCAATGCGGCGCAGCCCATTGCCGCTGCCGCAACCAACGTCGAGAATGCGTATCGTCCCCTGCATCGCATGCAGCATAGAATCGAGCCAGGCAAACAGCGGGCGATACCCCAGAAACCAGCTGCTTGTCCTGTCGATATCACGCAGGCAGGCGCGCAGCTCATCGCGACTGCATGGCTCATCCATGAGTTCTGTGAGCCGTGCGCGTTGCCGCAGATCGGGCATACTATGCGGCATGAAAGAGCATCGTCTCGGCAGTCACGCCTGGCCCAAAAGACATGGCGCAGCCGCGTTTATCAGCCTGCGCATGGCGCATCACATCCTCCAGCACAAACATCACCGTAGCTGAAGACATGTTGCCATACCGCGCCAGTATGGTGCGCGAATGCCTGAGCGCCTCCGCAGGAAGTTCAAGTCCCTTTTCGACCGCGTCCAGCACAGTGCGCCCGCCGGGATGAACGGCCCAAAGTTCAATCGAGCGCGGATCCGCGCCACGTGTCACCGCCTCTCTACACTCGCCAAGCGCGCGCCGAATCTCTGCTGGCACCTGGCCCGAGAGCTGCATATCAAATCCAAGCTCGCGGATACGCCACGTGATCAAATGGCTCGTCTCCGGAATCTGCAGCGCAAGAAAGCTGTCTATGGCCAGCCCTTGCGGTCGCGCGCTCACAATCGACGCGGCGCACCCATCGGCGAAAAGCAGAAACGAGAGAATCTGTTCCAGGTTTGCCGTCTCCTGAAAGTGCAGCGTACAGAGCTCGAGATTGAGGATGAGCACTTTGGAATCCGGCTCCGAGCGTACGATGTGATGCGCCGACTTGAGTGCATTGATCGCCGCATAGCAGCCCATAAAGCCGATCATCGTTCGCTCTACTGAACGACTCAGCCCCAGATGTTCGACCACATCAAAGTCCAGGCCCGGTGCATAGAGTCCCGTGCACGAGGTGACAATCACATGCGTAATGCCGCGCCGCTCCTCCTCCGTGACGGCAAGCTTGTTCAACGCGCAGCGCGCCAGTTGTGGCGCAAAGCGTTCGAAAGCCTCCATGCGCCTCGCCGTCGGAGGAAAGTCTCCCGGAACATAAAGCCCTGCCGCGTCATTCCATGCACCGTCTGTTGTCGCAATCGGCTGCAGAAACGAGTAGCGGTGCTCAATGGCCGACATCCGTACCATGCGGCGAAAGAGATTCCGTTCAGTGCCTTCGGGCAGCAGCGTCTCTGCAAAGTCGATGAAAGCACGATGCACATCGTGCGGAGGAACCGAAGTGGCAATTCGGTTGATATAGGCCGTGGTCATGGTGCTCCTCGCGCTGCGGCTGCACATTCAGACGATCAATGCGGGCATCGGTCATCGTATGGTCTGCATGCAGACCGCGTGAAGGGATTATCGCAATTTCCATAGGCGCTTGGATGCGCCGCGACAAAGAAATGACAAGGAAACGATAATCGGCCGGTCCACCCGAAAGATGCACGGCAATAAGCTCCGCTATAGCAGTTGCCGAATGGATGTATGCCGAAGGAGCAAATTCTATGTGGCTTTTTCCTTAGAAAAAGCCGCCCGCACAGCTCTCAAAAAGTCGACGTCAATTCGGGAACTGGTCTACGACAAGCAGATCGTATGCAGTTTTCCAAACGCAATCCTCGGCGCGCAGAAGCCGCATGCTTGATAGCTGAGAGTTATTCTTGTTGATTTGTTTTCAGCCGAGGATCGCCATGGTAATGTGGTTCACCACGAACGCAGCGCTATAGGCAAGTGCCAGCATATAGGCGAACTGCAGTGCAGGCCACCTCCAGCTATTGGTCTCGCGCCGCACCACGGCCATAGTTGAAGTGCACTGCATGGCGAATGCGAAGAAGATCATTAACGCCAGCGCGCCGCCCAGCGTCATGTCGTGATGCAGGGCAGACTGCAGGCTGAGCGCCTGCGTGCTCGGGTCTGCGCCATAGAGCGTGCCCATCGTGCTCACCATCACCTCGCGTGCCAGCACGCTTGAAAGCAGCCCGATGCCAATCTTCCAGTTGAAGCCAAGCGGCGCAATCACGGGCTCAATGAAGTGTCCGAGCCGTCCAATCAGACTCTCCGCAAGCTCCGGTGCCGCCAGCGTTCCCCCGGCAGTCTTGATGACCGGCAGATGCGCAAGCACCCACAATGCCAGCGTAACCATCAGAATGATGGTTCCAGCCTGGCGCAGAAAGATTCGCGCGCGATCCACCAGTCGCAGCGCCAGTGAACGCAGCGTGGGCATGCGATACTGCGGCAGTTCCAGGATGAATGGCGTCTCACTCGACTTGAGAATGGAGCTCTTGAGCAGCCGTGCCGTGGTGAACGCTGCCACAAAACCTGCCACATAAAGGCCCAGCATCACAATCGTGCGCAGATCCAGAAATCCGTGCAGGTAATAGGTATCAGGTACGAATGCGGCAATCAGCAGCAGATAAACTGGCAGCCGCGCTGAGCAGGTCATGAACGGCGTCACCAGAATCGTCGCCAGCCTGTCGCGCCGGTTCTCGATTGTGCGCGTAGCCATAATCGCCGGTACCGCGCACGCATAAGCCGAAAGCAGCGGAATGAATGCCTTGCCATTCAATCCAATCGATCGCATTACGCGGTCGGCAATCAACGCCGCGCGCGCCAGATAGCCTGTGTCTTCCAGTATGCCGATGAACAAAAACAGCAGCAGAATCTGTGGCAAAAAGACAAGTACGGACGAGATACCTTTCCACACACCGTCTATCAACAAAGACTGCAGCCATCCCACTGGAAGCAGCGGCTGCACCAGATTGCCGATCTGCGCCAGAATGTCGCCAAATCCATCAGAAAGCGGCTGCCCAATGGCAAACACCACTTCAAAGACGCCAACCACCACCATCAGAAACAGCAGCGGACCCCAGATGCGGTGCAGCAACACATTGTCTATCTTGCGCGTGCTTTCGACAGACAGCGGCGCGCGATAGCCAGTCCTGCGGCTCACCTGCGCGGCCCATGTATGTGCGCTCGCCGCGTTGCCCAGCACCGGCAGCGTGAGCGGCTGCGAGGCTGTGCCGTTGCCCGGCTGATTCAGGAAGAGCGGAATCGCGTCCATACCCGTACCATGTGTTGCGCTGATCTGCGCAACCGGCGCGTTCAGCTCGCGCGCCAGCTTCAGTGAGTCGATCTTGCCCCCGCGCTGCTTCATCAGGTCGCTCATGTTCAGTAGCACCAGAGTGGGTAGTCCCAGCGCCAGCACCGGCGCAGCCAGCATCAGTTGTCGGGTGAGATGAAGCGAATCCAGAACCAGAAGAACAGCGTCGGGCTTCGGCGTGCCGGGCATCTTGCCGCGCAGCACGTCCACGGCTACACGCGCATCCTCAGAGTAGGGAGTGAGCGAGTAAATACCGGGCAGATCGATCAGAGTAAGGTCGTCGCGACCCACGCCGGCCATCAGCCCCATGCGCTGCTCTACGGTAACGCCGGGATAGTTGGCCACCTTCTGCCGCAGGCCGGTCAGCCGATTGAAAAGTGTCGACTTACCGGCGTTCGGAGGACCTATCAGCACCACCGTGCGCAGTGCTCCGGGGGCAGCCGGAGCTGCAGGCGGAGTAAAGACCGGAGGCGCACAGCATTCACTCATCTGGTGGCACCAGCGAGCTCGCCGACTGCCTCTGCACTTTTGTTTGAAACCGGATTCGACTCGTAGACGCGAACGCGAATGGCAGCAGCGGTCTCGCGGCGTAGCGCAATCTCCAGCCCGTCCACGGCATAAACCGTCGGATCGCCAGCGGGGGCGCGGCGCAGAACAACTATCCGTGCTTCGGGCACAAAGCCCATGTGCATCAGATGGTTCTGAACAGACTCGGGAAGCTCAAGGGCTACTACAACCCCGCTCTGACCCACACCCAATTCGCTTAATACGCTCACCCGCCAGGCTCCAACGCGCTGCCGTCGGAAGGGCTGCGCTCTGAAACTACGACCGGAATGGTCGTAGTTCAGTATACGACCATTCCGGTCCGGGTAGCAAGTGCGGGCATAACGGTATCGTTTTCTGCGCATTCCCATGGCTCTGACCTCCCTGAGGACAAGACCGCCTGCGTCCACCAGTGCTTCTCAATCCCCCCTGGCGGGCTTTCTGCATGCTTCATCGGAACGGTGATCCTTTTGTAACAGCGGCTCGGCCTTACGGATGTGATGGATGTCACACAACCCGATTCAGGCCAGATCGCCGCACCTGTTGCCGTGGCTGGAAAGCTGATGGTAAAAGGGTGCCATGACAGTAGACGCGTTTCGTGCCTCGCTGAACCACGCCTCTCCGCCCTCGGGCCTGTCTGCCCCGCTTGCCGCGCTCTGGTGGGATGCTAAGGGCGACTGGGCATGTGCCCACGGTCTGGTCGACGAACTCGAAACCCCCGAAGGCATGGCCGTGCACGCCTTTCTGCACCGCAAAGAAGGCGTCGAATGGAACGCCGAGTACTGGTACCGCCGCGCCGGCAAACACTTCCATCGTCCGGAACTTCAGGCAGAGTGGGAAGCGCTTGTCGAAGGGCTTTTCACTAAAATTCCGTAGTCGGTCTTCAGTTTTTTGTGACACCCGTACCCTCCAATCGCATTCAGCACGCATAATTCCAGTCCGCTAAAGCCTTTCAATGCAGATAGCCGATTCCATATAGTGGGAATCTATCTCCTCCCTGTGTCTCTCATCACTGAGCCTTGCCCTAATGAAGCTGAGACTCGGTCCAGCGGCCGGATCGTGCCGCCCGAGTGAGGCAAAGCGAATGAGCGAGAAAAAAATGGTCATTCTTGACGGCAATGAGGCGGCGGCCTCGGTTGCCTATCGGCTCTCTGAAGTGATTGCAATCTATCCCATTACGCCTTCTTCTCCGATGGCCGAGTGGGCAGATCAGTGGCATTCAGAGAGCAAAAAGAATATCTGGGGCGCAGTGCCTATCGTTGAGGAGCTGCAGAGTGAGGGCGGAGCAGCCGGCGCACTGCATGGCGCGCTCCAGGCCGGAGCCTTCGGCACCACGTTCACGGCATCGCAGGGTCTTCTGCTGATGATCCCCAACATGTACAAGATTGCCGGCGAACTGACGCCCGCAACCATGCACGTAACAGCCCGCACGCTTGCAACGCACGCGCTTTCCATCTTCGGCGATCACTCTGACGTCATGGCCTGCCGTTCCACGGGCTGGGCAATGCTTTCGTCAAACTCCGTGCAGGAGGCCGCGGACCTTGCGCTGGTGGCGCAGATCGCCACGCTTGAGTCGCGTATCCCCTTCATTCATTTCTTTGACGGTTTCCGCACCTCGCATGAAGTAGCCAAGATCTATCCCATCGCCGACGAGACCATCCGCGCCATGCTCGACGACCTGTACATCATTGAGTACCGTCAGCGCGCGCTCAGTCCTGACCGCCCCATCATTCGCGGAACAGCGCAGAACCCCGACGTCTTTTTCCAGGCGCGTGAGGCCTGCTCGCCTTTCCATGCCGCTGTTCCAGGCACGGTGCAGAGCGTGATGGACCGCTTCGCCGCGCTCACCGGCCGTGCCTATCACTTGTTCGACTACTACGGAGCGCCCGACGCCGAGCGGGTCATCGTCATCATGGGCTCGGGAGCCGAGGCCGCTGAAGAGGCCGTCGATACACTGAACCACCTGGGTGAAAAAGTTGGCCTGCTCAAAGTGCGCCTCTATCGCCCTTTCGATGCAACCGCTTTCATCTCCGCGCTGCCTGCAACCGTAAAAGCAATCGCTGTTCTGGACCGCTGCAAGGAGCCCGGCGCAACCGGCGAGCCGCTCTATCAGGATGTGCTCTCGGTGCTGGCTGAAAACACCGCTGCACTGCCATTTGTAGAAAAGCCAATCGTCATCGGTGGCCGTTACGGTCTTAGTTCCAAGGAATTCACTCCGGCCATGGTCAAGGGCATCTATGACGAGCTGGCCAGGCCCAGGCCAAAGAATCACTTCACCATTGGTATTGAAGACGACGTCAGCTTCACCAGCCTGACCTACGATCCTGCCTTTTCGACTGAAGATCCGCAGACCGTGCGTGCGCTCTTCTATGGCCTCGGCTCTGACGGTACGGTGGGCGCCAACAAGAACTCCATCAAGATCATCGGTGAGAATACGCCCAACCAGGCGCAGGGCTACTTCGTTTACGACTCCAAGAAGTCCGGCTCCATGACCACCAGCCATCTGCGCTTTGGCCCCAATCCAATCCGCTCCTCCTATCTCATCAGCCGTGCCAGCTTTGTAGCCTGCCACAACTTCAGCTTCCTCGAAAAAATGAACGTTGTGGAAGCCGCTATGCCCGGCGCCGTTTTCCTGCTCAACTCGCCTTATCCTGCGTGGGAAGTCTGGAACCATCTGCCCAAAGCCATTCAGCAGGAGATTCTGCGCAAGAAGATCGAGTTCTATGTCATCGACGGTTATCAGGTGGCGCGCAATACCGGGATGGGCACCCGCATCAACACCATAATGCAGACCTGCTTCTTCGCCATCAGCGGCGTGCTGCCGCGCGACGAAGCGATTACGCAGATCAAGAGGGCCATCTACAAAACCTATGGCAAGCGCGGTGAGGCCGTTGTTGAGAAGAACTATGCCGCAGTAGATGCGGCGCTGGCGCATCTCGAAAAAGTCGAGCTGCCCTCCGCGGCCACTTCCGGCTTCGATCTCATTCCCTCCATCGCTCCGCAGGCGCCCGAGTTTGTGCGCGATGTGCTGGGAACAATTGCATCGGGCCACGGAGACGAACTTCCGGTGAGTGCCATTCCCGCCGGCGGTGCATTTCCAACCGGCACCTCGCAGTGGGAAAAGCGCAATATCGCGCAGTTCATTCCCGCGTGGGACAAGGATCTCTGCATTCAGTGCGGCAAATGTGTCATGGTCTGTCCGCACGCCGTGATTCGCTCCAAAGTCTACAGCCATGAACTGGCCGAGAAAGCGCCGGCTACCTTCCAGTGGGCCAAGCCCAAATGGAGGGGCATGGAAGATGCCTGCTACACCCTGCAGGTTGCGCCAGAAGACTGCACCGGCTGCGGCGTGTGCGTAGAGATATGCCCGGTCAAGAGCAAGAGCAACTCAAGCCACAAAGCCATCAACATGGTGCCGCAGGCTCCGCTTCGCGCCCCCGAGCGCGAAAACTGGGACTACTTCCTCAGCCTGCCCGAAGTGGATCGCAACAAGCTCTCGCACTCGCAGGTCAAAGACCTTCAGCTTTTGCAGCCGCTGTTTGAATTCTCCGGCGCATGCGCTGGCTGCGGAGAGACGCCCTACATCAAGCTGCTTACACAACTCTTCGGCGACCGGCTCTACATCGCCAACGCCACCGGTTGTTCGTCCATCTACGGCGGCAATCTTCCCACCACGCCCTACTGCGCCAACGCTGCGGGCCGCGGCCCAACATGGGCCAACTCGCTCTTTGAAGACAATGCGGAGTTCGGCTTTGGCATGCGCGTGGCGCTCGATCAGCAACGTGAGTTTGCTGAAGTTCTCATCCGGCGGCTCGCGCCTGAACTGGGCGAAGACCTCGTCACCGGACTCTTGAACGCATCGCAGAAGACCGAGCCGGAGATCGAAGCCCAGCGTATCCGCGTAAATCAACTGCGCGAAAAGCTGGCCGATATCGACAGCTCCGATGTGCATAATCTGCTGGCAATCGCCGACGTTCTCGTACGCAAGAGCGTATGGATTCTCGGAGGCGATGGCTGGGCCTTTGACATTGGCTTTGGCGGCCTCGATCACGTCCTCGGCTCAGGCAAGAACGTCAACATCCTTGTCCTCGATACTGAGGTGTACTCCAACACCGGCGGTCAGGCCTCCAAGGCAACGCCCCGCGGTGCGGTGGCCAAGTTCGCAGCCAGCGGCAAGAGCAACAGCCGCAAAGACCTCGCAATGGAAGCCATCAGCTACGGCTCGGTTTATGTGGCGCAGGTCGCTCTGGGCGGCAATGACACCCACGTGATCAAGGCCATCCAGGAAGCCGAAGCCCACGATGGCCCTTCCATCATCCTCGCCTACGCAAGCTGCATCGCGCATGGCTACGACCTTGTGCACGGCCTCGAGCAGCAGAAGCTGGCAGT
Source organism: Occallatibacter sp. (assembly GCA_035546015.1). Lineage (GTDB taxonomy): Bacteria > Acidobacteriota > Terriglobia > Terriglobales > Acidobacteriaceae > Telmatobacter. The sequence goes on from DASZXD010000063.1 coordinate 31,306, forward strand.
GCAGTCCGGTTACTGGCCGCTTATGCGCTACAACCCGGCGCTGCGCGAGTCCGGCAGGAATCCTTTCCTGCTCGACTCCAAGGCGCCCTCGATTCGCCTCAAAGAGTACGCCTATCGCGAGGCGCGCTACACCATGCTGGCGCGCAGCAACCCTGAACTTGCTGCCCGCCTGCTCGACGAGGCGCAGGACGATGTAGAGCGGCAATGGCGGGTTTACTCGGCCCGTGCTTCCATGCCTGGCCGTGGAGAAACGCCGCACATCGCTCCGGAAGAGAAACCGGAAGACAAGCCGGCCGCAGTGCCGGCAGGAGGAGCGGAATGATCGATCTTTCAACGCAATATCTCGGCCTCAAACTCAAAGGACCACTTGTAGTCTCGTCCACTCCGCTCTCCGGCACCGTTGATAGTGTGCGCCGCCTGGAAGAGTGCGGTGCATCCGCCATCGTACTCACCTCGCTCTTTGAAGAGCAGCTGATGCTCGAGTCGTCTGCCCTCGACGAGGACCTCGCGCGCGGCACCGAGTCGTTCGCGGAATCGCTTGGCTATCTGCCCGATCTTGCTGACTACCGGATGACTCACGAGGTCTATCTTGACCACCTCCGCAAGTGCAAGGCCGCTGTGAATATCCCCATCATGGCCAGCCTTAACGGCGTCTCTGTCGGCGGATGGGTCCGCTACGCGAAGGCATGTGAAGAGGCCGGCGCCGATGCCATTGAACTGAACACCTACGCTGTGGCAACGGACACTCGCCAAAGCTCAGAGCAACTGGAGACGCAACTTCTTGAACTGGTCGCCTCGGTCACTGCCGCCGTAAAAATCCCTGTGGCCGTCAAGCTGTCTCAGTCGTTCACAAGCCTGCCGCACCTCGTTGCGCAGATAGCTGCAGTGGGCGCGCGCGGCGTTGTGTTTTTCAACCGCTTTTATCAGCCCGATCTCGATATCGAAGCGCTGGAAGTGCGCCCCACGCTCCATTTCTCGTCCCCTTCAGAGCTGCTGCCGCGGCTCCACTGGGCAGCCATACTCTACAGCCAGGTTGATCTGGATCTCGCCATCTCCGGGGGCGTGCATTCTGCCGAAGGTGTCATCAAATCCATCATGGCCGGAGCCAGCGTCGCCATGATGGCCTCAGCCCTGCACATCCATGGAATCGAGTACATTGGCCGCACTCTGGAAAATATCGAGGAGTGGCTTGGGCAGCATGAATACGGCTCCATAGCCGCCATGCGCGGTTGCCTCAGCCGCCGCTCCGCGCCGGATGCTTCGCCCTTCAATCGCGGCAACTACATCAAGACGCTCAGTTCTTATAGCCTGCGGCAAACCATCGCCGCATTTTGACGTGGTCGTCTTTTTTCTTGCCTTTATCGGCGGCTGTCACTCACAGCCGCCGTTCTTTCAGACAGATTCGCGGCGGTATTTCCCATGTCCAGCCCGAGCCACTATGATTCGATGTGCAGTTTGAGCGAGAGGGAAGAGGAAAAGATCATGAAGCGTGTTGCATCGGCACTTGCGTGGATTCTTACGGGAGCACTCTTAATGCCGGCAATCGGCGCTGCGCAGGCGCCAAAACACTACGAGCCCACGCTTGACTCGCTCAACCATCATCC
>DASZXD010000064.1:0-4301 GCA_035546015.1 Occallatibacter sp.
CGGTATTCCGAAGGAAGACGTGGAGCGTGGGATGGTGTTGGCCAAGACTGCGTCGATCACGCCGCACACGGTGTTCAAGGGCGAGGTTTACGTGCTGTCGAAGGAAGAGGGCGGCCGTCACACGCCGTTCTTCAAGGGCTACCGTCCGCAGTTTTACTTCCGCACGACGGACGTGACGGGCGTGGCCGAACTTCCTGAGGGCGTGGAGATGGTGATGCCGGGCGACAACGTTGCCCTGCAGATCGAGCTGATCACGCCGGTGGCTTTGGAGAAGGGACTGCGCTTTGCCATCCGCGAAGGCGGACGCACCGTGGGCGCTGGCACCATCTCGGAGATTGTGAAGTAGTCGCTGGCCGCGACGGACAGGCGGACCGCCTTTCGGGCGCATGCTTCAGTCCGGCGAGTGAAGCAAGAGATGTGTTATCAGGGATCAGGTAAAACTGATCTCTGGCAACTGGAAGGATTTGAAATGCGGGAAATTGTGACATTGCAGTGCACCGAGTGCAAGGAGCGGAACTACTCGACGACGAAGAACAAGAAGACGACCACGGGTCGCCTCGAGTTCAAGAAGTTCTGTAACCGCTGCCGCAAGCACCAGGTCCACAAAGAAACGAAGTAACGACAGAGCTCAGGGAACAGAGATCAGAGATCAGCAGTCACGGCAGTACGAAAAACTGATTCCTGATCTCTGACGACTGATCTCTGGAAATAGGGGCGTAAGCTCAACGGTTAAACTGTCGGTCTCCAAAACCGAACTTGGGGGTTCGAATCCCTCCGCCCCTGCCAGATTTGGAAGATGCGGCCGGCCTTGAGGCCGGACGCAAAGGAATAGAAGGATGGCATCGAAAGCAGTCATGGCCAGCGGTGACGACCAGTCAATCAAGAAGAAACAGGGCCCCGGCCCCTTTGATGGCGTTGTCGCCAAGTGGAACGACTTCACCCGGTTTCTGACCGATGTGCGCGCGGAGATGCGCAAGGTGGTAGCGCCGTCGCGCAAGGAAGTGCAGGTCACCACGTCTGTAGTCATCGTCGCGGTCTTCCTCTTTGGTGTCTTCTTCTTTTTGGTGGATTGGGTCTTCAGAGTCGGCGTGAACGCCCTGCTGAATCACCTGGGCGGAATGTAGTAACGGCCGCAATCTGGAAGCGAGAACAGAATGGCAGAAGAGTTGGAACAATCCGCCGGCGGGGAGTCGGTGCAGCAGCCGGAGCACAACGAGCGCTTCAAGTGGTATATCCTGCACGCTTACTCTGGCTTTGAGCGTAAGGTGCGCGAGTCCATCGAGAGCCGTGTGCAGGCCTTCGGTCTCAAGGACCGCGTGGGCCGCGTCATGATTCCCACAGAGCCCGTCACCGAGATCGTGAACGGCAAAAAGCGCACCATGGAGCGGGTCTTCCTGCCTGGTTATGTGCTGGTCGAGATGGATCTCGACAATAATCTCTGGCACGTGCTGAAAGACACTCCCAAAGTCACCGGCTTTCTGGGCACAGGAGACAAGCCTGTAGCGCTGAGTGAAGAAGAGGTGAGCTCGATACTCTTCCGCAGCGAGGTTTCCAAAGACAAGCCGAAGCTCAAGATCAAATTTGAAAAAGGCGAGCAGGTGCGCATCACGGACGGCCCCTTCGCCAACTTCAACGGTGTGGTGGACGAGATCAACGAAGACCGCGAGACGCTCAAGGTCATGGTCACCATCTTCGGCCGCTCCACGCCTGTCGAACTCGAGTTCGGCAAAGTCGAAAAGATTGAGTAGTTGCAGCTTCGAGCAACTAGCTTTCAGCTTCTAGCCGGAGTAGCGATCTAGCAGCGTCCGGTTGCGAGCGAACGTTTGAGCTGCGACACCAAAATTTGAATCAGGAAAATGCGAGCTGGAAGCTAGCGGCTAGAAGCTAGAAGCTGGTTCCGAAGGAACAACAATGGCGCCTCCAAAGAAAGTTCAAGGATACGTAAAGCTGCAGATCGAGGCAGGCAAGGCAACGCCCGCGCCTCCGGTCGGCCCCGCGCTCGGTCAGGCGCAGGTCAATATCATGGAGTTCTGCAAGCAGTTCAACGCACGCACGCAGAACAAGGAGATGGCCGGCCTGATCATTCCGGTCGTCATCACCGTCTATGCAGACCGCAGCTTCACCTTTGTCACCAAGACGCCTCCGGCCTCGATTCTGCTGAAGAAGGCTGCCGGTATCGACAAGGGCTCCGGCACTCCGAACAAGGAGAAGAAGGGCAAGGTGACCGAGAAGCAGGTGCGCGAGATCGCCACGCAGAAGATGCCCGACCTGAATGCGGCATCGGTCGAAGCGGCTATCAAGAGCATCAAGGGCACTGCCCGCTCCATGGGTATTGAAGTGGTGGCGTAAGCCTCGGCTTCATCCCAATCGAAAGGCCTTCCCGCTTCGGGAAGGCCTTTTTTGCATCTGACGGGTTATTTGGGCGGGGCCGGTGTGAACACTTCGCGCCTGCGCCCCGGCTCCGGCTTCGGTTTGGGCTTCGGCGCCTTCTTGGTTTCCTTCTTGCCTTTATCTTTGTTTCCCATGCGTGCAAGAATGCCACAAATCTGAATCAGTGAAAAGCCTCAAGCTTGATGCCCCAACTCAGGTCTTATATAGGAATACCCACCTTCGGCGCATTTTGTGTTTTCGCGCCTAAGGTGGGAAAGCACAAACCTCAACCGCGCTCACTGCGGAGCAGGTCCGCGCACGATCTGCACGAGATTGCCGGTCTTGATCTGCCGCTCGAATGCCTTCTGAACATCCTCGGCGGTCAGCGTCAGATACTTGTGCGCGGCGTTAACTGGCTCGTCGAGCGGCAGTCCCATCTGCGCACGGGCCAGCAGCGCGCCAGCCACGGCATCTTCGCTTGCCGTGCTCAGCGGAATCTGGCGCAGCAGCAGCGCCTTGGCCTGATGTAACTCGCTCTCAGAGACAGGTTCGGTGCGCATCTGCTCCAGGTCGCGCACAATCAGTGCGCGCGCCTTCGATACTTTGTCGGGATCGCATCCGTAGTCCACTGAATAGCTGGCGCGGGTTTTCGATGCGCTCAGGCTTACGTCAACGCCATAAACGTATCCATTCACCTGGCGCAGATCGTGATAGAGCCGCGTGGCATAAAAGCCGCCACCCAGCACGTGATTGCCGAGTTGCAGAGGATAGTAGTCGGGATCGAAGCGGTTGATATTGAGCTGTTCGGCCAGCGTCACCGTATCCTGCACTGCCTCGGGATCGGGCACCGTGGAGGCAGAGGCCTTGTTCATCGGAATGGCTGGCAGGTCCGTATTCGGCTTGGGGCCAGTGGCTTTCCAGTCGCCGAACCATTTCTCGATTACCGTCTTGGCTTCGTCTGCCGTCACGTCGCCGATGACCACAATTGTTGTCAGGTCCGGGCGCACTGTTGTGCCGTGATACTGCTTCACCTGATCCAGAGTGAGTTTGCCCACGGTATCAGGAGTGGTTTCGCGGAGCGTCGGGTCATCCGCCGGGACCATGCCCAGCAGAAGCGCGCGCGATGTGCGATAGCCCGGGCTCTGCAACTGTCCGGCTACAAACTGCGCCACCTGTTGCTGCGTAATCTTGAATGCCTGCTCAGGTAATGCAGGATGCAGCTCGTTGTCGGCCAGAAGTTGCACGCCACGCGAGAAGTACTCCTTGAGTACGCTGAGCGAGAAGCTGTATCCGGCACTCTCGTTGGCTGCAATATCGTCCAGCGCTTTCTGGAATGCGAGGCGGTCGAGCGACTGCGTGCCATAGGAGTAGAGCTGATCGAGAACGCCGGCGACGCCATCCTGCCCTGCAGGTGTCTGCAGATCGGAGTTGTGCTTAATCGATCCAACCACCGTTACCGTAGGGCTGGTTCTGTCGGTACGCACAATCAGCCGGATGCCGTTTGCCAGCATGGTGTCAGAAACTTCGATGGCTTTGTCCGGGGCCTTCAGTGCGTCGAGCGGACCCTTGGCCCAGTCTGGCAGCACGACCGGCTTGGTCGGGGCCGACGTCACCTTCTCGCTGCCTCCGAATCCCTTTTCTGAAACGGGGCCGCCGCCATTCACCGGCTTCAGTGTTGCGGTAATCGTGCTCACGTTGAGCAGATACTGTTTCGCTACGCGGTTCACATCGGCCAGCGTTACCTTGCGAATGGCGTCGATGTCCTCTTCCGGCGAGTTGCGACCCTCGTTGGCCAGTGCGCCAGACCACACCTCGGCCAGTCCAGGAATCGAGTTGCGCTGGAACTCGGCCTGGGCGATTTCGGAACGCTTTGCCGCATCCACGAGATCGGCGGGTACGCCATCAGTGGCATACTTGGTGAGAATCTGCCG
>DASZXD010000065.1:0-11620 GCA_035546015.1 Occallatibacter sp.
AGGAGAAGTCCGACATCCTCGCTTCGACGGGCACCGGTTCGGGAAAGACGGAGATCTTCCTGCTAAATATCCTAGGTTCACTCGCCATCGAGGGGACGGACCGCTCCAAGGAAGTCCGCGGTCGGCTGGGAATGCGCGCTCTTTTGCTTTATCCCATGAACGCCCTCGTCACGGACCAGTTGTCTCGTGTGCGACGCATTCTTGGCGATCCAGCCATCTCCGATGCGTTAAAGGAAATGTTTGGCCGGCGGATTCGGTTCGGCATGTATACCAGCAGGACTCCGTTTCCCGGCGCATTCACTCCCAGCAAGTGCAGGAGTCAGATCAAGCCACTGTTCGAGAAATATTACCTCAAATATGGCTGTGACGCGCGGGTCCTGAAATTGCTGAAGGAAAAGGGACGCTGGCCCGCAAAGGATTTGAAGAAATTCTACGCCGAGCACCTCGGCGATGACTGGATGCAACGGCTGCAAACCTCGGAGGATGACTGTGAACTCCTGGCGCGCCACGAGATGCAGCAGACGTGTCCCGACGTCCTTATCACCAACTATTCGATGTTGGAATACATGATGTTGAGGCCGATCGAGCGCTCCATCTTCGCGCAGACCAAGGACTGGCTGCACAGCGACAATAAGAATTACCTCACGCTCGTCCTGGACGAAGCCCACATGTATCGCGGCACGGGTGGCGCGGAAGTTGCGATGCTGATTCGCCGACTGGCGGCGCGACTCGAAATACCCCGTTCCAGGCTGCGGTGCATCCTCACCAGCGCCAGCCTCGGAAAGAAAGACGATTCCCAGGCGCTGGATCGCGCGCTTCGGTTTGCCCATGAACTCACGGGGCTCGTGAAAGGACAGAAGCCAAGCATCACTTTCATCGGAGGGACGTTGGATGACTTGGGAACTCAAGGCGCTGGATCGAAGACCTTGGCAGATCACCTTGCGGCCTTCGACATCGGAAAGTTCCAAAACATCAATGTCGACCGGGACACGGCCGTGTCTGCAGCGAGTGCATTGATGTGCACGTTGGGGAGCGTCGAATTGTCCAGCGACGACGCCGAACTGCGCGATCAGTTGTTCGACTGGCTTAGTGCGATGCCAGTGGTGAACAAACTCATCGCCGTCACGACAGGCAGTGCAAAGCGATTCCCTGATCTGGCCAAGGAACTGTTCCCCGATGCAGCCATTACCACCGCCGAGCGAGCGACCGAAGCACTCCTAGTGTTGGCGAACTACGCACACTCCAAAAAGAAGAAGCGGATACTGCTGGCTGCACGCCTCCACCTTTTTTACCGCGGACTACAAGGTCTCTTTGCCTGCATCAATCCGACTTGCTCGGCGGCTAGTCCAGTCCAAACGGTTCGCCGACTAGGTAGATTGTGGCACGCGCCCCGACAGTTCTGCTCCTGCGGAAGCCGTGTCTACGAACTCCTTACGCATCGCGACTGTGGAACCGAGTACCTGCGTGGCTACGTCCACCACGGACGTGGGCTGTATGACTTTCTTTTCCACGAAAAAGAGTCCCCTGTCGGGGCCGACGAAATCCGAACGAACCATCACCTGCGGGAAATCCATCTTCTCGTCGGATACAATCCAAACGTGATTGCGACCGGCGAAGCCCGCCCTGTGTGGTTGGAGAAACGAACGGGCAGAATGGTCACGGGGAGGCCGGCGACGGAATCGGACTATCTGCAGGCCTGGGTTGCGGATCCCGTGGGAGTGGATCCGGCGAAGCCACATTCTTTCGAACGTCGATGCCCGGTGTGTTTGGACGGGTGGCAGGCGGGGAGGAGCAAGATCATGGATCTTCGGACCAAGGGAGAGCAGCCGTTCTCCGCGATCGTCAAAGAGCAGTTGTTTCTCCAACCCCCGGGCAAAGACGATCCGAGAACGTTCCCAAACCAAAATCGGAAGGTCTTGCTGTTTTCGGATGGCCGCCAAAAGGCCGCTCGTCTGGCACGTGACATACCCCGCGACGTGGAGGCCGACTCCTTCCGCGAGGTCCTCGCTCTGGCGATTAACGCCCTTGCCGAACTGAAGAAGGAGCCGCCGTTAGCGGATGCGACTCTTTACCGCGGTTTCGTGCATATCGTCGCCAACAACAACCTATCCTTTTTCGATGGAGAGGATCAGAGGAATTTGGCCAAGGACGTGGCCTTCTATCGCGATAAATGCGGCGGAAACCTTGAGGATGCCGAGGCCCTCTGGTCTGCAGCGGTGCCGCCGGAGCGATTCAAGCAGGCGTTGGTGCGCCAGCTTTGCAGCCAATACTACTCGATTCCCTTCGCCGCGGTTGGGTGGCTCAAGCCTCGCGCCGTGGTTATGAAAAAGCTGATACCAGAGTTGAGTCAATGCGGCTTGCCAGGCACAGCCGCGCAGTGGGAAGAGTTCGTGTGCGCCTGGCTCGCAGGACTCGCCCGGGAATACGCACTCAGGGACTTCAACAAGGAAACGATCGAAGCAGTCGCTGGATTTCCGAAGGATTCATGGGGGCATCGTGGAGAGATGGCTGAACCCTTGGTCGCCATACTTATGGCTGAAGGGTTCACGAAGGCTCAGGTCGACCAGGTCAATGAAAGGATATTAGACTGGTTCTGCCAGCAGCCCGACGGCAACGGACTTTACCAAGTAAATCGGAGCCAGATCCATCTCGGCATCGATCTCGATTCACCTTGGTGGCACTGTGACTCCTGCAGGGGCGTCCATCCTTACACGCCATTCGGAAAATGCCCCGCGTGCGCCTCGCCGAATCTCATCAAGACAGATCCTAACCAAGATCCCTATATCCGGTCTCGAAAAGGATTTTGGCGCAACCCGATCAGGGAATGTCTGGCGGGCAAGCGGAATCCGAAGAACGTCAATGCGGAGGAACACACCGCACAGCTTTCCTATCGGGATGCCACAACGATCATGGCGACAACGGAGCAGCACGAACTGCTGTTCCAAGACATCATCATCAACCGGACGGAAGAGAGCCCAGTCGACATATTGTCGTGCACAACCACGATGGAGGTTGGAATCGACATCGGCTCTCTGATCGCCGTGGGGCTTCGCAATGTCCCTCCGCAGCGGGAAAACTACCAGCAGCGAGCGGGTCGTGCAGGTCGTCGGGGATCTGCCGTATCAACCGTCGTGACCTATTGCCAGGGAGGCCCGCACGACAGCCACTACTTCAGCAATGTAGGTCATATCGTTTCGGGGCCACCCCGGACTCCGATGATAACGATCGGCAACGAAAAGATCGCGAGACGCCACGTTCACGCGTTCCTGATCCAGACCTACTTCCTCGGTTTCTCTGGCACAACGTCGGCGGTTTTGAGTTCGGCTCTCGGCAAGACAAGAGCGTTCTTCTCAGACGACCACGGACAGCCGTGCTTGGAAGACTTTGAGCAGTGGATCGAGAAGGAGGTCTTCGCTCGTGGCGGCGAGTTGGCTGGCAAGATCGTCGCATGGTTGCCGTCGGCCGTCACAGAAGATCCCAAGACATGGGTTCTGAAGACGACGCGTGAATTCGCGAAAACACTGAAGGGCCTAAGCGCTGACTTCAGGGCGGACGAGGTGGAGGTCGAAGGTGGCGGCGAGGATGAGGAAGACGAGGATCTTGAGAGCAAATTCCTGGAATTCCTCTTCGAGCACGGGATCCTGCCTACCTACGCATTCCCGACAGACATCTGCTCCTTCAGCGTTGAAGGTTTGGAGAAGGGAAAAGTCGTCGTTGAGCAGAGGCCTCAACAATCACTGGCGAAGGCACTGTCGGAATACGCACCGGGGCGGATAGTGACAATCGACAAGAAGGACTACAAATGTGTCGCGGTCACCGCAAACATCAGCACCTACGAGACAGATCGCGCCGCTCCACTTTTCGGCCGCACGCTAAAGCGGTATATTTCGTGCACCACGCAGGGCTGCTCCTTCGTCCAGGAAACCGAATCGGATGAGCAAGAGGTGGAAGGCGACTGTCCGCTATGTGGTGCCGAGTTGGTGTCCGGCGAGATACTCCAGCCTGAAGTGTTTCTGCCCCACCGGGGAAAGCAGAATGATCGAAACGACCGCGATCAGGATATCACTTACGCCTCCCCGGCGCAATTCCCGATCCCGGTAAACTCGGATGAATTGGGCGCGGAGCCGATCGGACCCCACGCAGAGAAGACCTTCGCCCCTGATCGCAGCCTAGTGATCATGAACAAAGGCGATGCCGCAGAAGCGCGAGGGTTCGCCGTCTGTTCCAAATGCGGCCTGACGGGCCTTGCTGAGTCTCCGCCACGCCCCAATCACCAGCGACCTTATCTAATCAGCGCACGTCGTGGCCCCAAGCCTAACTCGATGTGCGACGGCGAAATTCATAAGGTGCACCTTGGCACCGAGTTCAAATCAGATCTCATGTTGCTCCGCATCCGAGCTAAAGCCCCGCTGGAGGTTAAGCCCAGCCCCGGTATCGCCGCATTCGGTGCCTTCCAACACGCGATGCGAACGCTTGCGGAAACGCTCAACCTCGCTGCCAGCCGGCGTCTCGACCTTGATCCCTCAGAATTCAGTAGCGGATTCCGAGTGTTCCCAACGACCGACTCGTCTCAGTTGGTGGGTGAGATCTATCTTTTCGACACTCTGGCCGGCGGAGCCGGTTACTCTAGCCAGATTGGAGAGGAACTGACCGAAGTCTTGGAAAAGGACGTGCGTGGAATATTGAGTGTATGCCCGGATGCATGCGAACGGTCGTGCTATTCGTGCCTTCGCCACTACGGGAATCAATTCTACCACTCGGAATTGGATCGGACGCTCGGTTTGGCCCTTCTTGATTACGCTCTTCATGATAAGCTACCCGCGTTGAACCAAGTCTCGAAACAAAGAGATACGTTGCGACCGCTGGGACGAATGCTCGAACTTTCAGGACACCAAGTGAGCTTCACGGGGAGTGCACCTATGGACGTGGCCAAAGGCGGCATCAACCTGCAGTTGGGAAGCATTCACGGACTTTACTCGAACAAATCGAAACGCGAGCATCCCCTTGTTATCGCCCACGGCTCCACAGCGGAGGTCATAAATGAATTTCTGCTAAGTCGAAATTTACCCGCCGTACACCGAATGATCGCCGGAAAATTTCTTTGAGAGAGGCGACGCGAGGCTCGGATGGCCAACACATATTTCGTCCATGGCAAAAATCTGGCTCAGAACTCCCATGGAGATACCAAGTAGCTTCTACTGAAGCTACGTGTTTTTCGATATACTGTTCGCTAAAGAAGCGTTCGGAGAACGTCTCTGATCGAATTTAAAGCACCTGAAGGAAGGTCCGTAATGGCTTTGATCGAGGCTGAGGTGTTGAACTGGATTTCGAAAGAACGATTTCCATTGGCGAATTCGGCCCGAGCGAATTTTACCGACTTAAGCTTTGGTCCCAAGAACTTCTGCGACGATGCCAAGACATCACCGCTACCAGTAAACGTCATGTCAGCCGCCAGCGACGGCGAAATCGCAAGATCGCGACAGCCCAGCTCCCTAACCGTGGCGGTCCCAAAGGTCGGCACGAGTGCCTCGATCCACGCCACCGGGTCTACCTCGATCACATCGACCGCTAGCGATATCGATCCCAATTCGTCGAGGAATTGAAACATCCGCTTGGCGCCCCGAGGGGCATCCAGCAACTCAATTTGTGGTGCCACCGAAGAGAGCCGAAATGCAGTTGTTTCAAAGGTGACGAATGGCATCTTCACTGCGCCGCCAAAAGCGTCGCGAAATATCTGTTCACCGATGACACGCTGGATGAAACGGCCGGCAATGGATTTACCGCGGACCTCTGTTTGAATGAAGCCGCGTTCCGCGTGGGCAGAGTACGGGTGGCGCGCGATTTCCGCGGCCAGCGTCTTCAGCACCCCAACGTCAAGGTGCGAGCTGCGGAACCACCGGGCTCGGGTTTCCATTAGATGGTGCGGCTTTCTTCAGTTCCCCGATGATCCCATCGTAGATCGTGAACGCGGTGGTGTCCAACAGTCCAAGCAAAGCGTCTCGTTCAATGGCGCTCAGGGTCGCCCGGTTCTTCTTCAGCGTTCCATCGTCGCTGCGCGCATACTTGCCGAGACATCCATATTTGATGTCGAGGGGATCCTCGGGGTTGGTGAACTCAGCGCTGAATTCATAGTGTTCGCGGGGGTCGGTCTGATGCTCAGAGATCCAACTGATGGCGCTGATGAAAAACCCCCTCTTCTCCAACTCCAGATATTCGGGGCTTTGCGTCACGTCGATGCCCGACATGAACATCCGCTTCACCTCTGCCACCACCATCTTCTCGTCCTCTTCATCCTCCGATTCGGTCGCTTCCCGATTGAGGCGGTAGACTTTCAATGTGGGCACATCTTGCCTGATATAGCCCGCGAGTTTCTGGCTCAGTTCTTGAAAGAAACGGGTTCGGATTTTTGGGTCCTTGATGCCAGAAAAATCCAGCTTGCTAATAGGCGCCTTGGTCTCGGTGACCGATTCGAGCTTGGCGATGATGTCTCGCACTAACTCCTCGGCCTTGCTGTTGCTGTGGTGTCGAATCTTCAACTTGCCATCGCTCTGAATCACTTGGATGGTCACCTCCTTATCTCGCGTTTGAATCGGTTCGGCGCGAGAATAGTCGGCCTCCTTATAGCCCACCTTGATGTTAATCACCCCCGGAGACGGCTGCTCGAACCGGTATTCTTCCCGTTGCGCGACGGCTCGTGTGTCACGCACCGTGTTGATGACGGCCGTGACCCTGTCGAGTGTCGCGCTGGAAGCTACGCTCTTCGTAGAGTATTTCTCGTCACGATCCTTTGAACTATTGAGCAAAAAGATCTCCTGCAGCTTCCGCCGGTCGACCGGCAGGCGGGACAGAGCGTCGATCATCAGTTCACGCGGCTCCGTTGACGAGAACAAGATACCATAGCCGCGAGCGAACATCCATAGCTTGTCGTGCGAAGTTCCGCACGCCTTGAGCATATCGTAGATGTCCTTGTCGTCTGGGACGAAATACCTGTCGAGGTAGTATTGCGGCATAGTTAATCCATTCCCAGTTCTACGGTGCTGAATTCAAGCTGAACTTTGGCTCCGCGCCCGTATTTGATTTCGTCGACCTGTTTTCGGAACGCGGGAAGATCATGGTAGGCCTTGGTGAATTCATCCTTAGCGGTCTTGAAAACCAAGAACGCATTGTCGGCAGGTGATTGGAGCCGCAGGTGGAGCGCATCGGTGTCAGTAAGCAATCGCCGCTTTAACAGAAGTTCGAAAATGTAGAGAAATTCCTCAACTTGCGCACCAGGGCCGTCGTAATAGACGATGTAGCCAGACTGCTTTGAGCCGTCATGAAACCGGTAACGCACGATAAGGATGGGCCCTAGCAGCATCTCGGCCGTGGCGTAGCTCAGCAGGTTGTTCAGCGGTTTTACCTTCACGCCATACGGATAATAGTAGAGCACCTCACCGTCTTTCTGGAGTGGCAAAATCGATTCCGCCCTCAACCCTTTGATGTCGTTCAGGAGGGAGAGCAGGTAGCCGATGCGGTCCGGGCTGAACACATAGATGTTCTTTTTCTCGGGAACTTGGGCGGAATGCGGGGTCAGTTTGGAGAAGAATTCGTTGAAGCGCCCGCGAGCGAGGTTGTCATGGTTGTAGACGAACAGCCCGCCGTGGATGCGGTAGTTACTTTGCTGGGGCGCAAATTTGTTGCTCCAATCTTCACTCAGTTCTGCGGCCGCGATGGCGCGACTAAGGCTCTTCAATGCTCCGACCACCTTTGAGCCCTTCAGGGTAACGGCCGCGTAGCTTTTAAGATCAAAGTGAATGTATGTCCGGAGAAGCGAATACGGATCCTCGTAGAAAAACACGACGTCGGCGGGATAGTCTTTCAACTGCAACGCCGAGGAGGGCGAAATCACCTCTGCGCTCTTCGGTTCCTTGCTGACGGAAGCCTCGTCAGCTTCTGCTTGATCTACGTCCGCGCTGGGCTCCCCTGCTGACAGGTGCGGAATTGGTCCCTTGAAATTGTGGTCACTCGTCCCCGCTCTCTCCCAACCAAACGGTTTGAAGATTTCATCGGAAACAATGCGTGCAATTTCGGCGATTTGAGCAGTTTCTGCCATTGAGGAGAGAACAAAGCTGAAGCTAGGACGACCGGACGGAACGCTCTTTCACAATTGTTGGGAAATTTATTGCGTGTGCCAACGCAATATCGCAATTCAGCGGGCGGGCGATCCTTTCTGGAGCTATGGAGCAGAGCTGCGCAAGTCAGTTGATCCGTGTCTGTAGGCGAATTCGTCACGCCCTTGAGAAATTTGATGCTTTGACTGGGAGAACTTCCCCTGCGCATCAGCCTTAGTCAGCCTTCCCGCTTTAGACCAACTGTGGCACCTATCCTCAAGGAAAAGCGACTAGAAGCGTCCCTGCAGGCCGAAGATTTCAATTCCGGAAACTGGCCGACCCTCGCGAGCCACTGCTCCGCGCGCGTGGATTTACAAGCACCTATACTGGCCGATTCGTACGCATGATATCGATCGGATCGAAGACCAGGTCACTTAGACGACGATCTATTTTCCGCCGCGGAGATGATGTCGCTGAGATTGCTGCTCAATGCATCCGCGATCCTCAGAAGTGTATCCAAAGAAGGGCTGCGCATTTCGCGTTCAACGTAGCTGATGATTTGTTGCGAGAGGCCAGCCTTCTGGGCGATTGCACTCATCGATAGCCCCTTGGCAAGGCGGCGTTCCCGAAGGACTGCCGCAACGGCTGAAGCCACATCCGTGCGTTGAGATTTTGGCACGGCATCGAACTATTGTGAGATGGAGCTTTACGGCGCATCTAACAATAGTTAGGCATAGGCTATGAGTGAATCGCAGGAAGAACTTCTCAGATCACTTCGGCGGCACGCCCGCATTAACACCGCGCTTCAAACAGGGGCATTGTTCGAATTGGAGGCTCAGCGCAGGGAACTGGCGACTCAGACCTCGATGCTGGAAGCTACACAGCAGCGAGAGCAAAATCGTGAGCACGACCAGGAAATTCTGCACTTGTGGCGCGGCTGGGTGAGTGATGTCGAGGAAGCGGAAGGCGAGCCCGTAAGACAGTTCGTGCTGCTTTCTCAGGTGCATGATCTGATAGCGGACATTCCCCGCGCCGCACCGCTGGATGAAGTAAGCCGCGCCAAGAAGCTTCTGCGTCGAACCGATGGCTTATTGGATGTTATCCGAGTACAGGAAGCTGAACGTGTGGCGCGCCTCGAAGCGTGGTGGCAGCGTAACAAGATAGAAGAGCGCATCCGGGCACTTGAACCTATCGGGGATCGCATCTCGAACGCGGTAAATACCGCAGATCGAGTGCCGGATCGGGCAATTGTCATCGAACGCCTAGAGAAGGCAAAGCACATGCTGATCTCATTCGACGAAGAAATGCTGCGTATGGAGGAGGCAGAGAATTTGGACTCATACGACCGGGTTTTGGTTAGGGCACTTCATGGAACGGACGGAGAGTTTTTCTCACGCCACAGCAGCGGCGAACGCAGCAGGCTGCTTGAGCATTTTCATAACACCATCGCATCCCTGAAGGAGGCAGAGATTGACGAACTACTTGCGAAAAAACGCGCAGAATCCCAGAAGACGGCGACTTGGGTAGTCTTCTGTATTTCCGCTCTCCTTTTTTTCATTTTCATCCTCTGGATCCAGTCGCAGGAATAATGGCAAAGCATTCGGACGGCTTTCATGCTTATCGTTTCGCCCTGACCGGCATTTCCCCGAAAGGAAAACCCTCAGCATCTGGACCACGCGTATCGCAGGCTCGCTACATCCGCTGGCTGCTTGATCGCATCGCGTTTCAAGAGCAAGTCCGCCAGCGAGCACTTCCAGATTCAAGACCGGTGCCGGAAGCACCGGCCCGGCTACGGCTCAGCGTCACAAAGTGGACCGCCGCACTTAGACAAGTGGGAATTGCACCGTCGGATTGGCACGTCGATGTTACCTGCGAACGCTTTTTCCAAGTCATCCCGCCGCCGGATGGTGGCGCCTTCTTTGGCAACGAGATCGTTTTATTTTGGGATTTGGAGGGAGCGACCGCGGTCTTGTTCGTAGGCAGAGAACACCTGAGCCACGGGCGCATTTTCGGAACGATCGAGACACCAACAGCGGACCGTAAGAAAAAATCGTAGACGTCTAGTTGCACCGTGCCTATCCTGCTTGAAACACCTCGGGAGCTTTCCCGCCGGCTCAGAAGAGATTTCTTCGTGGTGAAATTCCATCACTGGTCGCCGCTCGCGGTGGGCAAACCAGCAGGGCAGGAAGATCTGGAGCTGTGGCTTCAGCGAGCCGCACCGGCATCTGCGCTGCGACCACTGGGTATGCCTGAGTCCTCAGGATTTATTGAGGGCTACGGTGCACTGGCATGGCTAGATGCGGACGAGGTAACGCTAGGCCGATACTGCGTGCGGTGGGAGTTCTTGGATGGGAGGAGTCGCGATCCCAGGTTCAGCCTCTGGCGCTATCCCTGGCGTCCAAGGTGATGAACGGCAGGTAAGCATCGGTCTCGTCCAAAGTTATACATCAACATATGCGAATATGTTGATATTTTTATCGACAGAGCAAGAAAGGCACGGTTGGGTGACCGCGTTCTTTCAAATCGCGGCCTCGTGGCCGCGTGAAACTGCCGCGGGCGGGGAAGGCCGTGAGACTCGGCCACAGTCGCGCTACGGTATCGAGCTACAGGTCCTCATTCTAAACCGGTCCGAACAACCGGAGGGAAGAAAGCACAGCCGCAATTCCGCGGCCAAGGCGACAGGGCCAGACGCAGCCCAGGCTTCATCGGCCGATGCTGCACAAACTCGGAGTCCGAATACCCGGCGGCGGTTTCTTCCAACCAGAACCATCCATCATCGCATGAATGAGGGACTCCATGAAAAAACCGATCACCCACACGCTCGGCTATCCTCGCATTGGGGAGAAACGAGAACTCAAGAAAGCCACTGAAGCCTACTGGGCTGGCAAGCTCACGCGCACCGAGCTCGAAGAAACTGGCCGCATCCTGCGCCGCCAGAACTGGCTCACCCAGCAAAAGGCCGGAATCGAACTGATTCCGTCCAACGATTTCAGCTTCTACGACCAGATGCTGGATCTCACCTGCCTCGTCGGCAACGTGCCGCCGCGGTTCAAGTGGCAGGGCTCCGAGGTCGACCTCGACACCCGCTTTGCCATCGCCCGCGGCGTCCGCCCCAAGGCGACGGCCCACGTCGAAAACGCTCCCTGCGGCTGCGCGACCTGCCAGCCCGTAGCGGCCACCTACGCGAGCGAGATGACGAAGTGGTTCGACACGAACTACCACTACATCGTCCCGGAGTTCCTCGCCGATACCCAGTTCAAGCTCTCCGCGACGAAGATCTTCGACGAGTTCTCGGAGGCTCTCGCCTTGGGTATCAAGACCAAGCCTTGCCTCATCGGGCCGGTCACGTACCTGAAGCTCGGCAAGGTCCAGGATCCGGAGACACCCTTCTTCAACCGCTTCACCCTCCTGCCGAAGCTCCTGCCGGTCTACACCGAAGTGCTGCAACGGCTGGAGAAGCTGGGCGCGGAATGGGTCCAGCTCGACGAGCCGATCCTCGCCCTCGACCTCACCGCCGAGGAACGGAAGTG
>DASZXD010000066.1:0-4879 GCA_035546015.1 Occallatibacter sp.
CGGTATTCATGCTCGCGCTCATTTTGCTTGTCTCGCGTCTTTAGTGATTCCTTGTAGCCTTGGAGACGACAGGATTCTTCGTGCATCTCTGCCTGTGCAATTGCACGCGCAGTTTCAGGATCGGGACCGCTGGAACTGCGGGTGCCCCAGGTCCCTCGCTTGGGGACCTGGGAAACCACAGCACTCAACCAGCCCTTCCTATCTCAACCACAACCCTAAATACTGATCCCCACCTTATACCGCGGCCACAACGGACGCTCCGCAGCATGATTGATCGTCGGCTCGCTGTCGCACTCCACCTCGATCACCGTCGCCGGCGAATCCGGCGCAGTCATCGGCATTCCCGTCAGGCGGAAGCTGAACTCGTCCTGCGTAAACTCCACCTTCTGCCCGGTCTTGAGAATCTTGGCCGAGAGCACCTTCCCCTTCAGCCCGCCGATGGCCACCACGACCTCCGGCTTGTAGAAGTCCAGCCACTCCGCAGCCGGCGTGTGTCCCGGCCATCCGTGCACGTGCACATAGAGCGTGTTGCCCTTGCGCGTGTAGTTGCAGCTTGCGTTCGGCCCAAGCTCGCCGCGGTCCGTGCCATAGATTGCGATGCCGTTCGTGCTCGTCCACTTGCCCACCGCCTCCAGCACTTCCACAGTCTCTGGAGGTACCGAACCATCCGGCATCGGCCCGATGTTCAGGAGATAATTGCCGCCGCCGCGCGCGCATGTCGCCAGATTGTCCACAATCGTCTTCGGCGTCTTCCACGCATCGTCCGCGCGGTTGAACCCCCAGCTGTTGTTCAGCGTCATGCATGACTCCCATGCACGGCCCACGGCCGAAGCCTCGATATGCTGCTCCGGCGTGGAGAAGTCGCCCGGCAGCCCATTGCGGTTGTTTACGATAATCTCCGGCTGCAGCTCGAAGACCATCTCGTTCATCTTCTCTGACTCCCAGCCCTCGGGCGTCAGCGGCCACGACACGTCGTACCACAGCACATCGATCTTGCCGTAGTTGGTCAGCAGCTCGCGGATCAGTCCGTGCGTATAGTCCACAAACCGCCGCCGCGCGGCCTCGTCCGTCTTGCACGTCGCGCCATCCGGATGGTGCCAGTCCATCAGCGAGTAGTAAAAGCCCACCCGCAGGCCCTCCGCGCGCGCCGCCTCCACATACTCGCGTACCAGGTCGCGTCCCGGTCCCTGCTTCACCGCGTTATAGTCCGTCAGCTTTGAGTCCCAGTTGCAAAAACCCTCGTGATGCTTGGTGGTCATCACCATGTACTTCTGCCCGGCCTTCTTCGCCAGCCGCGCCCAATCCCGCGCCGCGTTGGGCTTGGGCTTGAAGTGCTTGGCCAGAATCTCGTACTGCGGAATCGGCACGCCCTCCTGCTCCTTCACCCACTCATGCTGCCCGATCACGCTGTAAAGCCCCCAGTGGATGAACATGCCGAACTTGGCCTGGTGCCACCACTCCATCCGCTGCGCCCGCGTCGCTTCCTGCTTCTGGTCCGCCGCTGACTGCCCGGTTGTCGGCGCTGCCGCCTGTCCGCCCGGCAATCCCAATCCCTCGGCATTCGCCGCTGCCAGCGCCATCGCTCCCGCGGCGCCAAACTGCTTCAAAAACGACCGTCTCGTACTTTCGCTCCACTCCATGACTCTTCTCCTCGATTCTTTACCTGGACCGGCAGAATCGGCCGCGCTGCCGTTAGCGTTTACGAGAACCGGCCAAATTGCTGTCGAGAAACTATACCAGACCAGCCAAACATTCAGTTTTCCGAGGGTTTTTCAATGTGATCGACGACGACAGTATCCACCGGCCCCTTCGCCGCAACCAGCTTCAGCCCAAGCTGTTCTTCGAGCGCCGTAAAGATCGACGGCCCCGCATCCTCCGATCCCTGCTCATCGTCGGGCGTCCACTTGAGATCCATATCGTATTTGCCCGTCAGCCCCGTCTTGTCCACCACATACCGCCCTACTTCGTTCGAGAGGCTGAAAGCCAGGCTGCTGATTTGAATTCCTTTGCCGCTCAGTCTGCCATCGCCCATCGAGTAGCCACCGGACTCGCCCGCGGCCGTCTCTTTCAGCTTCACACCGCCCTTGGCTATGACCAGTTCATAAACCGGCCGCTCACGATTTTCGTGATGCGCCTTCAGTTGGAATCGGTCCGCAAGCATCCCCTGCAACATTTCCCGATTGGCGCTTCCGCGGTCCGCTTGGCTCAGCTTCTGGAACCGCGCCACCGTATCGTCATCCATCTTCGCGTCAATAGAAAACTGTGTGGACGCGCTCCACGAAGGCAATCCTTCAAGCTGGTCCGGCATCAGAACGCCGTAGGCGATGACCATGAGCTGCACCAGCGTAACGCCTTGCGCAGACAAACCGTCTTTCGTATAGCGCCACCACATAGTCAAGCCGGTACCGCTGTCCAGCTTGTGCGGCTTCACTGAAACCACGTCGTACACAAACGGCTTGCCGCTCGCGGTACTCGTCTGTGCCGGCACATGCAGCGCAAGCACGGAAAAGCCTACCGCCAGCGGCAGCCATCTTGACCAAATTTTGAAAAAAGAAATACCCCGCGCCGCCATCGCCACAGGCATTATTGCTTATCCCACGCCAGATAAACCACCAGCCCAGCCACCAGCCCCAGCGTGGCTCCGGCAGCCAGCAGCAGCCAGATCAAGCCCGAAGACGAAAAATCCGCCACCTGCACCGTAGCCGCCTGCGGAAGCCCTTCGAGCCAGTCGAGCCAGGCCACGCCGTGCCGCGCTTCAAAGCCGGCAAAACCCAGCGCGGCCAGCAAACTCACCGCGAGCGCAAAGATCTGCGCACTCATCAGCGGCTTTTCGATACGTTCCACCGCCGCGCGCCGCCGCCTGAGCTGCGCGCGCCACCACAACGCGCCTGCGGAACCCGGTTTCACCGCCGCCACCGTCTCCGTGCGCGCACGCTGAAATGTGCTGGCCACCAGCACCAGGTCGGCGCATGCACGGCAGCCCTGCACATGTTCACTTATCTCTGCGGAGGCGGCTTGAGGCCACTGGCCGCGCTCCACCAGCTCGTTCACTTCCTTCTCACGCGGGCACGCTCGCAGCATCACTCGGCCCTCCCTATGCGCGTCTCCTGCGCCCGAAGCAGCTTAGCCATTTTGCGCCGGGCCCTGAACAGCAGCAGACGAATGCTCGCCGCAGCCAGCCCTGTCACCTGCGCAATTTCGCGATGCGAGTACCCCTCTGCATGCGCCAGCCACAGCAGCTCACGGTCCCGGGGCTTCATCTGCCGCAACGCCGGCGTCAGCACTGCGCGCGACTCAGCCTGCGCTGCGCCACTATCACCCGCGAAAAATTCCTCTGAAACCTCGTCAATCGACGCCGCCTTCGGCCGCCTCCAGTGATCGCGCAGCAGATTTGACCCGATGCGGAACAGATAGAGCCGGGCCGCCACTTCGCCGTCTTTTGCCAGCGACGGAGCCATAACCGCGCACAAAAAGCGCACATAGCTCTCCTGCATCAGATCTTCGGCTAGCACCGTATCGCCCGAGACCCGCGCAAGATAGGCCCACAGCGGTCGCGCCGACCGCTCATAGAACCCGGCGAACGCCTCGCTATCCATGTGCGCCGGCGCGTGCGCGCCGGCGTGCGCATCGCGTGCCAGCGCTTCCGGTAGTGCGAACTCCCAGCTCATCCTTCTCCTCTTGCCGGTGGGCTCCATTGCGTCCCTTCCGGCTCACAATGTTTCCCGCGATCCGCCCGGACCACTTGCCGTGCTCTCTGGCAGCATACCCAGCCGCCGCGCCAGCACCCACGTCACGCCTGCCGAAAGAATAAACCCGATTCCCGGCATCAGCACGATCATGCCCAGCACCAGCATCGGTTCATAGGTGTCCGGCCCCGCATGGCGCAGCGCCAGCAGTCCCGCGCCAAGCAGCGCCATCACGAGTCCGATCTGCAGCGGAGTAAGAATCCGCGCCACCGCATTCGGCATCCGCTGCCCCGTATCGAGGCCCGTCTGAATCGGCACTCCTTCCAGAAACTTCCTGCCTGCCTCTGTCTCCATATACGCGGCCAGATCCTGACTGTTCGTGAATTTATCGATCAGCCTCGCGTGCACATCGCTCTGCAGCGTAAACGCGCGGCTCCACCGCCGGCTGTCGACAAACAGCCGGATTATCCAAACCACCGCGAGAAAGAAGCAGCCCAGGCCGATAACCGGTCCGGCCCTGTCCACAATATCGACGGCTGTCGAACGCCGCTCCGGCGGGCCAAACTCCGGCCATACTGCCCTCTCAAGCGCTCGGTCCCGGCCCCCATTGCGCGAATTCAGGTTGCTGAACAGGTAGAAATCCGGATTCTGCGCTACATCCGGATGTGTCGTTAAAAACTGCGCCAGCTCCGGATTGTTCCGCTGCACATACTGCTGGTCGCCGAGCAGCGACGGATCGTGCGCAACCACTGTGGTCAGTGTTGGGCTCAGCCGCAGCAGCTTCAGCAATTGTTCCTGCGTGTCGGCCACCTCCTGCTCGCTCGGCGGCACCGCCGGTGCAGTCTGTACAGCTTGAGCCCGGTGCGCCGGTGCCGCTGAAGGCGTCTGCGCCGCCGCATGTATGCCAATTCCCGCCGCCACAACCGCGCACAGTACCCATCCATAAACCCAATTGCCGTTTTTCATCGCGTTCCCTCGCTCAAGATCCCGTTTCGATGCGCATCTGCACTTAAAACGGACCGGGCAAGGCTTCGGTTAACACTTTTCTGCGGCCAGCGCTGGTTTATCATCGTAGAGGCTGTGGGCTCATGCGCCCGCAGACCTACTCCTGCCCGTGCGTCGCACCTTATCGACTGCTACGCCGGGCTGTTTTGCGGAAGCGGACCAACATGCGAGCAAAGACGGCTGTAGTA
>DASZXD010000067.1:0-8421 GCA_035546015.1 Occallatibacter sp.
AGATGATGCGCGCCCGGTATCCTAGAGCTAGATGCGATATACGACTCAGTTTTTGTTGTCAGCAATGGCTGCGGAGCAGTTTCCTGCGCCGGGCGTGACGGAGATCGCGTTTCTGGGGCGGTCGAATGTGGGTAAGTCGAGCCTGCTGAATGCGCTGGTGGGCGAGAAGGCGGCGCGGGTTTCGCAGACACCGGGGCGCACGCGAGCCATCAATTTTTTCTCGCTTCAGGATGACAAGCTGAGGCCGAGGCTGGTGTTTGCCGATCTGCCGGGATATGGGTACGCGAAGATATCGAAGTCGATTTCGGCAGAGTGGCCGAAGTTTATTGAGCCGTATCTGCAGGAACGCGACACGCTGGGGCTGTGCGTGTGCCTGGTGGACTCGAATATCCCGCCACAGGCGCGCGATGTGCAGCTGCTTGAGTGGCTGCAGGCAGCCGGGCGCGGGTTTGTGGTGGTGGCGACGAAGGTGGATCGGCTGAGCGGCAATGAGCGGACGCGGAATCTGTCGGCGCTGAAGAAGGGGCTGGAAGTGGAGGAGATTCTGGCTGTGTCCGCGAAGACGGGGTATGGGGTGAGGGAGTTGTGGGCGCGGATTGAAGAGGCAGGGACCGAAAGACAGGGAATAGGGAATAGGGAATAGGGAATAGGGATCAGGGATCAGGGAGGCTCTGCAGGGTTTTTGTCGTGGGGCTGGTCCAGGGGCCGAGCGTGATTTCTATGGTGGCGGAGACTGCGCCGATTGTCAGCTGATGGCTGAATGCAGCGATGAGTTGGTCTGCCTGCTGCTGCGTGAGGCGCAGGACGCGGAGGTTGCGGGTGATGCGGCCGAGGTAACGCGGAGCGCGTTCGAGCCAGCGGCGGGTTGTGGCTGCTTCCGGTGGAAGGCCGGCAAGCGCGAGCGCGTCGAGTTTTGGGAGCCAGAGCGCTGCGGATTGTGCAGGACGCCAGGTCAGCCAGACGCGTTCTTCCGCGCTGGCGGCGATGTGCGAGAGTGTGATGGCTCCGGCTTGAGACGTTAATTCAATCTCAGTGCCCGAGAGCGTGAGGTCGGGGCGAACGCCGCGGTCGCGCATCTCCTGCTCGATGGCTTGTGGCGCGGCGGTGACGCAGACGGCTACGGCCTCGCGTTTGCGGATTTCGTTTTTCAGAATGCGGAGGGCTTCGTCGAGGGAGTTGACGAGGAAGTCGACGATGCCGTCGCGCATGGCCTGCTTTGCAAAGGGCTGATCGGCGGAGACGGAGAGAGTGGCGGCTCCGGCGATGTTGGCGGCGACGATGGCGGGGCGAGCGGCTTCTGTGAGTTCTGCGGCGTAGAGGAGATGGCCTCCGAGATGCGGCTTGCGGTGCGTGAGCGCTGCGTAGAAGGCGTCAGCCTGTTCGATAAAGGCGAAAGCGGATGTGGATAGGGGATTGAGGGGCATGAGGTCGCGGTGGCCGACTTACTCCAGTGAATCAGGGTCGCGCCAGTTGTGCTGCTGAACGTAGAAGAGGAACTCGCCGGCTTTGACTTGAATGCGCGGGCGCTCGTATTTGCCGTTGTAGCACTCGTTGGGTGCGATCACTCCGGTGGAGAGGATGGTGGCGATGGAGTACCAGTGCAAGCGGCGGTCGTTGCGTTCCTTGCCGCTGTCGCAGTTGAGATAGATATCCATGGAGCGGTCGTAGGTTCCCTGCACGGAGAGGAAGGTTGCGCCGGCGGGAATGGCGATCTGGCCGGTGCCGTCGTCGTCGATGCGGAGGCCCCCGCTACGGATGTCGTCCTGATGATCAAAGCGGACGAGAAAGTTGTCGGGTGCGATCTGGCGACCGGTGCGACCGTCATACATGCGGATGGTGATGGTGCCTGCAGCCGGCGCCGGAGGGGTCTGCGTGCGAAGCGATGGGACGAGGGCGAGGGCGCAGAGGATCGAGATCAGGAAAAAGGCCTTGTGGAAGCGCAGAAGAGCCATGCTGATAATTTGACATGGCGGGCTAGTGAAGGGACAGACTTTCCCACGCCGCCGCCAGAAAAAAAGTAACTGAGCACGGCAGGCTTGCCGCTCGCAGCTACCAGGATGAATAAGGCTGGCCGTCGAGGCCGGTCTCGTCAGCGCCGGAGTGGATGTCAGAGATGCCGGGCTCGGTCTGGTCGATGGAGTACATGGAGTCGCTGGTGTCGGTGACCCAGGTGTCTTTGCTGTGGGTGAAGGGGTCCTCGGGGATGGCGCGAAGGTAGCCGGCCTGGACGAGATCGTCGAGCGACTGCGGGGCCTTCTGCTTGTCCATGGTGTAGGAGTCGATGGCGTTACGCATGACCGAGAGGTCTTCGCGCAGGACGGCTTCGCGCGCGGCGCGGATGGCTCCGACGAAGCGCGGGATGGCCAGTGTGGCCAGGATGGCAATGATGGTCATCACGATCAGCAGCTCGATGAGCGTGAAGCCCGATGCGGATTGGCGGTTCTTCTTCAACGTTTTTCCAGTTTCAAAACAATTACCACGTGTTGTATTTGGTGCCATCGAGTGCGGTACCGTCAGACTTTGAGTAAACATCAAAGACATTCTGGCCACCAAAGGAATCGGAATCGGGATCGTCCTGCATGGAGCGCAGGCCCCACTCGGCTTTTCCGGTCATGGGGTCGACGGGGATGCGGCGGAGAAACTTGAGCTTTTTGCCCTGCACATCAACCCCGTTGACCAGAGTTTCGAGGTCGGGCGGATAGTTCTGGCTGTCAACCTTCGTCTGGAAGGCGCCCTTGTCGGCTGCGTCCTTGTAGGCATCAATGGCGTCGCGCATCATCCACAGGTCGCGGCGGAGCTCGCGCTCGGCCTGCCGCTTGTATGCAAAGCGGGCTACTGGAAAGGCGGCGCCAGCGAGGATGGAAAGAATAGTGATGGTGATGATGAGCTCGACCAGCGTGAGCCCGCGCTCGCCGGGTGCGACTCGGGCTCGTGATGGGCGGTGCTGCGTCATTACCTTACCGTGATGCTGGCCGGCGCAGAGTCAGCCTGTGAGGTCTGGCCGGCGGTGTCGACGATGGAGGCGTGCGTGGCGGTGAACGCGGCTGAGCCGGCGGCTTTGGCCTTAAACGTTAAGACGCAGACGACCCCTGAGCCGTTCATGCCGGGAGCACCGGGCGGACGCGAGGCAACGACGGTGAGATTGCCCTGGCCGTCGTCGCGATGAATGAGTGCAGCGGCCTGGCCGTCACGGTTGAGGAAGCCGCCTTCAGCCACATTGACGAGGTCGAGGTGCGCATTGTCGTAGTGAAGCTGCAGCGGCACCGAGGCGACGTTTGCGGCTCCGCTGACGACGACCGGGACCTGGAAGGTTGCGCCCTGCGCCAGCGGCGCGGTAGGCACATTGAACGTAAAGCTGGGCCGGTTGGATGGCGGCGTTGCCGCGGGCGTGGGTTGGCCCGGCGGCAACGGCTGCGCGGCGCCCGGAGGCGGTCCAGCAGGCGGTCCAGCAGGCGGCGTGGCCTGTGCGCCGGGTACTGCAGCAAAGCTCTGCTGCTGCGAGGCGCGCATCTGTGCCAGGGCCGTGGGGGCGGCAGTGTCTGCGCTCTGGCTGGCGACGGTGCCCATGGCGTTGGACTGCACGGCGGGCGAGATAAAGGCCTGGGGGCTGACCTGCGAGGTGCTGACATGGCGCAGGTCGATGGACTGGCCGGCGCCGGTGTCGATTGCGCGCAGGTTTTGCTGGTCAAGCTGCTGAGCGCGCACGACGTGAGGCACGACGACGAAGACGATTTCGTCATCCTGTACGGTGTGGTCCTTGGAGCCGAAGATGTATTTGAGGATGGGGATGGAGCTCAGTCCGGGAATGCCGGTCCAGCTCTGCTGATTCTGGTTGTTCTGGATGCCGCCAATGATGCTGGCCTCGCCTTCCTTGAGGCGGATGACCTGATCGACGACGCGCTGGCTCAGAATCGGCTCGGTGACGCCGCTGATGGTGACGGAACCGCTCTGCGCCGTGACCTGAATTTTGACCTTGAGCGTAACGTCGTGGTCGTAGTGAACGCTGGGCGTCACCTCGATTTCTACACCGACGTCCTCATATTGGAACTGGGTATTGACGAGCGAACTGACGAGGGCCGTGGCGGCGCCGGTCTGGTAGGAACCGGTGGCGATGGGGATCTTGGAGCCGATCTTCAAGTCGGCCTTCTGGCCATCGGTGGCGCGGATGCGCGGATCCTGGAGAATCTGCGTATTGGCGTCGGAGAGCAGCAGATTGAGCGTGGCCGAGCCGACGGTGACGGCGAAGTCGGACGCCTTGAGGTGGGCCAGATCGTAGAGCGTGGGCGACGTGGTACTGGAGGATGAGCAGCCGGTGGTGCCAGCGGTACAGTTGGAGCTGCTGGAACTCGATGAGGAACTGGGCGACTGCAGGGCAACGCCGATACTCGATGGCCAGGCGATGCCAAGAGTGCGCTCCCAGTTTCTGCTGACTTCGAGCACGGCGGTGTCGACGACAACTTCAGAACGCGGCTTGTCGAGGTCGTCGATGAGCTTCTGGGCCAGCAACAGCTCGTCGGGTGTGGCGCGCATGACGATGGCGTTCTGGCTCTGCACGCCGTAGACCTTTGCATTGGGCAGCACGTTGCGCAGAGCGGTCTGCACATCGTTGAGATCGTTCTGCTGCCATGCGTTGGCCAGATAGAAGGTCTGCACTGCTTCTTCGTCGAGCTCGGAGCGTTTTACACGGGTGTTCTGGGCCACAAAGATCGTGTTGTCGGTAATGGGACGCCAGAAAGTGTTGGACATGGTGCCGACGATGCGCAGGGCGTCAAGCAGAGTGACGTTGTTGAGGTCCACCTGAATGCGCTTTGAGTTGTAGTCGGGATCGAAGAGGACATTGATGCCGGCAGCCTTGCCGATAGCCTGGTAGATGACCTTGGTGTCCTCGGTCATGTGCAGCGTGAGCGGCTCGTTGTTGATGGGCTTGAGCTGGGCGGGAGCGCCGATGGTGTCAAGCGCCGCCGCTTCGCTGGCAAGCTGGGGTACTGCCATATCTGAGCTGGGCGCAGCCTGGCCCTGCTTCTGGCGGATGTTGGCAATTGCCTGTTGTGCGGCCTCGTTGGAGGGGTCGATCTCAGAGGCATGCATGAATTCGCCGAGCGCACCCTGGATGTCGCCGGACCTGAGGAGCTTTTGACCGCGGTCGACATGAGCGGCTGAAGCAGAGACGCGGACACGATAAAGCGCTACCTGATAGCGCTCGTCCTTGGGGTTCTTCTGATATGCCTTCTGGTAGTTGGCGTAGGCGGTGTCGTAGTCCTGGGCGGCCTCGGCAGCGCGGCCACGCTTGTAGTCCGTGTTGGCCGACTCAGCGCGCGCGGGAAGGAGCGAGACGGCGAGCAGGATGGTCAGCAGAACGGTCGGTGTGCGGAGAGACGAGATGCGAATAAGTGTGGCGCGAAGGGCCGAGTGCGGGGTGGAGTGGCTCATTCTGCTCCCAAACGTTCGCGCCGCGCCGGGTTTGGGGGCGGACGCCTGCGGGCTGCCATAGCCTCCCGGAACGCAGTCTCGGAAACTCAATTTCCTCAGCCAGCGATGGTTCATTTTAGCAAAGCTCCGCAGCCGTGCATGCCATAGCTCCGATGCTACGATGAAGACTCGGAGAAGATGCCGGATGGCCCGTCAGACCAGCCATGTGATTGTTCCCAAAGAGGCACCGGGGGCCAAAAAGGCCAACAAGCCGCGCGACCCGGTGGCCAGCGGCGAGCGCGATGCGGCGCATAACCGCGCGGCGGGGCATAACTATTTTCTGCTGGAGAAGTTCGAGGCTGGACTGGCGCTGCGCGGCACCGAGGTGAAGTCGATCCGCGAAGGGAAGGCGAACCTGAAAGACGCCTACGGGTTGGTGAAGGACGATGAGGCCTTCCTTTTGAATCTGCATATCGGTCCTTATTCTCACGGAAACATCGCCAACCACGACGAAACCCGCACACGTAAACTGCTGCTGCACAAGGATGAAGTACGCAAGCTACTGTCGAAGACGCAGATCAAAGGGCATACGCTCATCCCGACCCGGCTTTATTTCCGCAACGGGCGGGTCAAGTGCGAACTGGCGGTGGCCAAGGGCAAGCAGGACTGGGACAAGCGAGAGACGGAGCGGCGGCGTGAGGCCGACCGCGAGGCTCGGGCGGCGATCAAGGCAAATAAAGGACGGCAGGGCAAGTAGTTAGCGAGGGCAGACTGGCTGTCGCCGCATTGCAGGTCCGTTTCAGGGCTGGAATGGAATAATCGAGGATATGCAGACTGAACTGATTTTTAGTGCGCTTGCAGGGATTGAGACAGAGTTGCTGGCTGTGCTGGCGGCGGATACGCAGACGGCCAAAGGGCCTGACGCGAAGCCGGCTCCGGTGCTGCTGACTGCCGATGAGGCTGTGAAGGCTGCGGCCGCGGCGGTGCTGGCAGGCGGCGAGTTCAAGGCCGGAGCCAATGAGACGCTGCTGCTGCACGCTCCGGCTGGACTGCAGGCGAAGCGGCTGCTGGTGGTGGGACTCGGCAAGGCAGCGAAGGCTACCGCGCATTCGGTGCGCAACGCGGCTGGGACGGCGGCGCGGTTTGCCAAGCCGCGCGGGATTCGCGGGGTTGTGCTCGCGCTGCCGGTTGCAGACACGCTGGATATTGCGGCGAGCGCAAGGGCCGTAGCCGAGGGCGCGCTGGTGGGCGACTTCGATCCGGACACGTATCGCAGCGACCGCAAGGACGTGAGCGTGCAGACGTTTACGGCGGTGGCGCCGGTGTCTGCGGATAAAGCGGTGGTGGAGGCGGCGTTTGGCGAGGGCGTGATCGTCGGCGAGAGCCAGAACTATACACGTGCTCTGGTGAACGAGCCGGGCAACAAGCTGACGCCAACGGTGCTCGGTCAACGTGCGGCAGAGATGGCGCAGGCAGTGGGCCTCGGTTGGGAGGTGCACTCGACTGAAAAGCTGCATGAGTTGAAGATGGGCGCTTTTTGGAGCGTGAGCCAGGGATCGGAAGAGCCGCCGGCGCTGATTATGCTGAAGTACGAGCCGGTAGACGCGCCGAAGGATGGCCCCGTGCTCGGGCTCGTAGGCAAAGGCATCACGTTCGATACGGGCGGCATCTCGCTCAAGCCAGCAGACAACATGGAGAAGATGAAGTACGACATGGCAGGCGGCGCGGCGATGCTGGGCGCGATGCGCGCCATCGCGCTGCTGAAGCCGAAGGTGCGGGTGATCGGGATTGTGTGCGCGGCAGAGAATATGCCCGACGGCAAGGCACAGAAGCCGGGCGACGTGCAGACGGCGATGCCGATCGCTGCTGACAAGCCCGGCAAGACGATTGAGATTATCAATACCGATGCCGAGGGGCGGCTGGTGCTGGCCGACGGGCTAACGTATGCGAAGACGCTTGGCGCGACGCACCTGATCAACGCGGCTACGCTGACGGGTGCGATTGGCGTGGCGCTAGGGCAGGTGAATGCGGGGGCATTCTCAAACGACGACGAGACCTATGAAAAGTTTGCCGCAGCGCTGAAGATCTCCGGTGAGAAGTTCTGGCGTATGCCGCTGGGCGATGAGTATGCCGATCAGATCAAGTCGGATATCGGCGACATTAAAAATACCGGCGGGCGCTATGGCGGCGCGTGCACGGCGGCAGAGTTTCTGCATGTGTTTGCCGAGGACACACCGTGGATCCATCTGGATATCGCAGGGCTGGCGTGGATTGACGATGCGCGGCCATATATCGCCAAGGGACCGAGCGGGATCGCGGTGCGGTCGATATTGGAGTGGGTGCGGAGCTATTGACGCGGTCAATGCTCCGGCATGCGAAATTATCAGAATGTCGGAGGCCGTTATGATGACGGCCCCGAATGCAGAACCAGGTTGACGGTGCTGCCTCTCGTCACAGTGGCGCCGCCTTTGGGTGTCTGGCTGAAGACGAAGGCGCTCCCCTGATGCGTGTTCAGAACCGGCACGAGCCCGGCAGCTTCAATGCGCGCCACTGCGACCGGCGTCTTCAGATCCACAACGTTCGGCACAGCCACATGGGTTGGGTCGTTGATGCTGACCGAGAATGCGCCGGGCAGGGCACCGGTTACCATGACGGTGATTCCGGTGTCAGAAGTGAACGTCTGCTGTAACGTGAGCGCGCTCGGCGTCAGCAACTCGACGGGTGCGGCATTTCCCTGCGCGTGTCCAAGCGGGTCGGTTGTCTGAACGCGGTAGACAATGACACCTTCACCGGGAAGCAGGTTATCGAACTCATCGACGCGCTGCCGGGCTTCGACCATGAGATAGGGGACCTGGGCGCCAATCCGCACGGCGGTGACGCGGCCGGATGGTGGCGGCTGGACGAGACCGACGGCGTGGAGGTTATATTGCACCGTGCCTCCCGGGTGCTGTGCGATGGCGGAGGGAGCCAGCCAGCCGATTGCGGCTTTGGTGTACGCGGAAGGATGCGTGC
>DASZXD010000068.1:0-13244 GCA_035546015.1 Occallatibacter sp.
AGTACGCAAGCGTAGGCACTACGGTCAATTCGCAAAACTTCGGCCAGGTCACGTCGATAGGCGCTATGCGATCATTCCAGTTCACGGCGAGATTCAGGTTCTAGCGGGGCAGGGAACTCATGAACAGTCTCATACAAAAACTCGCCGCCGCACTCGCTGCGCTTGCGCTCATGCTGCCCGGAGCGCAGCCTGCATTCGCGCAGCAGCCGGATCAGGTCTCCAATACACCACAGGTCGGATTCATCCTCAAGACGAACTCTGAACTGGTCCTCACCAATGTCGTCGCCCGCGATGCCAAGACAGGCGAAGTCGTCCGCGGGCTTAAGCAGAGTGACTTCAAAATCTACGAGAACGGTAAAGAGCAGCAGATTGCCACCTTCGACTTTCAGAGCGTCGATATGGCCACACCGCTTAACGAAGCCACCGTAAGTGGCCTCGCCGCCGGACCATCGACAAACGGCAACAAAGCTGTGGTTGTCGCCAAACCCGAAGACCTGCGCAATCATCGTCTCATCGTGATGTTCTTCGACCTCGCCTCCATGCAGCCCGAAGATATCGAGCGCAGCGTCGATGCGGCCCAGGACTTTCTGCGCACTAAGATGCAGCCCGCCGACCTCGTCGCGCTCGTCTCCCTCGGCGACACACTAAGCGTCGATCAGGACTTTACCGCCGACAAGAATGCGCTTATCAATGAGATCGGTGCCTACAACGGCACTGAGGGCCAGGGCTTCTCGCAAGGCGCAAACGCCAATTCCAACCAGACCGAAGACACAACGGCTTACACGCCCGACGAGAGCGAATACAACGACGTCAACACCGACCGCGAGCTCTTCGCATTGCGCTCCATCTCGCAGTCGATCGCAAAGATCGGCGAGAAAAAATCGCTGCTTTATTTTTCCGGTGGCATCTCGCGCGACGGCATCGAAAACCAGGCTTCTTTGCGTTCTGCCATCAACGCCGCCGTGCGCGCCAACCTTGCCATCTACAGCGTCGACACGCGTGGCCTGCAGGCCGTCGGCCCGCTCGGCGACGCATCCACAGGAAGCCTGCGCGGGTCCGGAGGATTTAACGGCGGCGCGCTCATGAACAACATGAACCAGAACTTCGCCAGCCAGGAAGTCATGGCAACGCTCTCTTCTGACACCGGCGGCAAAGCCTTCTTTGACTCGAATGACTTTGCGCCCGCCTTCGCGCAGGTGCAGAAAGATACCTCAGCCTACTACGCTATCGGCTTCCACTCCAGCAATCTCGCGCGCGACGGCAAATATCGCAGGCTGACCATCAAGATCGACAAGCCCGGCATCAGGCTAGAGTATCGCCCCGGCTACTACGCGCCCGCCGACTTCCGCCATTCCGGTCGCGAAGACCGCGAGCAGGAGCTCGACGATCAGCTCGCCAGCGACCTGCCAGCAACCGACATACCCGTCTACCTTGACGCCATGTACTTCCGTCTCGATGAGAATCGCTTCTTCGTTCCGGTCTCGTTGCTCGTGCCCGGCTCGCAGATCCCATTCGTCAAAGGCGGCGACAAGGACAAGGCTACGCTCGACATCATTGGCGAAGTCATTGACGAGGTGAAGCGCCCAGTAGGCCGCGTGCGCGAAACTGTCAAGCTCAACCTCGATCAGTCCGTGCAGGCCCGGCAGAAAAATATCCAGTACACAACCAGCTTCAACCTGCCACCGGGCAAATACGATGTGAAGTTCGTCGTCCGCGAAAACCAGACCGGCCGCATGGGCTCATTTGAAGCCAGCATCACTCTGCCCGATCTCAAAAAGGCTCCGCTCAAGCTGAGCTCCGTCGTGCTCGCTTCCATGCGCCAACCCAGCAAAAAGCAGGACCCGCTCGTCCGAGGCGGAGAGGAGTACGTACCCAACATCGCGCACGTCTTCCGCCAGGACCAGCACATGTATCTGCTCTACGAGGTCTACGATCCAGCGCAAGAAAAGGCTGCCGGCAACCAGCCCAAAGGCACGAAGCCGGGCATCAATATGCTCAGCAGCCTCGAACTCATCCAGGGCTCTACCCTTGTCTATCAGTCTCCTCAGGTACAGGCCAGACAGGTCAACGTCGAAGGCCGCGATGCTGTCGCCTTCGAACTGGATGTGCCGCTCACTGGCCTCAAGCCCGGCTCCTACGTCTGCCAGTTGAATGTAGTAGACGATGCTGCTGGCAGCTTCGCCTTTCCGCGCTTCGCTGTACTGGTGCGCCCGCCACAACCGCCGACCGCTGCAGCAGCAACTCAGCCCTCAGGAGGAGGGGGCAACTGAGCTGAATCACGATATGGACAGTGCCGGCACCCCGACTCGCAGCAATACCCGCGCTTCAAGTGATACGCAGCCGTGAACACCATATACGGCCCCTCGAAGTAGTAATCTCCAGGCTCGAGTGCGGGTGTCTCTCCCGTGGCGCCATTTCCATCGCGATCCATATCTCGATTCTCTCGCAAGACTGCGCAGGCGCGCTTACTGAGTAAAATTGAAATATGACCCTTTCTGCACCCGACTCGGTTATCGCCCGTGCCCGCAAGATCAAAATCATCCTCTTCGACGTTGACGGCGTTCTCACCGACGGCAGCATCTGGCTCATCCCCGTCCCGGTGCCTTCCGCCAACGGAACAACTACATCGAAGATGATCGAGGCCAAGGGCTACAATGCGCATGACGGCACCGCCATCTCCCTCGCCCGTCTTGGCGGCCTAAAGTGTGGCATCATCACCAAGCGCATCTCTGAGACCGTGCAGATGCGCGCCCGCGACCTCAAGCTTGAATTCGTCTATCTCGGCCAGGCATTCAAGATGAAGCCCGTCCGCGAGATCATGGAAAAAGAAGGCGTCACGCTCGACGAGATCGCCTACGTCGGTGACGATGTGATTGACCTGCCCGTCATGCGCGAGTGCGGCTTCGCCGTCGCGGTCGCAGATGCGCGCGAGCGCGTCAAGGCCGAAGCGCATTACGTTACACCCAATCGCGGTGGCCACGGCGCAGCCCGCGACGCTGTTGAGTTCATCCTCGAGGCCAAAGGTGTTCTCGATTGGTGCATCGAAGCCTACATTGATGAAGACAATCCAATTTCTCCATCGATGGACATTGGCAAGGGCGGAGATCTGCAAATAGCATGAGCAGCGAACAGAAAAAAGCAGTCGTCCTCCTCAGCGGCGGTCTTGACTCCGCCACAGTCCTCGCCATAGCCCGCGCCGAAGGCTACGAGCCCTACGCGCTCTCGTTCTCTTACGGCCAGCGCCACTCCTTCGAACTCGAAGCCGCCGGGCGCGTAGCCGCATCGCTTGGCGCAGCGCAGCACCGCATCGCCACCATCGATCTCCGCATCTTCGGCGGCTCCGCGCTTACAGACGATATCGCCGTGCCCAAGGGCCGTGACGCCGACGAGATGTCCCACGGCATCCCCGTTACCTACGTCCCCGCGCGCAACACCATCTTTCTCTCCTTTGCGCTCGCGTGGGCTGAGGTACTCGAGTCCAGCGACATCTTCATCGGCGTCAACGCGCTCGACTACTCCGGCTATCCCGACTGTCGTCCCGAGTACATCGAGAGCTACGAGAAGATGGCCAACCTCGCCACCAAAGCTGGCGTCGAAGGCCGCCAGCATCTCAAAATCCACACGCCGCTCATCGCGCTCACCAAGGCGCAGATCATTCAAAAGGGTCTCGGACTAGGCGTCGACTACAGCCTCACCAGCAGTTGTTACGATCCCTTCGCAGACGGCCAGCCATGCGGCCTTTGTGACTCCTGTTTGCTGCGCCAGAAGGGTTTCCGCGAAAACGGAACCGAAGACCCGCTGCGCTATCCACCCCCAGGATGGCCGCGATGAGTTACTCCGTTAAAGAAATCTTCTACACTCTGCAGGGCGAGGGCGCGCAGACAGGCCGCGCCGCCGTCTTCTGCCGCTTTGCCGGGTGCAATCTCTGGTCAGGCCGCGAGCAGGACCGCGCCTCTGCCATCTGCAGGTTCTGTGATACGGACTTCGCTGACACCAACGGACCGGGTGGCGGCAAGTTTGCCTCGGCCGACGCGCTCGCCGATGCGGTTGCTGAGCAATGGCCCGCTGCTGTCTCAGGTGGAAAGAAATATGTTGTCTGCACAGGCGGCGAGCCACTACTGCAGCTTGACGCGTCTCTCATCGAAGCCCTGCACACACGTGGCTTCGAAATCGCCGTTGAAACCAACGGCACTGTAGCCGCTCCGCAAGGACTCGACTGGATCTGTGTCAGCCCCAAAGCCGGAACCGAGCTCAAACAAACCACTGGCGACGAACTGAAGCTCGTCTATCCCCAATCCGGCGCAGAGCCTGAGAAGTTCGTCGGCCTCAGCTTCCGCAACTTCTTCCTGCAGCCCATGGACGGCCCCATCCGCGAAGCCAACACCCGTCTCGCGCTCGAATATTGCATGCAGCATCCCCAGTGGCGCGTGAGCCTGCAGACACACAAGCTGCTTGGCATTCCGTAATCCTGTAACAAACTGGAAAGTGCCATCCTGAGCAAAGTCTGCCGTGGTGGACGGAGACGAAGGACCTGCGATTTCAGCCGAGGGCACAAATCTAACTCTTTTGCGCTCTCCGCGCCTCGGCCTCATCAAGCCATCCGCGCCTCAGCTTCTCCGCAGGCACGCTAGAGAGGTACGGCTTGATATCCAGAACCGGCGTCCCGTCCAGCATGTCCACGCCGCGCACATGCAGTGATGCTCCGTCACGCCGCAGCAACTCCACTACCGTCAGCCCAATCGGATTCGGACGGCGCGGCGAGCGCGTGGCAAACACTCCGTGCGGCCTGTCATCCGCCGGCGGATGCGCCGTGAGATCGTAGTCCGTCACGCGGTCGAAATGCCACAACACAAACAGATGCGAGAACCCCTCCACATCCGCAAGTCCCGCCTCATACTCGCGCAGAAACTCGATCACACCCTCGGCATCATGTTTTGCGCCGGGTCCCTTGGGAATGGCAGACGTCTCGGTATACGGACTGCGAATATAAGCAATGGGCCGCGGCGTAAACATGGGTCCATCTTAGCGCTAGAGGTCCCCTTTGTTCATCTCGCTTGCCAGATGCTCTGACGCGCGCATCGAAAGCGACAGAATGGTCATCGTCGGGTTCTGCCATCCGCCGCTTGTGAAGCTTGCCCCATCCACCACAAACAGATTCTTGTGATCGTGGCTCTGGTTCCATTTGTTCAGCACGCTCTTTTTCGGATCGTCGCCCATGCGGCACGTGCCGATCTCATGAATGCTGTACCCCGGCGGATTCGGAATCGGATTCTTCGACAGAACCTCAAAGCCTGCCGACTCGCACAGCTCGACACCCACCTCCACGGCGTCCTTCGCCATGTTGTACTCGTTGTCGGTATACTTCGTGTCCACGTGCAGCACCGGAATCCCCCACGCATCCACCTTGTCCTTGTCGATGCGAACGTGATTCTCATAGCGGCCCAGCACTTCGCCCATGATTGTCATCTGAAATCCGCTTCCGTAGTACTCTTCGAGCTTCTTCTCAAGCTCCGCGCCATACGCCGCAAAGTTCCGGGCACTTAGGCCACCCACCATGCTCGACACATTGAATGCATATCCGCGCAGAAACTTGTCGCTCTTGGTGTCGATGTTGCGGAACCGCGGTACGATTGCCCCGCCGCCCATAATGCCCGCGCCTTTGCGCCCGCGCGCCTCCGGAACCGAAGCCACAACGCCCGCGCCATAAATCTGGTCTGTGAGGTAGCGTCCCAGCACGCCGCTCGAATTTGCAAGCCCCGAATTCAGCAGCAACCGCGTGCTTTCCAGCGTACCCGCCGCCAGCACCACCACGCGCGCCTTTACGCTCATCTCGCGCCGCGAAATCCGATCCACAAAATTGCACCCGTTCGGCAACCCGGTATTCTTGTCTACCGTAATCTCGCGCACAACTGCGTTCGCAATGGACGTCAGATTGCCCGTCCGCTCCGCATCTGGCAGCAGCAGGTTGACCGAGCTTGCCAGCCCGTCCACGCCCATCGCGCGCCGTTGCTTGCATACCGGAATATTCAGTGGCTTCGCTGCGTTGATGAACCGCTGCATAGAGGGCGTCCACGGATCGTCATCGAGAATGAACGCCCCATCCGGCATCTGCGCCGGTCCGTCCATAGCGCCCGCCACGCGAAAGATCCGCTCCACGCGTGAGTAGTAGGGCGCAAGGTCCGCATGTCCGATCGGCCAGTCCTCGCCAAACCCATCATGCGATCTGCACTTGAACTCGTAGTCGCTCAACCGGAACGACTGCCGCGACCAGAACAGCGACCGTCCGCCAAACAGCCGTACGCGCACCCAGTTGTAGGGCTGGTTCGGCTCAAACGTGTAGGGGACCTCCTGCTCGTCCACCCAAACATTTGCGTTGAACTCGTTCGACTGAAACACATGATCGATGTGTCCCGGTGGCCTGAATCCGCGATAGGGCAGATCGCTGGCCGGCAGCCGCTCGGCGTCGCGCGCAATATCCACCACCGGTCCCGCATTCAGCATCAGGCACCGGATGCCTGCTTCTGTCAGTATCTTCGCTGCCATGCCACCCGCGTGGCCTGACCCGATAATCAGCACATCGTGTACTTCGTTTCGCATGATTCGTTTTCGTCGCCTGTCGTCGCGTTGAAACTATCGTGAGTAAACCGGCATCTTTTGGCCGCCTTTAGGCATTGCCTGTACGTGCGGCTGCGTATGCGCATACGCAGGATTTTCCCCATAAACGTCCGGCTCAATCGGCAGCCAGTAGATTCCGCTTTCCGTGTGCGGCTCCGCGCCTATGGACGGCACATCGTGCCAGGCCTTTGAGTTCACCGTCGCGCTACGAATATCGTCATGCGCAATGTTGATAAAGTCCGCATGCGCCTCCGTCGGCGGATTGTCGCTCATCCACGTGCGCAGCCATGGCTTGATCACCTCGCCGGCCTGTGTGTCGTCCAGTTGCGCAAACGCCGTTTTGTACTTCGCTTGCGCCGTCGCTTCCAGCCAGTCCAGGCCACCCGTATAAACTTTCTGCCGCTGCTCCGATGAGCTGCCGATCAGAAAATCCAGAAACATCGGCGTCTGCGCTTGAGCTGCGCCCGGTTTGCCGTTCAGCGGCGGCAGCAGCACATCGCTCAGCCGCGTCAGTGTGCTCATCTGCAGCGGCGTAAAAAAGCGCAGCTCCGCCGTTGCAATCTCATCGGCTAGGCCTGTCGCAGGAATCGGCGTCCGTGTATTCAGCCCAAGCGTCCACGGTACCGGTGCAGGCGGCGGCAGTGTGGGATCGTTCATCCGCTGCTGTGCACTGGCTGCCTTGCCGGCAACAAAAAACGAAACAAGAGCCCGTACAAATTCACGTCGGCGCATAGCCACTCCACTGGAACCAGTCCACGCTACACGCCGACCTCTCGTTGCGTCTACTGCCAATGCGCTTAACTTCCCGGCAGCTCTCGATTCAGCCTGCGAACTGCGCGCATCCTCATGGCCGCCTCAACATCTAAACTTGGAAACATCCTTGCCGGATTTCAAAGAATCCCGCACAGCAGAGAAGGGAATCGAGCGCATGAATGCAGCCGTAGTCAATGTTCCCGGTGAATCGCCCAAATATCAATCGTTTCCCGATCCCGTTGCGCAGGATGACGAGGAACTCGTGCAGGTGCGTGCTGCCGGCTTGCACCCTATCGTGAAGGCCATCGCCAGTGGTTCCCACTATTCGAGCACCGGTGAACAGCGGCCCGCCATCCCCGGCATCGATGGTGTAGGCACACTCGCCGACGGCCGCCGCGTCTACTTTGTCTTAGTCCGCAAACCATGGGGAACCATGGCTGAGCTGGCTGCCGCGCCGAAATCGAAATGCATTCCCATTCCCGACGATCTCGATGATGTTCAGGCTGCGGCTATCGTCAACCCCGGAATGTCTGCATGGCTGTCGATGAAATCACGCGCTGGAGTCACGGCTGGGGAAACCGTGCTCATTCTCGGTGCAACTGGCGTCGCAGGCCAGCTCGCGATCCAGTCCGCGCGTTTGCTCGGCGCAAAGCGCATCGTCGCCGCCGGCCGCAATGTCGCCGCCATCTCCTCTGCTGATGTCGACGCAGTCATCGCGCTGAATGATCCTGAAGATACAATCCGCGATGCCTTTGCAGTGGAAGCTACCAACGGCATCGACGTCATCATCGACTATCTCTGGGGCCGTCCCACTGAACTGCTTCTCGAAGCACTCGCCAAAGGATTCAAACCCAGCTCAACGCATCGCACGCGCCTCGTTGAGGTAGGCTCCAGCGCCGGCCCTGCCATCACCCTGCCCGCCGCCACGCTGCGCAGCATCGATCTCACACTGCTCGGCAGTGGCTTCGGCTCGGCGTCTCTCGACGAAATCTTTGCGGCCATACCTAAGCTCTTCTCCATGGCCGCTTCCGGCAAACTCACCATCGCGGTCGAGTCCGTGCCGCTCGCAGAGGTCGAATCCGCCTGGACCCGTGTAGAAAAGGGCCGCAGAATAGTCATCACGCCCTGAGAGCGCAGAGGCTTTATAAGCATAAATCCGTAAAGGCGGCGCGCTGGCAAGTAAGCGGGGGTTGTGATGCCTGTTGAATCTTGCATTCCGGTTATTCCGAGTGCGAATCTGGAGAGAAGCTTGCGCTTGTGGGTTGAAGGTCTCGGCTTCTCCGCGAGTTCTGAAATGCGCAAAGACGGCAAGTTGATCTTCTGCATGCTTCAGAAAGGCAACCTGTGGTTCATGTTGAATCAGCGTGCCGGAACTCCGGTCAAACCTGAGAGTTACGAGGGCATCCGCCTTTACTGGGCGCCGAAGGATATTCACGAGGCCAGAGAGCGGTTAAGGAGTCTTGGGTACTCTGTTTCAGAGCTGGAAGACCGCGACTACGGGCAGACCGAATTCTTCCTAATCGACGACGATGGCTATTCGCATTGCTTTGGCGTCTCGACGCAGCGATAAATATTTCCAGCAAATTAAAAAACGTACCAGCGAAGTACACGCAGAGCCCTGAGGGTGTTCCAGCGGCTTGGCTTGCTTATTGTCTCGTTCAGTCCGGCAACGACCGACTCATCGTACTTTGCGTCGAGCAGCCATCGCCCATCGGTCTGTTGTTTGCTCTGGACCACGCGTATCGCATCCGCGAGCCGTGCATCCGGCTCGGCCTTGGTCGCGCGGAAATAATCGAGCGCTCGCAGCACGTCATAGTGATAGCGAGGCGGAAACGCGAACTGGAGAAACTCTGGATTGGCGACTTCACTCGTCGAGAGTCTCCTGTAAAGAACGCGCTCAAGCAGGTACTCCTCGCCCCTGCGCCGGGCCCGAGCCACTTCCGGTGCAATCCCAACCGCTCGTTCGTACTCGAGCAATCCCTCCAGCACGCAGATCGTTGTATGGAATGAAGAACGCGCGCTCTTCGGTGCCTCGCAGTTCCAGCCGCCATCTCTAAGCTGCTCGTCTAGCAGGCGGTGCGCAAGGCTCTCGCTGGGCCGTCCAAAATATGCGCCCGCTGCGAGCGCACCGCCATTGATGCACGGCTCTTCTTCGCCCTCGAAGAACGTGTCCCCGCCGGTCTCCGGTGCGCGCAACTCCCAGCAGCCTCCCAGATCATTCCACCGCAGTCCGGTCTCAAGCCGCGATACAGCATCTTTTACCGCAGCGTCGCCGGGGTCAATGCCGGTCGCACGCAGCAACTGCATCGTGAACAGGGTAGTCAGCCACGCGGGAGCATCGTCGCGCCGCCAGGAGCCATCCGGCCGCTGCTGGCTGAGAATCTCAGCGCCGATCCCTTCGTGGGCGATACGATCGCGCTCCAAGGCAATTGCTTCCGTGGAGGCGTCCGTGAGATCGCGCATCGCCTGCCAGCGTATCGCCGGGTCTGAATCGAGCAACCACTCGATGACATTCATGACGCGATACTATCGCATACCGATCTTCAACTTGGCGTCAATCTATTTGCGATGCAGCCAGGCAAGGATCTCGATTACCAACCCATCTGCCGCATCCGTTCAAGGATGATCGCGGTGTACTTATTCATACGTTCGGGCCGCCGTTTCCGTGGAGCGGGCAGAATCGCAGCTAGCCTTGCCCCTTGCTCCCGATTCACATTGCGAGCTGAAGTTCCGTAGTAGGCGCGGCAAGCGGCTTCGGCGCCATAAATGCCGGGGCCCCACTCGACTACGTTGAGGTAAAGCTCCAGAATGCGCTGCTTGCCAAGCACGAGCTCAGCCACTGGCACCAGCGTGAACTCAGCGCCCTTGCGGAGGATGGAGCGGTTCGTCCCGAAAAACAGGTTCTTGACCAGTTGCTGCGTGATCGTTGAGGCTCCGCGTGTGCGACCGCCTTCCATGTCTTCATCCGCAGCAATCTGGATCTGGTGCCAGTCAAACCCATGGTGCTGATAGAAGCGCGCATCCTCCGCCGCAATAACAGCGTGCTGGAAGTCGGGAGAGATTTGGCTCAGCGGAACGAATTTATAGCGTTCGTGATACGGCGTGCCGTGTATCCACGCCTGCAAGCGTCGCTCCATGTGCACTGCGGTTGTCGGTGGGTCGATCCATCGGGCAGCCACAAGAAGCAGCGCGGCCAGAGACCAGAGAAGCGCCACACTGAGGGCGAGCCATCGAAGAACGGATCGGAAGGAAACTTTCTGAAGCGCGGTCTTGATGTTTGTGTGTGGCCTTTCTGTCACATTTCAAATCATAGCCGCCGCTCAGGCGTTATCTTCTGCTCAGATTCCTGCGTACCATGCATATCCGGCTTCCGGCGATGCTGAGCCAAGCCCCTTCCCGAAATGCTTCAGAGAATCGGTGGCCGTGATATGGGTAATGTACTTCACGCTCTTGTACCCTAATTGTCGCGGCACGCGCATGCGCAGCGGCCCGCCGAAGCCTACGGGCAGTTCGCCGTCATTCATCCCCATGGTGAGAAACGTCTGCGGATGCAGCGCGTCGGCCATGTCGATGCTCTCCCACCAGTCGCTTTGTATGGAGCGGTAGACAACGTAGCGCGCCTGCGGCAATGTCCCGACAGCGTGTAATACCTCTGACAGCGGCGTCCCAATCCACTCTGCGATATAAGACCAGCCTTCTTCGCACGCGACCTCTGTAATTTGGTTGCGCATCGGCAGGCTCCTCAGGTCGGCCAGCGAAAATGTCGTGGGATGCGCGACCATGCCATCCACAACGAGCTGCCAGTTTGCAAAGCCACCGGCCTGAAGACGCAGAAACTCTGCACTGGGCGGAGCGGTTTCGTTGGCGAAAGGCGTCTTCGAGATCATGCTGCGCGCAAACTCGCGCGCCATCGAGTGCCGTGTGAGCAGCCGCTGCGCGGCGTAAGTGAGTGTCTCGCCGGGGCCATAGATGCCTCTGCAATCGGGAGGGACGAGCCCATAACGCCGCGCCAGCTTCGCCGCCACAGCGAGCCCGGAGACTCCGGCAGCCGCGGCAACGCCGCCCGTGATGAGTCTGCGCCGTGTAATGTTACTCATTGCTCCCCCGTTTTTGATGCGGCGCGGCCAGTGATCATTGCACGCATGCGATTCCTGAAGCCCGAGAGTGCAACCATCGTGACATGCACCGCAAGAAAAAGCACCAGCATACCGGTGATGCAAAAATGCAGCGTTCGCGCCGACTGCCGTCCTCCCAGCAGGTTTACGGCTGCGGGTACAGCAGAATCGAAAGCCGGCGAGAGCGCCAGCCCTGTCCAGATGATCAGCGGAAACAGCACAAAGATCACTGTCAGATAGGCGATGCGCTGCAGCGCGTTGTACGAGTCAGCCTCCGCCGCATCTGGCGGCGAGCGCCGTACGTGCTTCGCGATAACTCCCCAGCATGCGCGCCAGTTCCAGTCGCCGCGCTCGGGCAGAAGATGTTTGCGAAAGTGGCCGGTCCACAAGCCGAAGACCAGGTAGGCCGCGCCTGTGAAAACGAGTACCCATGCTGCCTGAAAGTGCAGATACCGGCTCCAGCCATTCGCATCGGGCAGCACGTAGTTGTAGCCCGTTGGGACCATGTCACGTGAAGCGGGAATCGGAATCGCGAATAGCGGCCGCGTCAGGTCATTGCCCGTCTCGCCCCAGTAAAAGCGTGGATGCGAGACCACGATCTCCAGTCCAGTCACCAGCAGCGCCGCAAAGGAGAGAAATGTGAGCCAGTGCGTCACGCGGACCAGGGCTGCGTGACGCGGAGCGCGGGTCTTCGGAGGC
This sequence comes from Occallatibacter sp., assembly GCA_035546015.1. Taxonomy (GTDB): domain Bacteria; phylum Acidobacteriota; class Terriglobia; order Terriglobales; family Acidobacteriaceae; genus Telmatobacter. The sequence goes on from DASZXD010000068.1 coordinate 12,183, forward strand.
GTGGCAACGGTGGACACGGGTGGAGAATAGCACGAATAAATCAAACTTTGAGAATCATTTGCTCTCCGTTCCCCAATCGAGTCATTCCATTGGCGCGAAGTGGTATTTCCCGGCTGCTCGGAGCCGCCCTAGACTAGCCGATGAACGATCAAAAGCCATGCGTTTTCCCCAACTCTCGTCCGGGGTAACACCTGGTGATCCGAGGTTTTTGACTCGAGGTTATGTGCGCATGAGGCTGAGATGGCTGGTCCTGCTCTGTGTGTTTCCCACGGCTGTCGTCGGCCTGCGCGCGCAGTCAATCAGCGGCACCATCCTGATTAAGAGAAAGCTGACCAAGCCCAGCGTGACGGCCTCCGTGTCTGTTTACCAGAGAGGTGAGGTTGTCGATCTCGGCAAAGATGCCGTGCAGGATCCCATCGCCTACGAGCGCTCAAGGGTTGTTGTATACCTTGAGGGTCCGGTTCCTGCAGACACAAATCAGCATACGCCGCCTGTGAAGCAGATTGAGCAGCTTAACCGCCGCTTTGTTCCGGATATGGTCGTCGTTCCAGCGGGATCGACCGTTTCATTTCCGAACATGGATCCCATCTTCCACAACATCTATTCACTGTCGAAGCCGAAATCGTTTGACCTGGGCAGCTACGACAAAGGCCAGACCCGCAAGGTGACATTCCCCAAGGCAGGCATCGTTGAAATTTACTGCCATCTGCACCCGAACATGCAGGCTACGGTTGTAGTGACTCCGAACCGCTGGTATGCGCAGCCTGACAGCGATGGCCACTACCGCATTCCTGATGTCCCTCCTGGCCAGTACACAGTTGTCGCCTGGCACAAGACTGCGGGTTTCTTCCGCAAATCTGTGGCGGTCAAAAGCGACGGCAACGCCGCCGCCGATTTCTTCATTCCTCTCGACGTCGATTCCGATCAGGCCGCGCAGGAGGCTCACCAGCCGGGCCATAATGCGGGGTCCATGTGACAATGCGCCTGCAAACCCGCGCATTTCTGCTCTGCTTTTTGCCCTTTGCCATTCTTCTCGGGGGCAGTTTCTGGATGATCCAGAGC
>DASZXD010000069.1:0-9350 GCA_035546015.1 Occallatibacter sp.
CGGGATCCATCAGCCCGCTGGCCTGCGCCGCGCGCCACACCCACTCCACCATCGGCCGCCCGGCAATCGGCCGCAGCACCTTGCGGCTGAGCCGCGTCGAAGCAAGCCGCGCCGGAATCACACCCGCAATGCGCAATGCACTCATTGAAATGAGTTTACTGCAGCCGGATTTAGGCGACGGGAGACGACGCGGCGACAGGATTCCCAGGCCCCGCGAGGTGCCTTCCGGAAGCCGCGCCGGGTTTGACCTTCCATTCGCGCACCCGTATCATCAGATGTGGGAATGTGCGCGGACCCGCTCCGCCCTGCCCTTCACCGGCCACCACGGCCACCCTCCCGGCGGAGTAGCTCAGTTGGTTAGAGCGTGGGATTCATAACCCCAAGGTCGACGGTTCGATCCCGTCCTCCGCCACCAATCCGGAAATTGCATAATGCACGTTGCCTCCGCACTACGGTGGATTTCGGTCTAGGATTCTCCTAAGGTGACTCCACCATGGACCTTTCCCGCCGCCGCTTCAGCAAAATCGTCACCGCTCTTGGACTTTCGCCAGCCTTCTCTGGCCTGGACGCGCAGAGTACAAGTGCGAACAGCGGGCTCAAAAAGTCAACAGGCGAGCCGGATGTATTACGACTCGAGCGCAACGGCTGGATGCCTAATAATCCTCATCTGCCGGTGCTGCTCTATCGCGGAGTGCTCGCGGCGCATGGCGACGATCCGGCGGTGCAGTTCGAGGCGCTGTTTACGCGCAATGGATGGCCTCCGCAGTGGCGGAACGGCGTGTACAGCTTTCACCACTACCACTCCACCGCGCACGAGGTACTTGGCTTCGTCACCGGCTCGGCGCGGATCATGCTGGGCGGACAAGGTGGACGCCTGCTGGAGGTGCATGGCGGCGACATTGCCGTGTTGCCGACAGGAACCGGCCACTGTCGCATCTCGGCCAGCGATGATTTCCTGGTCGTCGGAGCATATCCACCCGGCCAGGAGTGGGATATCTGCCGTGCAGCCCCCGACGCCACAGCCATCCAGCGGATGAGCGCACTGCCGTATCCCAAGAGCGATCCCGTCGAAGGCGCGGAAGGGCCGCTGCCTCGCCTGTGGAGTTGAGCCGTCCGCGCTGCACCGCCCGTACTGCAGCCATCCTTATGTCGTTTAGAATCAGTGCTCCGACCCGCCATACCTGCTTCGTCCGCGTCTCCGAAACACGAGTTGCGCTATCATTGCGTCTATAGATATGAGCGGCCTGCGTCCACAGATAGGCCGGTCATGTGGTGGTGTGCGTGTCCCGATTCTTTCAGCGCTTTGTCTTCGTGCTTTCCGTAGCGATCTTCGTCTCACTTGGCCTGGGCTTTGCACTGGGCCAGTTCGGATGGTTCGGCGTGCATGCCGACGACCAGGATGGCGCCTATCGCCAGATGCGCGTCTACGCCGAGGTGCTGCAGAAGATCCAGAGCGACTACGTCACTGACCCAAGCATGAACGACGTGACCACCGGCGCACTCCATGGGCTGCTCGAGTCGCTCGATGCCGACTCAAGCTATCTCACCCCGGCCGAGTACAAGATTTATAAGGAGCGTCCTACCGGCGGCACGGCGCAGGAGGGCATGACCATCTCCCGTCGTTATGGTTACGCTACGGTGGTGAATGTGGTGCCGGGCTCGCCGGCCGAACAGGCGCATCTCGCCGACGGCGACGTAATCGAGTCCATTGGCGGCAAACATACGCATGACCTTTCGCTGGCGGTCATCCGCATGATGCTCGAGGGCAAGGCGGGATCGACGGTGGACTTGACGGTGATTCGCCCCGCCAAGCCCGATCCGGAAAAGATCACGCTCACCCGCGCTGTCGTTAACATTCCCGCGCTGAGCCAACAGCAGTACAACAACTCGACGATTCTCTACCTCAAGCCCGGCGTGCTCAGCGCAGATCGCGTCGACGCGATCGCCGCCGCCATCAAATCCGCCGGCAAGGACCGCAAGATCCTGCTCGACCTGCGCGACTGCACCGGCACCGACCCGGCACAAGGCCTGCGCCTGGCCAACTTCTTCATCAAGCAGGGCACTCTGGCCACACTTTCAGGCCAGCAGTTCCCGCAGCAGACCTTCGCCGCCGATCCGGCACAGTTCCTTACCGATGCGCCAATGGCCGTCATCGTCAACCGCGGCACCTATGGCGCGGGCGAACTGGCCGCAGCTGCCATTGAAGACCTGAAGCGCGGCGATGTAGTGGGCGAGCGCACCTTCGGCGAGGGCTCGGTGCAAAAGACTATCGATCTGCCCGACGGTGGTGCCATTATGCTCACCGTGGCCAAGTATCAGGCCCCCGGCGGCAAGAAGATTCAGGACGATGCCGTAGTGCCCAACGTGCCCGTCGTCACTGCCATTGACGAAGAAGATCAGAGCACAACGCCGCCAAACGGCGACGACATGCTCAATAAAGCCCTCGATCTGCTGAAAGCCAAGGGCGCGTAACAAGCGCTCGGAATCACACCGTACGCTTCGCGAGTTCGTGCGTTTCACGGCCGTTCCGGCCTTGTGCCGGGATGCGGTTCCGCTCTTGCACGCGGAGGTACAACTTTCGCTCCATCTGCGTTTCTCTACATTGCGAAAGAGCTATCCTTGAGCTGATGCATCTTCCTCGATCCGTTCGAGTGATGCCCGAGAGGCTTACCTTTGGCTGCCACCCCCAATCGGCCTGTGGAACCACGCGGCCCTGTTCTGCGCGGCCCGAAGTCTTTCGAACCGGACCGCCCGCGCAGGGTCGTGGCTCCGCTGCCTATCCCTCCGCGCCGCCGCAAGCTTGCCGGCCGGTGGGTCCTCGGGGTGCTGCTCGTACTGTCTGCTGTCACCGGCTCTCTGGCCGGACTCACGCTCGTCTATTCAGTAGATCTGCCGCAGATTAACGATCTTGAGCGTTATCGCCCTTCAACAACCACCGATCTTTACGACCGCAAGGGGCGGCTGATCGGCTCCTTTGCGCTGCAGCATCGCACAGTGGTTGGTTACAACGACTTCGCGCCCATCCTGCGCGCGGCGGTCATCTCCATCGAGGACAAAAACTTCGAGTCGCACTGGGGCATCAATGTCTTCCGTGTGGCAGGCGCGGCCTGGCACGACATTCGCAGTCACGGGCGTGCACAGGGCGCCTCAACGCTCACCATGCAGTTGGCGCGCAACCTCTTCCTCTCCGACGAGCGCACCGCCACGCGCAAGATTCAGGAAGCCTATCTCGCCATTCAGATTGAGCGCGCCTTCACCAAGGAGCAGATCTTCACTCTCTATGGCAACCAGATCTATCTGGGCAGCGGCATGTACGGATTCGAGGCCGCATCAGAGTTCTACTTTTCAAAGCACGCAAAGGATCTGGATCTGACTGAAGCGGCCCTGCTTGCCGGATTGCCCAAGGGCCCAGCCGCTTTCTCGCCCATCCTCAACCCCGATCGTGCGTTGAAACGCCGTAACCTGGTGCTGAGCGAGATGGAGTCAGACGGTGTAATCACCCACGCTCAGGCTCAGGCAGCACGCCGCGAGCCGCTGGGCCTGCACATTACGCAGCCGGACACATCCGTGGCCCCGTGGTTTGAAGAAGAGGTGCGCCGCGAGTTGGACAAGCAGTTTGGGTCTGAAGAGGTGCACGAAGCCGGACTGCGCGTGGATACCACGCTCGACATGGACCTGCAGCAGACAGCGAACCGCGCCGTGGATGACGGTCTTGCCACCTATGAGCGCCGCCGCGGATGGAAAGGCAATCTGGAAAATGTACTCGCAGCCGGTGCTACGCTCGATGACTACAAGCATCCCGACTGGGCCTTCGCTTATAAATCCGGGGACTACGCCCATGCGCTCGTCACGCGTGTGCTGCCGCTCGAGATTCACGCCCGCATCGGCAAGCAGCAGATTCTCATTCTTCCTGCAGACTGGCAGTGGACCAGCCAGCGCCTTGCCGATGCCCTTGTAAAACCCGGCGACATTATCTATGTCCATCTCTCCGACGCGGTCGAGGGTGGCGCGCGCCGCGCCACGCTTGAGCAGGACTCCGGCGCGCAGGGCGCGCTGATGGCCATGGACAACTCAAACGGCGATGTGCTGGCCATGGTGGGCGGGCGCGACTACGCGCTCTCAGTCTTCAATCGCGCCACACAGGCACAGCGCCAGGTAGGATCGAGCTTCAAGCCTTATGTCTACACCACAGCAATCGAGGACGGCATAAAACCGACCGACATCGTGATGGATACGCCGGTGAGCTTCGGCAGCTACCATCCGCACAATTACGAGAACGACTACAAGGGTGCGATGACGGTGGCCAATGCCTTTGCCGAGTCGCGTAATATCCCTGCGCTCAAGCTGGCCGCGCGCGTAGGCATTCGCAACGTTATTGAAACCGCGCATAAATTCGGCGTCACGGCTGACATTCCCGCTTACCTGCCCATTGCTCTGGGTGCGGTTGAAATTACGCTCGAAGAACAGATGGCGTCCTACTCCGTCTTTCCCAATGACGGCATCCGCATCGCGCCGCACCTGATCCGCAAGGTTGAAAACCCTGACGGCATCACGCTGTGGGAAGAACGGCCCGAAGTAACGCAGGTGATCGACCAGCAGACTGCGCGCACCATGATGACGTTGCTCAAGGATGTCACCGAGCACGGCACCGGCGCATCCGCCGCAAAGCTGAATCATCCGCTGGGTGGCAAAACAGGCACCACAAGCGACTTTACCGACGCGTGGTTCCTGGGCTTTTCGCCTTCTGTCACCTGCGGCGTATGGGTTGGTTACGATAGCCGCGAGTCGCTGGGCAATAAGGAGACTGGTGCGGTGGCTGCCTTGCCCATCTGGCTCACCTTTATGAAAGCCGCCATCGCCGGCAAGGATGGCGAGCGGTTCCCCGGAGATGAGCAGCCCGCCGCGACAGATAAAGCCACTGCGCAGCCATCGCCCGCTCTCGCTCCTGAGCCTGGCGCTCATCTGAACCGCGCTGCGCTGAGCGAGTCCGGCAAACCAGCCGCGAATGTGCCAGTATCTGCGCCGCCTGTGGTCAGGCCCGCTGCAAATCAGCCGATCAACACCCACGCCGCAAATCCGCAGGTTCATGCAGCTCTGCCGCAGGCCTACGCTCCACCAAAGCCGCAAGGCACGGTTCGGCGCGCACTCGCTGCTCCCGCTGCCGGACACCCGGAAGAACAGTAAATTTCTATTGGCGAGCTTGGCTCGCGTGGCGAAAATACCGCTTCGCCCGCCCCACATCTCTGAATATCTGTTCCTTCAGCGCCTCTGCCGAAGGGAACCTGATCTCGCCGCGCAACCGCAGCAAAAACTCAAGCTCAAGCGGCGTCTGCTCATCGAGATCGACTGGCTCGAAGTTGAGGATGTGCGATTCAACTGCGAACGAAGCCTCGCCGAAGGTAGGCCGATTGCCAACGTTCGTCACCGACTCGAATACGCGGCCGTCGATGGTCATCCGTGTGACATAGACGCCGAACGCCGGCAGCAGCCCGTCATAGGGGGCGAGATTCACGGTGGGCACCAGCAGCTTTGTGCCAATGCCGCGGCCGCGCGCAGGCGTCGAGAGCACGACAAACGGCCGGCCCAGCATCCACCGTGCGCGGCGCATATCGCCAGCGGCGATGAGTGAGCGAATTGCCGAACTCGAGATTTCGAGACCGTGCACACAGAGCGGCAGATGCACATGCACAGCAAAGCCGAATTCACTGCCGAACTCAGCAAGCTCCCTTACGCCTGCTGCAGCGCCGCGGCCAAAGCGGAAGCTTTGCCCCTCATGAATGCCGCGAATGCCAAGCGCGCGGACAAGAATCTGTTCGACGAACTCGCGTGCGGTCAATCCGGCAAGCTCACGGTCGAAAGTCAGCACAACAATTGCATCCACTCCAGTCTCGGAGAGCAGGCGAATGCGCTCCGCCAGCGGCGTCAACAACTCGGGCGCCTGTGCAGGCCGCAGCACATGCTCGGGATGCGGGTCGAATGTGATGGCGACCGCGCACGCATTGCGCTCATGTGCTTCCGCAACTACGGCTGAAAGAATTTCGCGGTGGCCGCAGTGCACGCCGTCAAAGTTGCCTATGGCAGCTACAGATGGGCCAAAGCCTGCAGGGATCTCCGCAAGCGAGCGGTAGACCGAAACGGCGGACTCGCGTGCAGTGCTCATAGGCTCACGGGCACAGACAGCCCGTCGTGCGCCAACTGCATGTTTGCCGGCAGTGCGCGGTTGGTCTCTTCATGGCCAAGGTCGTGTGCAATGTGTGTGAACCACGTCTGCCTCGCACCAATGCGGGAGGCCCAGGCAACCGCCTGCTTCAGTGTGGCGTGGCTGGGATGCGGTGTATGCCGAAGCGCTGTCAGCACCAGCAGTTCCACACCTTCAAGCAGCATGAAGCTCGATTCGGGAATCGCGCTTACATCGGTGAGATACGCAGCGTTCCCAAAGCGGAATCCGTGGATCTGCTGCTCTCCATGCATCACGGGAATCGCGGCAAAATCCACGCCACGCACCGCGTTATGTGAAGCCAGCGGTTCAAGCGTCACACGTGCGCGGTTGATATACGTCGCGTCGGCCGCGAAAGTGTAGTCGAATATCTTTTCCAGAATCGCGATCGTATCCGCCGACGCGTAGAGCGGGATGGGCCCGGATTCGCGCGCAGCGGTAAAACTCAGCGGGCGTAGATCGTCCATGCCCAGAATGTGGTCGGCATGGCCATGCGTATAAAGCACCGCATCTACGCGCCTGAGACCGGCACGCAGCGCCTGCTCACGAAAGTCAGGTCCGGTGTCAATAACCACTGACCGCTCAATGCCCGCGACCGAATCGTTCCAGCGAACCAGGATGGAGGGCCGCAGCCGTTTGTCGTGCGGATTGGTTGACGTGCATACGCGGCAGGCACAGCCAACCGAAGGAACTCCCATCGAAGTTCCCGTACCCAGAAATGTCAGGCTGCCATCCATTCCCTGATTTAGCGCTTGCCCGTGGTTGGCGGTGGTGGAGGCTGTACACCCTGCATGCTGATCATGCTGGTCAGTTCGAGGAAGGCCATGCGGACCTCAAACAGAACCGATTGCAGCATGCGGTCTTCAGCCTCGGTCAGGTTGCCGCGGGTTTTCTCAGCCAGAATGCCGAGCAGATCAATCGTTGTCCGCGCACCGAGGATGTCGACCCGCGGACGCTGGCCCTCCTGCGTACCTGCGCCCATCTGAATCATGGCCGAGACATAAAACTGCTGCACAAGGTGCTCAAAGCTCACCGGCGGCTGCTTGCCGACTCCCGGATTCTGCGCGCGGATCAGGTCTTCGAGCCGCTCGGCTGAGGCATCATAAGCGGCCTTCTGCTCACTGCTTTCTTGCGCGGTTGGCGCGGGCGGCAAGTCGGCTTCGGTCTGCGGCAGCGACTCCTCTTCATCAGCGGCGGCAGCCGGTGCCTCATCGGCCTCGCGGCGGCCTTCGTTCACCACCAGGCGCGGCCCTCCACCGGGCGCTGCCGGAGCTTCAGAAGGTGTCTCTTGTTCGGCCGGCTTCTGGCTCTCCTGCTCTTCTTCCGCTTTCATCCTGCGGCGGTCGATCACTTCAAATTTTGGCGTGTCGCTCATGTCTCCTCAGATTATTCCTTGTCTCAGACTCGCTCTCTTGCTGCTGGGTTACTTCAGCGCCGGCGGCGCGCCCAGAATGCGGCCCTTACCCGCGACCGATCCAGATGTATAGTACAGGGGCTGATCGCCCGTTTCGGCTTCAGCGCGGATCATGGCCAACGCAAAGATCCGGCGGCCTTTTGCCAGCGGCAGCTCTGCTGCACTGGTAATGTGTCCGGCAGCCTTGCCATCTTCCAGAGTCAATTCCGTACCCGAGGCAGGCACCGGTCCGGTTAGTTCGAGCGGACGCAGATGCCGGTGCACGTTGCCGCGCGAGCGGATGCGCTCGACGATCTCCTGTCCCAGATAGCAGCCCTTGTTGAAGTGCAGCGCGCGCATCTGCGAGGTCTCCTGCGGCAGGTCGCGCTCCACAATATCCGCACCGTAAGACGGAATCCCTTCGGCAACGCGAAAGGCCTCGAGCGAAGCACAGCCAATCGGCGTGGCGCCGCCTGTGCGCAGGCAGGGCCACAGCTTGGCAATGCCCGCCTGGGCCGACGGCAGCCAGAACTCGTAGTGCGGCGCCAGAGTGCCGTAGCCGCGGCGGATGGTCATATCGAGGCCGTTCCACTCGATGCGTGTGGACGATAACGGATGCAGCAGGATCGGCAACCCGACACGCTCCAGCACGTCGTTCGCCTGCGGGCCGGTCAATCCAATCGCCGTCTCTGAGCCCGGCTCGCCCGGCTGCTCTTCGCCCAGCGGAATCAACTCCACATCATCCATGATGATGAATTGATTCAGGTGGGCCATCAGCTTTTCATACTGATCAAGCGCAATCTCCAGCTCCAGGCTGGATTCGCCGGCAAACGGCGTGCCGGTCATCTTGTCGCCGGATTTTGTGGCCACGGGATCGGGGTTGCGCCGCTGCGGCGACTGCTCTTCACCGCCGCGCCACACGGTCAGGTCGCCCTGGATGCGCCCCTGGGCATTGAGCACCAGATTCCAGGCGCCTGAATTGGGAAACAAATCGTTGACGGTGTTCGTCACCATGCCACTGAGCCACCGGAAGCGGTCGGCGCCGCGCACGTCTACACGCTTGAGCCAGCCAAGGTCGTGGAGTGCCGCACCTGAAACCAGCGCCGCTATTTCCACATCTGGCGCGTCCAACTCACGTGGGGTAAGAGCGCCGTGATATGTGGCAAGATCGCTTGGCGCACGGGGCGGTTCCAGGGTTGTGGCCAGCGCAGTGGCCTGCAGATTTGCTGTAAGGTCAGTTTCGGTCATAGGGGAACTTTTCCCTTGTCCGGCGCGGATTTTAGGTTCAAAACCTGGTGCCGGACTGCATCCTGATTATAGCCTTGGAAGTAGATGCTGGGCGGACTAGCCCAGGTACAGAAACCGCCGCTTTGGTACTATGAAACACCCATGGGGACACGGATGAGCAAACAGCGAAACAAAATGGGATGGGCGATGCGGGCCGGCTGGATTCTCGTCCCGATGGCAATGGTTTGCCTGGCAGCCCCGGCGCTGCCACCACAGGCCGCCGCACCCAAGCCTCAAGCGCCATCCGCGGGCCAGGCGCAATCCGATAAACCGGCAATGGACAGCTCAGGCGCCACGCATATTACTCCTGAACAGGCGCAGCAGCTCTTCGCACTTGTGGACGAACTAATGAAGTTCTCCTCCGGCGAGACTGGCCTCCCTATTAAGAGCGCAGTCAAGCGGACCCTCACGACCCGTGCCGCCGTGGAAAGCTACCTCGAGGAAAAATTCAAT
>DASZXD010000070.1:0-3202 GCA_035546015.1 Occallatibacter sp.
TCCCCAAAGAATGTGAAAACGCGGCTTTCAACAAAACTCACTTGTAGCGGTAAACGATTCTGCCGCGATTCAGGTCGTATGGACTCAGCTCCACCGCCACGCGGTCGCCCGGCAGAATGCGGATGAAGTTCTTGCGCATCCTTCCCGAAACGTGGGTCAGCACCTCGTGGTTATTCTCGAGCTTGACCTTGAACATGGCATTGGGCAGGGTCTCAATCACCGTTGCCATTACCTCAATCGCATCTTCCTTCGACAATCCGTCTCCCGCTGGCGGCTCAGCCACCGTTCACTCGTTTGACCCCGTATCGCTACACGGTCAGAATTTTCGCTCCGGTGTCGGTCACCGCCACCGTGTGCTCAAAGTGAGCACTCATGCTTCCGTCGTTGGTCACGGCCGTCCAGCCGTCCTTCAACACCCTCACATCGGGCCCGCCGGCATTCACCATCGGCTCAATGGCAATCACCATGCCCGTGCGCAGCTTCATGCCCCGGCCCGCTTCGCCGTAGTTCGGCACCTGCGGATCCTCGTGCATGTTCGTGCCGATGCCGTGGCCCACAAAATCGCGCACCACGGAGAAGCCTTCGGCCTCCACCACGCCCTGCACCGCCGCGCCAATGTCGCCCAGCGTCGCGCCCGGCTTCACTACCGCGATACCCGCCTGCAGTGAGGCTTCAGTCACCTTCAGCAGCCGCTCGGTCTGCGGGTCAATCTTCTCGCCCACCGGCACCGTAATCGCGGAGTCGCCATAAAAGCCGTCAATCACCGCGCCGCAGTCCACCGAAACAATGTCGCCTTCCTTCAGCACGCGCTTCACTGAAGGAATGCCGTGCACCACTTCGCTGTTGACTGAAGTGCACAGCACGCACGGATACCCGTGATACCCCTTGAAGGCAGGCTTGGCGCCCAGTTCCTTGATCTTCGCGTCGGCCGCCTTCTCCAGGTCGAACGTGGTCACGCCCGGCTTCACCAGCCCGCGCACCGTCTCCAGCACCTCGCGGACAATGTGTCCGGCGCGGCGCATCTTTTCGATTTCCTGCGACGACTTCAGTACAACCGCCAAGGCCCAGCTCCTCGCCTGCTACTCGTCTTGCCCGCTCAAGAAGAACGCTCTCAAACGCGCAAAACTCCGCCTGAGCGCTGCCTGCCTTGTTTGCGGCTCCGGTCTTCCGGGTCCGCGAACTTAGCTGCGCAGCCGCTCCACGGCGGCAACAATTCCTGCCGCAATCGCGGCAATTGGCCCGTCTCCAGCCACTTCCACAAAGCGTCCCAGGGAGCGGTAGTGATCGATCACGGGCGCGGTTTGTGCAGCGTAGGCGCGCATGCGCTCCGCAAAAACCTTCTCCGTGTCGTCGGCTCGCTGGACCAGAGCGGCACCTTCTACATCACAAAAACCCTCCCGCTTGGGCGGGTTCGAGTAGATGTTATAGATGGTCTGGCAGACAGGACAGTTCCTGCGCCCCGTAATTCGGCGCAGTAACTGATTATAGTCCACTTGCAGGCTGACAGCAACCAGAGGCAGCGACTGGGAGATGGTTCCCAGGCGCCCGTCCAGCCAGTCGGCCTGCGGAATGGTGCGGGGAAATCCGTCCAGGATGTAACCCCTTGCCGTATCAGGGTGTTGCAGCCGCACGGCCACCATTTCGTTTACCAGCGAGTCGGGCACAAGCTCGCCCCGCTGCATAATCTCTTTGGCCGCCTTGCCCAGGGCAGTGCCCTGCGCCACGTTGGCGCGCAGCAGGTCGCCGGTCGAAATCTGCGGGATTCCCCACAGCTTCACCAGCTCTTTGGCCTGCGTGCCCTTGCCTACACCGGGGGCGCCCAGCAGCAGCACAGGTCCTGGAACGAGTTTGGATGCATTTCCCGTATCGCTTGCAACAGCAGTTGCAACTGAAGACATTACCAGGTTTTCCTTCCGCGGATGCGACCGGAGCGCGGGGAAAAGCCGTCATAGTGCCGCATGATCAGCTGCGATTCGATCTGGTTCACAGTGTCCATGGCAACTCCCACCACAATCAGCAGCGATGTGCCGCCGAAGTAGAAGTTGACCCCCATACCATGAATTACCCAGTTCGGCAGGCTCTCCAAGTACCGCCCAATCAGCCAGAGCTTGTCGAAGCGAAGGCCGGAAATCATGGCCGTCGGAATCAGCGAGATCAGGATGAGATAGACGGCGCCCACCAGCGTGATGCGCGTCAAAATATCGTTGATGAAGTCCGAGGTGCGCTTGCCGGGGCGGATTCCGGGAATGAACGAGCCCGACTTGCGGAAGTTGTCCGCGATGTCATCCGGCTTCATCACAATCGAAACGTAAAAGTACGCGAAGAAGATGATGCCCAGCATGTACAGGAACTCGTACCACGGCCATCCGGGCTGAATCGCCTGAATCAGCGGCTGCAGGAAACGGCTGTTCTGTACGGCCTCAAGCTGGCCCAGCATCAGGGGAATCGAAAGAATCGACTGCGCGAAAATCACCGGCATCACGCCGCCCGAGTTCACCTTCAGCGGCAGATGGCTCGAAGCTCCGCCCATCATGCGGCGGCCCACAATGCGGCGCGCGCTCTGGATGGGAATGCGGCGCTCGGAGCGCTCCACAAATACGATGAACGCCACCACGGCCACCATGGCCGCCAGCAGCAGAATCACGCCAAACGCGGTCAGCGAGCCCCACGCGTTGGTCTGGATCTTCTGGATCAGTTCGCCCACGCCGCGAGGCAGTCCGGCCACGATGCCGGCAAAGATCAGCAGGCTCATGCCGTTGCCAATGCCGCGGTCGGTAATCTGTTCGCCCAGCCACATGATGAAGGCCGTGCCGGCAGTCAGCGTCAGCACCGTCAGCAGGTCAAAGCCGATGCCCGGATGCAGCACCAGACCCGGCGTGCGGGTCAGGATGGCGGCGATGCCGATCGACTGCAGCGCGCCCAGAATCACCGTGACGTAGCGGGTCCATTGCGTAATCTTGCGCCGGCCCAGCTCGCCTTCCTTCTGGATACGCGCCAGCGGCTCATAGACCACCGTCAGAAGCTGGAAGATGATCGACGCCGTGATGTACGGCATGATGCCGAGGGCGAAGATGGTCATACGGCGCAGGTTGCCGCCGCCGAACAAGTCCATCAACCCCAGCGCCGAGCCAGCCTGGCTGTTGAACAGGAGCTCAATCTGCTTGAAGTTAACACCCGGCGTGGGAATAAACGCGCCAAGACG
>DASZXD010000071.1:0-23390 GCA_035546015.1 Occallatibacter sp.
GGTTTCGGGCCAGTCAATAGTCGCGAGAGGCGTGTCTTTAGCAAAGGCCTGAACAGACAAAAACAACAAGGCGAAAAAAGTGCAAAAACGAAGTCGCACAGCAATGGACGGGGTCATGCCCAATATCATATCCACAATTCGTTTTTTCGGTACTCGAAAAAGCGCCTGACAATAGGGCGAGATTATTTCTTGCAATGATTCCAGTTTTTAGTGAACGCCTTACTCAAACCGCGCAAACCCCGACTCAATCTTCCCCTGCAGCGCGTGGTGATCTTCGCCCAGCGCATACGCGATCTCCAGCACAAGCGCCGGCGGCGTAGCCAGCCCCTTGAGCGCTTTCACCGCAGCCGTCCAGTCAATCGTCCCATCGCCCGGCCACAGGTGCTCATCCTTCAGTCCGTGGTTGTCGTGCGTATGCACGGAAATAGCCCGCGCTCCCAGCGTTGCAATCGCCTCGGTCACACCCACGGTCATGTGCGCATGTCCCAGGTCAAGGCAGATGCCCACATTGTTCAGGTGCCCCAGGTCGAGAATCAGCACCAGGTGCTCCGGCGTCGTTGCCTCACTCAGCAGATTCTCCACCAGCAGTTTCACGCCCAGCGGCCGCGCAAACGCACCCAGGTGCTCCAGCGCCGTGTGTGCATACTCGATGGTTCTTGGCGACCACGCATCCGTCCGCTCGCCCAAATGCACCACCAGGTGCTTGAACGGAATGTACTCCGCCGCCTCAAGCGCGCGCTTGATCTCGTCCATGGCGTCAATACGCCGCGACTTCTCCGGATGCAGTACATTTACCGGCGGCGCGCCCGCCCGGCCCATCTCACGGTCCGGAAACATCGGCGCATGCATGGAAAACGGCTCCAGCGGCTCCGAGCGGAACCACTCCGCCAGTTCGGCCACATGCTCGCGGCTGGTGTAGTCAAAGTGCTGGCGCGCGGCAAAGATCTCCACAGCCTGCGCTCCCGAGCGGCCGGCAATCTCCAGCAGCCCAGGGTGTAACCGATGATTCAGAAACAGATGCGTTGACAAAACGCGCAGCATGGTCTGGAGTTCCCTCGCTCCGGAGCAAATTCGCAGATCGGCCGGACGCTGTCATTATTCTCTCATCCGCAGGTAACTTTCCGGTAAACCGGGGTTGCGGTCCATGGTACATACCGCTGCCGCGCCCCATTGCGCCGGATGTCTCTACCCCCGACCAAACAATGTAGAATCTACTCCGTCTAAGTGATTTGCCACTGGGGCGCGGCCTGCCCGCACCCTTCCCGGAAAAAACCAGACATTCGTAGAGAAAAAGAATTCTAAAAAACGGAGAAGATTGATGGGACTGAAGTGGAAGCAAGCCGCCTTAACGGCGATTGTCATCGCTGCATTGAGCGGCGTAGCCAGCCACGCGCAATCGGGCGCCGACAGTCAGGCGCAGGCCAACTCCGCCCGGCGCGCCCCGGCCACCGAAAGCGAACCGCAGTTTGACATTGGGGCCAGCTTTTACGAGGCGTTGAACAACTCCAGCAGCGGCAACGGCACCCAGCAGACCACAACCAACGCCCAGGGCGGCATGGTTGAGGCGCGCTATATCCAGAGCTCCCTGATCGGCTTCGAGCTGACTTTTGGATTCAACCCCGCCGACCAGACCTTCAGCCCCAAAACCGGGGCCTGCGGCTTTGCCTGCGCCAATGCCGTCACACCTCTGTCTGCCAAAGCCAGCGAAGTTGCTCTGGACTGGGTCTTCTCCAAGAAGTACGGCAACTTTCGGCCCTTTGCAGTTGCCGGCATGGGCTTCTTCATCACCTCGCCCAGCAACAGCAAATACGAGGTCAACACCGTCGTCCGCGGCACCTTCATCGGTGGCGGCGGTGTCGATGTAGGCCTCTCGCGGCGTTTCGGCATCCGCGCGCAGTTCCGCGACAACGTCTACAAGGCCCCGAATCTTTCCGCCTTCTACCCCGCCACCGGCGTCTATACACAAACTCTTGAGCCGATGGTCGGCTTCTACTTCCGTCCGTAAGCCATAAATGCGCCATTGCAGGCGGCAATCTCACCGCAGATTGCCGCCATGCCGCGCTGTCATCGGTGCTGCAGCGCGCATCCTCTGATTCTCCAGCCGGCTGATTCTGCAAAATTCCGCATCAGACTCTGTATGAACGCGCTGGCTGCGCGCAACTTTCTTCCTGTAACGGAGTCCATAATCCCATGACGAAGCGGTTGCACCCCCCACTCCTGCTTTGCCTCTTCGCAGCGCTTTGCGCGTCCAGTGCTCACGCCCAAACCTCTGTGGCTCTAAGCCTGTACGGTGCCTTCAACGGCACAACCAGCGGCAACGGCACCGCCCAGAGCCCTGCCAATGCCGCCGGCGGCATGGTCGAACTGCGCCATATCAGCAATCCCATCGTTGGTTACGACGTAACCTACTCTTACAATCGCGCCAACCAGCATTACTCGCAGTATTGCCTCTCCGGCGTCACCTGCGTGCCCAGCAGTGCGGAATCTGTCTCCGCCAATGCGCACGAACTCACCGCCGACTGGGTTGCCTCAGTTCATGCGGCCAACCTGCGCCCCTTCGCGCTGGCGGGCATAGGCCTGCTCTTTAACCAGCCGGCTGGCAGCCAGAGCAGTACGCGATCGTCCACAAAGCCTGTTTTTGTCTACGGAGCAGGTCTTGACTGGGGATTGCTCCCGCACATCGGGCTGCGCTTCCAGTACCGCGGCAATCTTTACAAAGCGCCCGATCTGGCCACAGCCTTCAGCTCGACCGGCAGGTTTACGCACACTGCCGAACCGATGATCGGTGCTTATCTGAATTTCTGATGAGCTGGCTTATTTGTCGGCAACCAGCATGAACGGGTCGGGCACAACCTGGCATGCCTGTTTTGCCGTGAACACCTGCACCTGTCCATTTGCGTAGCTCACCGATTCGAGGTCGACCCTCGTGACAGCCGTCATCCCCGGTACCCACACGTCGCCGCTGGCCAACTGCGGCGACTCGGATTTGAAGCGCACCGTCATCCTCTTCACCGCGTCGGCTCCGTCCCCGCCAGCCGTTTGCGTAATCCGCGCCTTATTGCTGAAGCCGCGAATCGTCACTCTGGCCTGCGTAATCGGGCCCGACCGTGTGTCTTCAAATATCAGGTGCAGCCACTGCCCAATCCCGCGAGGATGCGTGTTGTCGACGCGCACCATGCTGCCATCCGCCTTGTGCTGTGCGCGGAGCGAAACCGGGCACGATGTAGCCGGCGGCTGAACCGTAAGCACAGTCGACTGCGGGCTGCTGTCGCCGGCACTTTGTAGCCCGGTCACCATGGTTCCCGAGCTTTGTGCTGCCAGTGCAATCGGGCTGAAAACCGCGGCAAGCCAAACCGTTAGATGCTTCATGGCGCTCACCTCCTCTATACCCAATTCCCGCTTACACGAACAACATACTCCTGTTCTATTCGACGAACAATCGGCACCCCGGGTATCTGCCGACCATCGCTTGTGCCGAAACTCCGCCGCTCCACTGTGATACCGTTGCAATACGGCGTCCTTGATCGTCGCTAGGCGTTGGATCATGGACAGCAGGCGTATCTAGTGAATGTTTGAGCAGCCGGAATCGACACCGTTATCCGCCACGCTGGCCCTGAGTCCGGCTCCACTCTCCGGGCCGCCTGAAGCTCTTGCGCCTGAGCCCCTACCTGTCAGACCTGAGCTCGCGGGCTCGACACCAATTCCCGATCCTCCGCCGCAACGCATTCCGCGCTGGCTGGTTCGCACCGAGCTCTTCCTGCGTGTCATGCTGCGCATGTACATCGGTCTTGCTGTCTGCTACGCCCCCTGGTCGCACACGTTCTGGGACCAGAACCCGATCTTCCTCCAGTTCCCCTCCCTTGGAATCTTTGCGGCTCACGGCGCAGTCCGCGGTATAGTCTCTGGACTGGGCCTTTTGAATCTCTGGATTGCGTTTCAGGACGCTCTCCGCCACCGGGATGGTTAATGCATGAAGGATGACGGTGAAGCAGCCGCCAGCGGCCAGCTGCAAAGTGCAGAAAAAACAGAAGCTGTCATCCCCGGCAACGGGGCTCCGCCTCCGCTGGCTATTGCGCCGCTCGCCTACGAAAACCCGGCGTTTCTCAACAGCGCAGACGGCCGCCTCATCCGCGTCGTCTCCGAATATCTGGAGCCGCTCGCCCGCTTCCGCCGCGAGCAGATTCAGGACACCGTCGTTTTCTTTGGCTCAGCCCGTTTCCGCGGCCGCGACGAAGCCGACCACGCCCTCGAACTGCTTGATAACACCGGCTCCACGCGCCCTGCGCCCAGTGAGGAGCAGCCCGCTAAACCGCCCGACATAGCCGCCGGCAAAGCTACCGGCCTGCAGCGCAAGCGCGCCGTAGCCGCCGTCCAGATGGCCCGCTACTATGAGGATGCCCGCCGTCTGGCGCAGCTCCTCACGCGCTGGTCCAAAGGCATCCCTTCCAAAAAGCATCGCTTCGTGGTCACCTCCGGCGGAGGTCCCGGCATCATGGAAGCCGCCAACCGCGGCGCCTACGAGGCTGGAGGCAAGACCATCGGCCTCAATATCCGTCTGCCGTTTGAACAGGCCCCCAACCCCTACATCACACCCTCGCTCAACTTCGAGTTCCACTACTTCTTCATGCGCAAGCTCTGGTTCGCTTACATGTCGAAGGCGCTGGTTGTCTTCCCCGGCGGCTTCGGCACGCTCGACGAGATGTTCGAGATTCTCACCCTGACCCAGACCCAGAAACTCGCCAAGAAGATCACTGTAGTCGTCTACGGCTCCGAGTACTGGAACAAGGTCTTCAACCTCGATGTCCTCGTCGACACCGGCGCCATCTCGCCCAAAGACCTTGAGCTCTTCCAGTTCGCCGACACTCCGGAGGCTGCCTTCGAAATCCTCCGCCATGGCCTCACGGAAAACTATCTAGCCGCCGAAGTTGCCGCAGCCGCCGGACACGACGAAGACCTGATGGCCGGGTGGTCCGTTGAAGACTTCCTCGGTCCTGAGATAGCCAAAACCCGGAAATAGGCCTTACGAGCATATGTAAATTCCCGGTTCGTTTCGGTATTTCTCCCTGTTTTCCCGTCTTTTCCCGTAACTCCATTGATTCCTTCGCGCAATTGAAGGGCAATTCTTATTCCATTAACCGGGCATTTACCGCTCCACATCGATACTGATTGTGGAAATCCACAAAATTCCGATCTGCACAAGCGCAGGTCGAACTGTGGAGCCAAGGAGTAAAAATGCCCAGTTCCTCCATCTCGTACCTGTGGCGCGATCGCGACATCGCCGGGGCCTTCCATACCGGAGTCTCGCTGCACAGCCACACAAACCAGTCCCAGGAGACGCTGGACTTTCTGGCTAACTTCGGCAACCAGTTCCCGGTCGTCCGGCCGCTCATTGCGCGGCTTGAGCGCCGCTCTGAGCAGATGCATGGCATCCGCATCAATTACGCAGCGAGCTACTGGACGCCGCCCATGACCCCAAAGCTGGCCTTCGATCTTGAAAGCCGCCAGATCGAAAAGCTCGACCTCGCGCCCATGGTCTCCATTACTGACCACGACAACATCAACGCGCCCATGCTACTGCGCACCGTTCCCAGCGCCCGTGGCATTCCCGTTTCAGTGGAGTGGAGCGCTCCTTACGGCGGCGTCCAGTCCTTCCACATCGGCGTCCACAACCTGCCCAGCGCCAAAGCCGCGGAGTGGATGCAGACCCTCGAATACTTTACCGCCAATCCCAGCGACGCCCGGCTGACCGAAATCCTGGTTGCTCTCCACAAGGAGCCCAACGTCCTCGTCGTCTTCAACCACCCCATGTGGGACCTCTACCTGATCGGCAAGGAGCGCCATCAGTTTCTGGTCAATGAATTCCTCCAGAAGAACGGCGCTTTCATCCACGCACTCGAGCTCAACGGCCTCCGCAACTGGGAAGAGAACCGGGCCGTCCGCCGCCTGGCCGAGCAGTGGAATATGCTTCTGGTCTCCGGCGGCGACCGTCACGGAGTGGAGCCCAACGCCAACATCAACCTCACCAACGCCACCAGCTTCACCGAATTCGTTCACGAAATCCGCCGCGAGCGCCGCAGCAACGTACTCTTCCTTGAGCAGTACGCCGAGCCATGGAAGCACCGCATCCTCCAGTCCACCATCGACGCCATTCGCCACTACCCAGAGTTCCCGCAAGGCTCACGCACCTGGGACGAGCGCGTCTACCACCCCGATCGTAACGGCGTTGTCCGCCCGCTGAGCGAACTCTGGCCCAAAGGCCACGCCCCGCGCCTCATGGCGATCCTCCTCGGCATGGTGCAGATGATGGGACAGGGCCTGGTTTCCGGCGGCCTGCGCATGGCCTGGAGCGAGTCGCAGCAGCTGCGTTTGGCCCTCGGCGACCACGAAGGATGAAGAACGCAGCGGAGTTAGCAGAGCTGGCGGTGCAAGCACAACCGCTTCATCTAACCGCGCTAACGCCGCGAACACCGTTTTCTTTGCTGACTTGCAGACCCGCTGACTTGCTGACCATGCCTCCGCGCCTCGCCTACTTCCCCGACTCCTTCCACGAAGTGAACGGCGTTGCCCACACCAGCCGCCACTTTGAAGCCTTTGCCCGCCGCCGCAATCTGCCTTTCCTCTGCGTCCGCGCTGGCGACCGCGCCGAATCGCTCACCGAAGACGGCAACGTCTGGACCCTCGAACTCCCGCGCGGCTTTCTCTCCTTCGCGCTTGAAAAAGACCTCCGCTTCGATCCCGCCTTCCTCCGCCACATCCCACTCATCGGAGAAACCCTCGACCGCTTCCGTCCCGACCTCATCCACATCACCGGCCCCAGCGAGAACGGCATGCTGGGCGCGGCGCTCGCGCACCATCTCAACCTGCCGCTCGCCGCGAGCTGGCACACGAACGTCCACGAATATCTGGCCCGCCGCTCCGACTGGTTTCTGCGCCTGCTCCCCGAGCGCCAGTCCGCCGCCACTGCCAAAAAGATTCAGGACATAGCCCTGGCCACGGCGGCCTTCTTTTACTCCACCGCACGCGTCCTCTTCGCGCCCAACCCCGAACTCTGCGAAGAACTCGCAGCGCGCACCGGCCGCCCCTGCTATCTCATGCCCCGCGGCGTCGACGCCATTCTCTTCCACCCCGGCAAGCGTCGCCGCAGTCCCGGCGACAAAGAATTTGTTCTCGGCTTTGTCGGCCGTCTGTCGGTCGAGAAAAATATCGCGCTGCTTGTCGAAATCGAGCAGGAGCTTGAGCACATGAGCGTGGGCAACTACCGCTTTCTCATCGTCGGCCACGGCGGAGACGAGGCCTGGCTCCGCGAGCGGCTGCATCGGGCAGAGTTTACCGGCGTGTTGCGCGGAGAAGAGCTGGCCACCGCCTACGCCAACATGGATCTCTTCGTCTTCCCCTCGCACACCGACACATTTGGCAACGTCGTGCTTGAAGCTCTCGCCAGCGGCGTCCCTGCGATCGTCACTCCCGACGGCGGTCCCAAGTCCATCGTCCGCGACCATCTCACCGGCCGCATCGCCGCAGACGAAGACTTTGCATCCGCCATCGCAGCGATCATCGCTGACCCCGTGCAGCATGCCTCTATGCGTACCGCAGCCCGCACCTACGCAGAAACGGCAAGCTGGGACTCGGTTTTCGAAGGGATGTACGCGGCATATGAGTCGATCATGCCGCAGGAGCGACCACTGGCCGACCCGCTGCCGGCTTAAGACCGGAGTTCTGAATCTTCTGGGGCAGGTTTTGAAAGCCCAAGTGTAATCAATCTACTCTCTCTTCCAAATCTCTCGCCAACAGGAAAATATGGAAACCGCGCAGCGATTTTGTCGCATACCTCTTCAGCATGTTTCTCGTTGACGCCGGGCAGAACCAGTGTGCTTCCCCAATCAAGTTTGGCGTACAAGCCACTATCATCTCGTTCGCCGCCACTATCAAATCGGAGCGAGCTAATTTCGATGGCGTGTATTCGCAGCTCCGTCTTGAAGAGTCTGTGCAGATTTCCTCTGGCAATCAGCTCATCATTAGTCACACGCAGCCGCGTCTCGGGGCCGTGTATCCAGTTCGCCATAAAGTAGTCTGCCGAGCTTAACGTTGCAAACGCAGCGATGATGACTTGACCCGCTCTCCAGAACATCAAGATCACAATGGCGGTAATGATTGGCGCCAGAATCTTTTCGAGCAACCCATCCTCCCGCACCACGCTAAATTCCAGCGAGTCTGGATTCTCAAGCGAAGTAAACTTCGTGCGTCCCAGAAAATCCATTCAGCCATCCTACTGCGAATCCATCGATGGTGGCCCATGCAAGTTCAGCTCGAGAAGGAGTGAAGCTCTCGCATCAGGGAGAGCACGAAAATGACCCAGGACGAAGTCTGCGCAGCTGGCCAATCCCGGGATCGGTCTTCTGCGCAAAATAGCCCTCAACTCAGTCAAAATCTGTGCAGGCAAACTCAATCTGTCGGGGATGAGCCCGGTTTATACCCTGCCTACCCCCACCCCTACCACCGGGGTGCAGCATTTTCGACGCATAGCATGGAGATAAATCAAGCAGAATAAGTTATTTATGGAGAGAAGACCCCATCTCGTTACCTCGCAAAACCCTGCAAAGACCCTACGAAACCCTGCAATGTGTCATGCACAATGACTACGAAATTCGTTTACCCGCCGCCAGATCGATCGCAAACGGAGTCTCCTTATCCGTCCACATGTTCCAGCCCATTCCGCGCAGTACTCCGTTCTCGACACCTGAAATCGTCATGCCCTCATCCGAGAGCTTCACTGATTCCCATGCCTGCCCTTCTGGTCCCCAGGCCAGAATCGTCTTGTTTCCAACAAACAGCAGCAGCCCGGCCTGAACCTCCGCGCGCACCTCCAGCACCGGCCGATAGGGAACCATCCCGAACTGCTCCGGCGCGCTGGTGTCGATCAGATACGCATAGCCTCCCGACACGGCGCAGATTGCTTCCGGGTCGGGAGTGGACCAGAGGCCGGTGGGCACGATGGGATCGCGAAACCCGAGCGCGCACGTTGCCAGAAACGGCTGTGCGGAGCTGCCGGGCCGTACCAGCACCTCGAGCGCTCCGCGCTCCACCTCGTCTGCCTCGCGGGGATAAACAAAATGCCGTGCCGGAAGAATCAAGGGCCTGCTGGGAAGAATCTCAGCCTGCCACGTATGCGGAAATCGCAGATCGAGAAACGGAACAGGAGCCGTCATGCAGTCGCCTCGTATGCAAGAATCCAATCCCGCTGCTCCTCGGTATCAGGCACAGGGCAGCCCCGCGCCAGGGCAATCGCCTTCAGGGCCTCCGTCGGTTTCCAACCCAGATGGATCAGAACGGATGCAGCCATTACCGTCGATCTTCCGATGCCGCCGCGGCAATGCACTCCGATGCGTTCTCCACCTCGCACACGGTCCGCCAGTGCAGCGGCAAATCTGTAGAAGGAAGAAATATCGGACGGGGTCTCCCGGTCGGGAATCGGATAAGAAAGAAAATTTAGACCGTTCTGCCCGGCGAGCTGTTCTTCCTGAGCCAGTCCCAACCCTTCAGCTTCCCATGACTCCAGCATGGAGACGATTGTCTGCACGCCGTTCAGCTTCAGGCGCCGCATCTCGTCCTCCAGCCACTCATCGCCACGAGGACGGAGCACAATGGCGAGCGTCGAGCCGATAGCGACGTTCGTTGCACCAATCCAGAAAACCTCGTTCACAGCACCTCAGCATGGCCCTTGGCAAATTACGGCCGACTCTACGATCATAACTAGTCACACATAAACTGGCTCTTTTCAACTTTGCAACGCATCCCATCTCGCAGGAGATCAACCATGAAAGTCGTTTTGTACGGTGCGTCAGGCATGATCGGCAGCCGCGTTCTCGCGGAGCTTTTGAGCCGAGGTCATCAGGTAACGGCAGTTGTCCGCAACCCAGCGAAGGTCACAACGCCGGGCGTCCGCGTCCTCAAGGGTGACGTGACAGAAACCGACAGTGTGGCACAAACCGCAGCCGGAGCCGACGCGGCCATCAGCGCCTATGCTCCGCCCAAGGGCGAGGAGCCGACTCTCTCCGCTGTGACCTACGCACTGCTTGACGGCCTTGCCGCCGCGGGCGTCAGACGGCTCGTCATGGTTGGCGGCGCAGGCAGCCTTGAAGTTGCGCCCGGTGTTGCGCTGGTTGACGCTCCCGGATTTCCCGAGGACTACCGCGACATCGCCATGGCCCATCGCGACATTCTGCCCATCCTCAAAGAATCGGATCTCGACTGGACCTACCTCAGCCCGGCCGGTTTTATCCAGCCCGGTGAGCGCACCGGCAAGTTCCGCGTGGGCGGTACCGGTCTTCTCGTCGATGAAAAAGGCGAGAGCCGCATCTCGGCTGAGGACTACGCCATTGCGCTCGTCGACGAGCTGGAAAACCCGCAGCATATCCGCCGGCAGTTTACGGTTGCCTACTGATCAAAGGAAGTGCTGCCACCCGCGCGGCTCCAGTGGCCGCGCACCGTCTTTTGTAACCAGCGTGACAGCCGGCTTGCCCGCGTGCCTGCGCACAACTCGTCCAATCCGCGTCACAGGAACCCCAGCAATCGCGCGCGGAATGCGCGAATCGGGCCGCGCTGCGAAGAGCAGTTCGTAATCTTCGCCGCCGTTCAGTGCCTGATCGAGCGTTGCACCGGGATAGACGGGCAACGTGGCAGCTTCCACTTCTGCTGCAACAGCCGACTCTTCGCAGAGGTGATTCAAGTCCGTCGAAAGCCCATCGCTCACATCGAGTCCCGCCGCAGCCAGTCCGTGCTTCACCAGCCACAGCCCCTGCGCCAGCCGTGGCTGTGGATAAAAATGCGCTTCGAGCGCAGACCTGAGTTTATGAGGAATCTTCAGACCGAATCGCCCCACCGACTGCGATGTATTGCCAGAGGCAGACGCAGCAAACTCCGCCAGGCGAGCAAGCCCAGCGGCCGCGCCGCCCAGCTTTCCAGTGAGGTAGAGCCAATCTCCCGGTCGAGCACCTGAGCGCAGCAGCGCGCGGGTGCTCCGTACCGCGCCGATCAGCACAATGTCCGCAACCGCAATCGGAGACTGCGCCAGATCGCCGCCAGCAAGCGGAGTTTTGAACTGCTCGGCCAGAGCCAGAAACCCGTCATAAAACCGGGCAATCCACGATGCCTGCCACGAAGCGCTCCGCGCTTTTGTATTTTGGACAAGTTCTGGTGGCAACCCAAGCGACAGAAACGCCGCCACCGGCCGCGCACCCATGGCGGCCAGATCGCTCAGCCCGCGCGCCAGTGCGCGATGGCCCACTACTTCAGGCGGGTGCCATTCCAGGCGAAAATGCTGGGCTTCGATCGACAGATCGGTCGTAACCGCCAGCTCTTCTCCTGCCTGTGTGCGGAGCAACGCGCAGTCGTCCCCAATGCCAAGCCGCACACCTGTCCCGCCGGTCTTGCCAGCGCGGGCGCGAATTCGGTTGAGCAGCGCCAGTTCACCTGTCGGAATGGAGGAACGGACCTTGGTTTTCGCACGCATCTCTATGAAGATAGGGCAAATTGCCGTCCATCGCGTCCACCGCTGAGCGGTTCGGCGGCTGCGCACTGCCCGCGCCTGGGTCTTTTTTGAATTGCAAATTTTTGATTTTATTATAGTTAAATCAAATTGTGCGGTCTATGCAAACACATGCTCAGTAATTGCGTCTGTCCATTCAATGAGACAGGATTTCCTCGTGATACAACCATGGCATCATTGACCCCCATAAGTACCGTTTGCTAGCCTTACGAAAGTTCTCGCATCATCGCCCCTTGGGCGTGTATGTTGTCGAACGGGCTCTCTGGGCCCGCATTGTTGCGCCATTCTTTTGCTAGCCGCGAATTGCGATCGTGCAAACTTGAAAACCCGAGAGGCACAGATGCTGCGCAAGCGCTCTTACATTCTTTTTGTAACCCGCGATGAAGAAGGCAGGGTCCGCAAGATTCCGCTTCCTCTTCATTACGCTTATGGGTTCATGGCCGCCGCCATGGTGGGAGCCTTCACCATTGTTGGTCTGGCAGGCTCATATACTCGGATGCTCCTGAAGACCGAAAGTTACAACCAGGTGCGTCAGGAGCGAGAGACGCTGCGCAAGGACTACAAGCAGATGGCGCAGATTGCGCATGACCGCAGCGTGCAGGTTGCCTCGCTCGGCGCACTGGCCAATGAAGTCACTGCTCTCTACGGATTGCGTCAGAACCGGATGGCTGCTGAAGCACGCACCCATGCTGCGGCCAGCGCTGCAGCGGCGCCGACGCCTGTGAGCCTTGCCCAGGCCGACAATGTCAGCCAGCAGCAGATCGCGCTTTCTATCGATCAGTTCTATGCGCTGCGTACCGATGCGCTCTCTGGCCGCGTTTCGCGTGCGCTTGAAAGCGGCCTCACATCAAGCTTTGACGGCGACTGGACGGTTCTGGCCGATGCGCCTTCTCTCTGGCCTATCCAGGGGCGGGTAGCTTCCAGCTTCGGCGAGCGCGAAGATCCCATCAACGGCGAGGGTGCGTTCCATTCAGGCATCGATATCGACGCTCCCTACGGAACGCCTGTGCGCGCTGCCGGTGACGGTGATGTCTCCAGTGCAAACATGGGCGCGGGCTACGGCCGCGAGGTGGTGCTCGACCACGGCCACGACATTCTCACCGTCTACGGACATCTCTCGGCCATTGCGGTTCTGCCCGGCCAGCATGTGATCCGCGGACAGGTGATTGGTTATGTGGGCCAGTCGGGCCGCGCCACCGGGCCGCATCTCCACTACGAAGTGCGCGTGCACAACGTTCCGGTCAATCCTCATAAGTATCTGCGTATGACCTTTGCGCAGGCTGTCACGACCGACCGGGATACGGCCTCAAATATTGGTCAGTAGGAGACTTCGAAGAATTCCGCAAAACGGCTCCCGCACCGCGGGGGCCGTTTTTATTGGAGCGCAGGTTTCACAGCGGCTGCAGGCACTGATTTCTCAAGCCGGTTTACGGTACATCCATCCAGGGCAAAGTTGAAGGTTCCCGAGTTGGCGACTTCCATATTGAGCTTTGCGGGTATGGGAAAGCCATCGAGCGTCTGATACTCGATGTCCACGTGCATATCTTCGGCCTGATCGGCCGGGCTTCCTGCCGGCTGCACATGTGCCTGAAAGCTTTTCACCAGCAGCCCCTGTTCGGTTGGCTTGTAGGACGGCTGAAACTTGATAGAAACGGTTTTCATGTCCACGTCGAAGTGCTGCAGCAGAAGATCGCTGGAGAAGATTTCGGTTAGCGCAACGTCTCCCTGCTCGGCGTGAATCGTGTGCTGGGCTCCGGTGTGTGTGATCGTCAGCCCCGCAGCGGAGTCCGGCACCACCGAACCATCTACGAAGGGTGTCCAGAACTGCAGAAAACCTTCCAGCGTCTGCTCGGTTGCCTGCTGCATCCTGCTGAGCATTTCGCTTGATGCGTCGTCAAGCGGCTTATCCTCACTCGCGTCACGATGCCAGTCCATGGTGGAGTTGCCGCGCAAGTGAGCATGGAGGTTGATCTTCACTGAGTTCAGCAGCGCCAGATGCTCGTCATCGTCTCTCACTGTTGCTCCCGGGTTCGACGTGATGAACAGTTCGCGCCAGTCAGGATGCACAGTGCAGTCGAATCCGGTCAGCCCTGCCTTGGCGGTGGAGTAATAGAGCCTGCCGATGCTTGCCAGCCATGCGCTGTCGTTGACAGTGCCTGCCGAAGACCCATCCGGTTGCGGCGCCGATTCAATCGCGTGCCCTGCGGGCGCAAGACTCTGCCCTGCGCTCGGAGCTTGTCCGTGCACTGCGCACACGCTCAGCGCAAGCAGCAAAGCCGGAATCAAGCCGTGCCGGCGCTGCGTGGATGGTTTCAATAAAGACGGGATAGATGGAAACGCGGCCTGAAAGAGCGAGATTTGACCCATCAAAAGCCTGCTTTCCCGATGATTCCGTATTTTCCCGTGTCCGCAGTGGGAAAGCAAGGCAGATTCCTTTTCGCGCGTGATATCGTTATCTTCGATTTTCGTTACCTGCTGATCGAGGAGGGAAATCGCCATGCATCTCCGCTTGTTTGCTCTTGTCGCTCTACTTGCCTTTGCTCTTCCAGTCGCTGCGCAGGACCGCGCCCAAGAACTCCAGACCGCATTTGCCCGCGCGCAGCATCTCAAGCGCGGTATCAACGTCTCTCACTGGTTTTCGCAGAACCCCGGCGACTATTCGGCACATCACACGGACACAGAAACTACGCCGGATGACATTGCAACCATAGCCAGGCTCGGCTTTGACAATGTGCGTCTCAGCATCGATGCCGTGCCGCTCGAGCACGCTCTCAATGGCTGGGATGCGGACTTTCTTGCGCGTCTCGACCGCGCCGTCGATACGATTCTTGCCGATGGCATGGCTGTCACCATCGACGTGCATCCAGAGGACAACTACAAACAGGCGATGCGCGCGGACAATGGCGCAGTGGACCGTTTCGAGATGCTCTGGCGCAAGCTCGCTGCGCACTATGCAGGCCGCGATGCCGATCGCGTCTTCTTCGAGATACTCAACGAACCCGAGGTCTACGATCCTTATCGCTGGGCAGGGATTCAGGCGCGCGTAGCTGCGGCCATTCGAGAAGTGGCGCCGCACAACACGATCATCGCCACCGGCCCCAACTACTCAGACATTGTCGATCTGCTCACCATGCATCCGCTTCCTGACGGCAATGTGATCTACAACTTTCATTTTTACGACCCGCACGAGTTCACGCATCAGGGCGCGGCCTGGGGCGTTCCCTGGTGGCGCTACGAACATGGCATTCCGTATCCGCCAACTGAAAGCTCGATGAAGGAACTCATCCAGCAGGTTCCGGACCTTGCCAACCGCTACCAGTTCGAAAACTACTGGCTCGATCACTGGGACGGCCACCGGATCCGTCTGCTTATCGATGAGGCTGCCGGATGGGCTGCCGCGAATCACGTACCGCTCATCTGCAACGAGTTTGGCGCGTACCGTGAGTACACCGATCCGGTTTCGCGCACCAACTGGCTGCGCGATGTGCGCACTGCGCTCGAAGCAGACTCCATTGGCTGGGCCATGTGGGACTATCACAACGGCTTCGGCGTTGCCGTGAAGGACAAGGACGGCAAGTCGGTGGTCGATCCGCAAACTGTGGAGGCGCTGGGACTGAAGGAGCGGTAGCGAGGCGCGGGCTGACGTTGCCTATTTCTGGCTCTCGTCCGGCTGAGCCGTTTCGGCTGGCGCGGTGCTTTCTCCCGCAGCCAGCCTGGCCAGAAAACCGGCAGGCAGTGTCGCTGTTACTACCACGCGGTCGCGGTGCTGCGTTACCTCTGCCGTTTTCAGCAATTCTTTCAGTCCGTTGTTGGCGGCGTTGTCTCCAAGCGGAGCGGTAAAGCCGCGGGCCAGCGTGACCAGCGTGGCAAGATTCGCAGCCTGGCCGGCGGCTGCGTCGGGGGTGGGCGCAATCTCTTCCACCTTGAGCCTCAGCGCTCCCAGCGAGCCGGGAACCGGCAGCGCGGGCGCCACGCTGGCAATGATGGTGGAGTTGTCCTGCAGCGGGAGTGAGAAGCCGAAGATCTTGATGGCTCCGCTCTCGGAGAAGGGAAGCCCGATCTGTCCCACGCCCCAGGCCAGCGAAAGCAACGGCACCTCGTGATAGTGCTTTTCAAGCAATGAGGATCCGGCAAACGGCAGCGCCGCCGAGCGATGGCGGTCGATGATGGAGTGAATCTGCTCCGGAGTGGGCGTATTCGTAACCGCCACCATGTCATAGCCGATCTGCGCCACGCGCACAGTGCGGCCCTCTGAGGGAATGCTGTAGATGGTTTTGCCTGCGTAGGTTTCCCGTGCTGTGGTGTGAGTATCGAGCCAGGTATTCAGTTTCTGGCCGGTGATTTTGCCCACCAGCACCATCGAATAGGCTACCGGCCCGTTCGGTCCGTTCGGGTCCGGCATGCGGTGCAGGCCAATTGCCACCTGATCAAGATCGCGCTCCCAGTCGATGCCCGTCGCATCCACGAACTGCTGATACTCGGGCACACGCTGAGGCGGCTTCAGGTCTTTACGGAAGAATGTGTGGAACGGTTTAAGGTTGATGTAGACGATGCCGTCCGATTCCGGCAGCAGCCGCGCAGCCTCCGGCGGCGCTTTAGAGCGCAGAAAGATAGCCAGGGCCAGCAACACCAGGACCGCGGCAACTATGAGAAGTGTTCTGCGTGTGCGTCGATGCATGTTGGCGGCCAAAGGACCGTCAAGAATTACCCTAACACTCCCGGTCTATTGGGCGGGCGCAGCGTCGAGTTCTGCGCTGACGTGAACATTGCCTCCGGTTACGTTGAGCTTCCGTGTCCAGTCGGTGAATCCCTTCTTCTTGACCGTTATTTCGTGGCTCCCCGGCGTAACGTCGATGGTAGAGGGAGTACTACCGACGAAGTTGCCATCCACTTCAATCTCCGCACCGGGAGGGGTCGAATCGACGGTCAGGCTAGCCTGCGCTGCTTGAGCAGCGGCAGGCGCGCTCGCGAGCGAATCAGGAGGTGTGCCGAATTTCGACATATCGAGGTGCATGTCTCCATCAACGAAAGCCGTGATCTCGGTCCCCTGGGGAATGGTAATGTCTTTTCCGTGCATGAACAGGAAGAGCGGCGCAGCGGGAAAGAACACAATTGCAGTGGCTACCATCGCGCCGGTCATTGCGCCCACATGGCCGCCGCCCTGCGTTTCCTTTGTGGCGCGCAGTGCGGCTTTTTCCTGATCGGCGAGCCTGGCGTAGCTAATGTTGATGTTCAGTTTTCCGCCGCGCCCCATGCGTCTTTTGGGTTGCGCTTCGGTTACGGTTCCGATTGCCGTAGCTCCCTTGGGAAGCACGACGACATCGTCGACCTTGACGTCTTCTACAACCTCAAATGGAATCTCCTGGCCCACCTTCGCATCGGCTGACGAGATTGTCTGGCTCAGCCGCAGCTTGACGGGAGTTCCGTCCAGCAGCGTATGAGGCGGTGGCGGCTGTGATGGCACAGTTGAGGCCGGCGCCTGCGTTTTATCGCTGTTCGAAGACGATGAAGCGTTTGGGGTGGTTGTTTGTTGGGCAACGAGCAAAGGGCAAAGAAGACACGACAGGGCTGCGGAACAAATCCGACGCATACAAGCTCTCCAATGGTTGCGTGCAAGAAATGTCGTACAGGGAAGGGCACCCGAATCATCTATCCTGCCGACACTTTATGCAACTGATTTTTTGTGGGATTGACAGTCTGGTGACAGAGAAACTCAAAAAGTCTGGTCATGCTACTACGTGTGTCGCGCGTAAAGAAGGCATCCCACAGAATTAAAACTCGAAGATTTGTTTTATCTTTTGTTGCACGCCTGAAGCCGTGACCGGCATCACGCAGGCTGCTGTTTGAGATGCGTAGCTCCGGGATACGTGCCGGCCGCAACGCAAAGATACGTTTCCTGCTCTTTGTTCACCTATCTTTCAGGGCACCTTAGTGTGGGGTGACGTGCACTTTCTCTGGCTCGCTGCCCGCGGTCTGGAGTAGACTCGAACCACTCCAGAAATTGGGCCCGTTTTTCCCCGCTATCTTATTCACCCCAGGGAGGCCACACCATGGCATCGGAGACTGGTCAGCGCGTCGGCGACTACGAAATCCTGAATCTTCTCGGCTCGGGCGGCATGGGCCGTGTTTACAAGGTGCGCAGCACGATCACCAATCGCGAAGAGGCGATGAAGATACTACTCCCCGACTTTGCTGCGGAACCGGAACTGGCCGCGCGCTTCATGGCCGAGATCCGCACACTTGCCGGGCTTGACCACCCGAATATCACCCAGTTGCGCACCGCCTTCCAGATTCAGAACCAGTTTGTCATGGTGATGGAATACGTTGAAGGCACCACGCTCGACAAGCTTTCCACGCAGCTTCCGCTCGAGCAGGTGCTGGACTACTCCACGCAGGTGCTGGCCGCGCTGAGCTATGCGCACAGCAAGGGCGTGACCCATCGCGACATCAAACCAGCCAACATCATGATTACGACGCATGGGGTGGTGAAGCTCATGGACTTTGGCATCGCCAAGTCCACCACCGACCTGAACCTCACCCGACCCGGCACGACGATGGGCTCCATCTACTACATGTCGCCAGAGCAGGTGCGCGGCGGCACGGTCGATGGGCGAACCGATATCTACTCTTTCGGCGTGACGCTCTACGAGATGCTCACCGGCCGCAAGCCATTCCAGGCAGAAACTTCTTATAGCGTGCTCAATGCGCAGCTCAATGAGGCGCCCACGCCACCCGCGCAGTGGAATCCCGCGCTTTCGCCTGCGCTGAACGACATTGTTCTCCGCGCCATGGCCAAGGACCCCGCCGCGCGCTTCCAGACTGCCGAAGAGTTTCGCAACGCGATCAAGGCTCTGCGCGAATTGAGGCCTGCGCAGCCTGCCGCGGCTGCGGCTGTTGCGGCGGCACCTGCGGTAGCGGCTGCGCAGGGCTTTTCGCAGACTGGACCGACGGCCCCCCTGCCCGCCCAGCCGAGCCTCCTCAACACCACACCGCCGACGATGCCGATCAATCAGGGATTCACACCGGTGAATGTCGGCGCTGCTCCCGCTCCGCCGCCCGCCAAGAGCAACCGCCCCTTGTGGATCGCGCTGGGTGCGCTGGCGGCTGTCATTGCCGTAGCGGCGGCCTTCGCCGTACTGCCGCACTTCTACGCAATGTATGCTGGCCAGAAGAACGGTTCTTCGGCAGGGACAACGCAATCGGCATCGAATACGCCGCCAGCCGAGACGACCACACCTCCGGCAACGGATACTCAGCCAGCATCGCAGCCAACTCCAACGCAACCGTCTGGGTCACAGCCGGTTGCATCCACGAGTGCGTCCGGCACGTCCCTCACTCCCGCAACCACTCCAACGTCTTCTCCAAGGCCTGCTTATACCGGCGGACACACGTCGTCCTCGCCGGCTCCATCGCAGCCTTTGGCGTCTTCTTCCGGACAAGCTCCGCAGCCCGCACCGTACACCGCGCCTCCATCAGCGCCGTCTGCCCCCGCCGGACCTTCGCCCGAGGCAATCCGCCGCGCCCGGGATAGGTTTGCGGACCTCGATGCCCGCGCAGACACTGTGCGCAGCGGCATCGAGCAGCTTCGCCGCCAGCAGCAGGCGCAGGGCTTTGACCTGCGCGGTGACATGGTGGGAGCACTCAACCGCATGAACAACAACCTGCGCGAGGCCGACCGCGCCATCAACGATGGCAACCTCGACGTGGCCCACGACTACATGGAACGCGCGAACGCCGAGATGCAGAAGCTGGAAGGGTTCCTGGGCCGATAGTCAGTCAGCTGCAATCGCGCCAGCGAGCAATAAAAACGCCCTCCTGCGGGAGGGCGTTTCTGCATTGAGGCAGTCTTTACTGCGTTACCGTCTTGATCTCGTCTCCGACCTTGAAGTCGGTTCCCGAAACCGGCGCACAGATTGCAGATACATCGTCCACGTCAGTCGCTCTGACGGTGCCGACCGTTGTGGTCAGCTTGCGCAGCACGGCGCCGGAGGTTGGGTCCTTGATCACTCGGGTTACACGCATTACGTTGAACTGGTCGCCGACCTTGATACCGGCCTTCGCGCCCACATTCAGGATGATCTGACCGCTGTCTACGGCAGCCACGACACCCTCGACCACGATGGTCCGAACCGGCACCTTGGCGGACTGCGAGTCAAGGTTGGTTGCCAGTTGATCCACTGCGGCCTTGGTCGCTTCACCGATGATCGTCTGCTGGAAGTCGCTGGAGCCAAAGTCGGCATTGCCGGCCCCGAATCCGTGCCAATTGCCGCCGCCGCCTAACAGAGAAGTGCTCGAACGGCTCGACTGTCCTGTGCCATCGGCCACTGCCATGATCTCGCCGGTATCGATGTTGATGATGCGCGCGGTGATGGCCACGTTGGCCTTGGAGTTCGAATGGCCGAAGTGGCCCAGTCCATAGCCGCCCCAGTTGCCACCCGCACCACCCAGGCCGGTGTGCTTGGTCTCGTTACCGAACTCGGTGATGGTGCCGACGATAATGGCGTCCACGCCCAGCAGCTTGCCGATTCTGGCGGCGCTGTTGGGATCGGCGCGATTGGAATTAGAGAAGTTCTGCTCGTTCAGCACCTTGTCCAGGGCCGAGCGCTCGATCACGGAGAAGTTGCCGTCCTTTACCAGACCCGTAACCAGCAGATTTGTAATGCCCTTGCCTACGTCCACATTGGTGCCGAAGACTGCGGCGGTCGTCGTTTGCACCGTGCCATAGTCGAAGTCCATAACCGCAACGCGCGGCTTGCGAGTGGGAGCGGCTGGTGTTTGTGCGGATACGACGAGAGCCCCCGCGAGCAGCGTCAACCCGACAACGCAGGTTGGGAGAAATCGATACATTTTCATTTAAAGATCCCCTGGGGTGAATTGACTAAGTAGCAGATTCGTCCGCTGGCAGGCGTATGTCAAGCCAAATCTTCGTTGCGATCCGGAGGCGGGCAGGGCTGCGCAACGGCCTTTTTCGGCCTTGGGAACTTGCCTATCACTCAGTCGAAAGATCGTGATAGCAGAGGGCTTTTCGTTTCCAGACTCAGCGCAAAATCCATTCGGTTTTAGCTGCCGCCTTACAACTTTTGTAACGCCTCATTGCGCGCAATCGTGTATTGTGGCGCCATGATTCAGAACCGATCTGTGCCTGTTGATGCAGTGCTGCCGCACCTCTTCTACAACGATCTTGAGCAGGCCATCGATTGGCTTTCGAAGGTTTTTGGCTTTGTTGAGCACTATCGCTATGGTGAACCGGTTGCCGGTGCGCAACTGCGGCTGGGCAAGGCGTACGTTATGGTTTCCACCGTACGGCCAGGGCGCGCCACGCCGGCAACAGCAGGCCATCGAACCCAGTCGCTCACGATATTCGTCGAGGATGTGGAAGACCACTATGCTCGTACCCGTGACGCCGGTGCAACCATCGTGGAGGAGCTTCACGAAACCATCTATGGCGAGCTGCAATACGGCGTCGAGGACATCGAAGGCCACCACTGGCTCTTTTCAAGACACGCGCGGGACATCAGCCCGGAAGAATGGGGCGCAAAGGTCGGGGGCAATTAGAAAATCATGCGATAACTGTTCCGTCCCCGCGCAATCCAACCGTGCAGTCGCTTGCTCACGTCACTCATTCCGTGCTGTATGCCGTCCTCAAGCTGTTCCTGTGTGTATTGTTGCTGCTCTTCGGCGCTATTACGCTCCTGATCGTAAGCGTGACGCGCAGAATGCGCCATTTCGCCAAAGTGCGCAGTAGTTGGAACCCTGTCTCCGCCGTCATTGAAGTGGTTTTCGTCACTGATCATTCTCTCGGCGAGAAGCGCCCTCTTTTTCTCTGTAGGTTGACCTACTTCTACCGCAACCCCGACCTCCAGACGGGTGATTACACGGACCATACGCGGAGATTTTTAAGTAAGGGCGATGCTAGCCGCTGGGGTGCGCAGTTCAAGGGCCGTACCGTCACAGTTCGCGTCAATCCAGCCTCCCCCGCCGACTCCATCCTGCTCCAGGAAGATATTGCAGGCCTTGACCGCTGGCCGGTGCCACAAGCTTGCTCCTTTTCTGTGCAGAAATGAGAGCCTTAAAAATCCCTTTTACACTCCCTCTTTCCACTGTTTGCTCCGCCGTCGCCGGTATGCTAACCTTAGTTTCTGTGCCGTAGTATGTGCGGAGCGGTCGTGTGCCCGTGCGTTCTATTGGAGCTCCGGAGCAGTTTCCGGTGGATCGAGCTGGCGTAGCTCAGCTGGTAGAGCATCTGATTTGTAATCAGAGGGTCGGGGGTTCAAATCCCTTCGCCAGCTCCACAAACGGGAGAATAAACCGGGGTTTCAAAAAACGGCATAGACCGGACGGGGAAGATCAGTCCGGGTGCAGCAAGTTTTTCACCGGCGAGCGTTGTTGATATCGCCGGGCCTGTCCTTCGCGGTGACCCCACTTCAGGCGCAGGCTCCCAAATGCCGGAGGCTCTCCGGACGGGGCGTGATGCGCTGAAGAGGCAGCCGGTGGGCAGCAAGGAATTGGGTAAGACCTCCATTGGGTTGAGGTTTTCAATCGATGGGGGATTGGGCACAGGTGGCCGAGTGGTTAATGGCAGCAGACTGTAAATCTGCCGCTCCTTGGAGCTACGGAGGTTCGAATCCTCCCCTGTGCACCAGATGTTTTTGAGGTGCATCATGCGCCAGTCGCCGCAGGCGGAAGCGCAGTCCGGCAACAGCGGAATGCGTTCGGGTTCCGATCTTCAGCGGCGGTTTTGGCTGGCGCTTTTGCTGTACGCGATTTTGGCGGCGGCGGTCTGGTTCACCATGGACGCAGGCAAGGTAGACGTCTTTGGGAGGCCGGTAGAGTTGAGGCTGGTTCCGCTCGTCATTATCGGCGGGCTGGCGTTGCGCACGGTTTTAGCCGTTCAGGCGGAGAAAATTCGCCGCGACGGCGGCAGAGATGCTTCGGGGTCGTAGATTTTGCAAGAAGGGCTGATGTAGCTCAGTTGGTAGAGCACTCCCTTGGTAAGGGAGAGGTCACCAGTTCAATCCTGGTCATCAGCTCCAGAAGTTCAGCTATTAGCCGTTAGCTTTCAGCTTGTGCCGTGGCGGTTTGAGCCGATGTGACTGGCACGAGCAACGATGGAGCTGAAAGCTGACGGCTAATAGCTAAAGGCTGTTTTAGGCGGGAGTAACTCAGTGGTAGAGTCACAGCCTTCCAAGCTGTTGGTCGCGGGTTCGATCCCCGTCTCCCGCTCCAAAATCGGGGTCCCCGGCGACGGCTGTTTGTCGCGGGGCGATAAGAATTTGGTTTTGAGAAGGCAGTAGTCCGAGGGCAAGAAAAAGATGTTCGAGCAGGCAGCGATAGCCGTCCAGGACGAACAGGGGTACACGAAATTTCACGCGTTATTGGACGCGATTTTCGATGCCCGCGATGTGGAGGTTTTCCTGAACCGCGTTCGCAAGTCGGGACTGCGGATTCGCGATTTTGAGAGCGTTCTGCGCCGGGGTTATCTGGGCAAGGAAGCTCCGGCGCTCTACAGCGCGCTGCCGGTTTCGGACCAGGGATTGACCCGCGAACGGTATCTGCGGCTGGTGGAGAAGGTGCCGGTGGAACTGAGGCAGCGGTACTTCAAGGCGTACGCTTACTACTGAGCGGCGGGTACAAGGATTTTCGGTCTCCGGTGAATCCGGAGCCGCGAGAAGAAAAAGACTAACGGAAAGGGAATCGAAAGCGCATGGCGAAGGAAAAATTTGATCGGACGAAACCTCACGTGAACGTGGGGACGATTGGTCACATTGATCACGGCAAGACGACGTTGACGGCGGCAATCACGAAGGTGCTGTCGAAGCACAACCCGAAGATCCAGTTCCGTTCG